>NZ_CP147020.1:3760000-4100000 GCF_037126435.1 Bernardetia sp. ABR2-2B | reverse complement strand
TATTAAACAACATTTCATTTTCGCTGAAAATAAAATGTTGAATAAGTTTTAATTAAATAATGCTAAACGAACTTTCTCAAACTTTGAATTATTTTTTTGAGAGTTTATTAAGCCTTTTGTTAAAGAACAAACTAAGTTTTGCATATTTGATCAAGACAGACTTAATAGAAAAAGAAAGCTTTAAGTTTAGTTTATAATAACTATGAAAACGTTTTAGACAATACTCATCATAAAATATCAATTAAATAAAAAAAATGAATTGCTTCAGAAACAAAACTGTTTGGATTACAGGCGCATCTTCTGGAATTGGAGAAGAGCTTGTTTATGCCCTATCAAATCTCAATATTGATACAAAAATCATTATTTCAGCAAGAAGAAGTGATGAACTAGAGCGAGTGAAAAACGCTAGTCAGAACAAAGAAAATATAGCTATTCTTCCTTTAGATTTGACACAATCTGATTTTGAAGAGAAAACAAAAGAAGCTATTTCATCTTTTGGAAAAGTTGATATTCTAATTCATAATGGAGGAATAAGTCAGCGTTCGTATATAAAAGATACCAAAATGGAAGTTTATCGTAAAATAATGGAAGTCAATTATTTTGGTTATGTCGGACTTACTAAAGCTATTTTGCCTCATTTTGTAGAAAATCAGAACGGACACTTTGTAGTGATTAGTAGTGTTCTGGGGAAATTATCAACTCCTATGCGTGGTGCTTATGCAAGTTCAAAACACGCTTTGTATGGTTTTTTTGATGGATTGAGAGCCGAATTTTATAAGGATAATATTAAAGTTTCTATGATTGCTCCTGGTTTTATCCGTACCAATGTGGCTATCAATGCACTCACAGCCACAGGAGAAACATTTGCAAAGATGGGTAAAAACACAGGAGAAGGCTACCCTGCTGATAAATGTGCGATTCAGATTTTAAAGGCTATCAAAAGTCAGAAAAAAGAAATCTATGTAGGCAAACCTTTCGGTAAAGAACGTTTAGGGTTGTATGTGAGAAGATTTTTTCCAAATCTATTTTTCAGAATTGCTAGAAAACAAGCTCCAGAATAGAAGTAGTATTAATATGCCATAACTTTATTGAATGTAGTTACTATGAAATTATTTAATTGGTTTAAGGATAAACAAAAACAGGATACAGAAGAAGAGAAAACTGTAGATAAAATAGAGTTGTTGCCGAATATTCTTCATACTGTATCTAAGGAGCAATTTGTTGAAGAAATTAATAAATACTTTGACCTTAAACAATATGGAATAGGAGTGTCAGATAATGAGAAAACTCAGATATTTGTAGGGGACTTAGATAATTCAATAGAAATTAATAGCTCTCAAAACTTATTGGTTATAGGTAATATCAAATCAGAATGGGTTAATCTGACATCAAAAGAATATTCTGAATCAGAAGGTTCTTTATATGTTACTCAGAATGTTGATTGTAATGACTTTGGTAAGTTTTTACTTATAAATGGCTCGTTATTAGTGAAAGAAATTATAAATACAGAGTTTGAGAACTCTTGTTTGATTGTTAATGCAGATTTATGTGCAAAATATTTTCACAGAATTGATATTTGGGCAGATGTTAAGGGCAATATTAGAATGAATTATGGCTGGGGATACTGTAAGAATAACAAGGGGGAAAGCATTACTCCTAAAAATGATATTACAACATCATTGAATTTTCTTGGAGTTGATGAGGGATGTGATTCATTTGCAATCAATGAAATAATAGTAGGTAGAGTTTCTAAGATTTGATGTTTTTTGAAAACAGTTTGAATAAACTACAAAAAAGGAGTGAAAAAGTTAAAAGGAAAATAATCGATATTTCTCAAAATCATAAATAGAAATCCTATAATCAAAACTACTATCCAAAATACGTTGGAATAATGAATATGATATAAATTTATATCAAAAAAATTCTTGAAATAGAAATTCAGAAATTCATATATCAGTAAAGGCAAAATTAAAAGGAGAAAAGCATTTTGCCTTACAGCACTTACAAACTCAAAATGTAGTAATGAATAAAGTGAGCGAGTAGTTCCACAAAACAAACAATGAATATCAAAAAGTTTATAAGTAGGACATTTTGGGTATAATGAGTTTTGAGCAGTATTTGAAGGGTTGTGAAAAAACAAAAAAATAGTTCCACCCAATAGGAGCAAAGGAATAAAGACGGCAAAAAAGGTATTTATACGATTTTTCAAGCTAATCCACCCAAAATATAAACTGAAATTACACAGACAATAAAATAATTTACTAAATCGGCAGCACCAACATAGTCTTTAACTATTCTTTGTCCAAAAAAGAGCATTGTAATATTAATAGTTGCCAAAACTGCTCCTATATAAGCGAACTTTGGGTCTCCTGTTAGTAGAATTGTTACAATTCCAATAGCACTAAAAACACCTGCTGCTACCTCAAAAATAGTAACAATGACTAAAAGAGGGGTTATAGGCTTTTCCAAATAAGAGCCTTTGAAATGTTCGACCAGCCAAGACCAGTTCTCATCCCAACGAAAAACTTTATTAAAACCAGATTGAATAAAAAGAATAGCCAAGAACAAGGCGCAAATAAGTTGCAAAAATAATTTTGCTTCGTGTGGATTAGTAAAAACAGAAAATATATCTAAAAACATAGTGATAAGTTGTAAGTGATAGATTATAAATCAAAATTTTATCTTAATTTTTT
This sequence comes from Bernardetia sp. ABR2-2B, assembly GCF_037126435.1. GTDB lineage: Bacteria > Bacteroidota > Bacteroidia > Cytophagales > Bernardetiaceae > Bernardetia. The sequence continues at coordinate 4,097,307 of NZ_CP147020.1, read as the reverse complement.
ATCTCTAATTGATGTATAAAGTAATTGAGTGCCAAACGGTAGCTTTCCATTCCAAAACCAACAATAACACCAATACAGTTTTTGCTTAAATAGCTTTTATGACGAAACTCTTCTCTGGCAAACGTATTCGAAATATGAACTTCTATTACAGGAGTAGAGATACTAGCAATGGCATCTCCAATTGCAACCGAAGTATGTGTGAAAGCTCCAGCATTCAAGACTATTCCAGTAATTTTATCTTGAGCAAAACCAATCTCGTGTAACTTGTCTATAATTTCGCCTTCGTGATTGGACTGAAAATAATGAAGTTCTACTTCTTCCTCTGAAAAATGTTTTTTGAGTGTTGAGAAATAATCTTCAAAAGATTGATTTCCATAAATAGAGGGCTCTCGTTTTCCCAAAAGATTGAGATTTGCACCATTTACTATCCACAACTGTTTCTTCATTATCTTTAAATTTGGAATTATCTTTACGCAAAAAGCATATTTTTATTCATTTTTTCAAACTTATTTTAAAACTTTTTGTACTAATAGAGTCGATATTTTTTTGAAAGTATCATCAAGTTTTTTTTAAATTGATACTCTGATTGTTTTTAGATTGTCATTTACATTATAAATTTATGAAAAAAGTAATAGTTATTGGTTCTGGTTTTGCTGGTCTTTCATCGGCAGCGTGTTTGGCTCAAAAAGGTTTTGATGTAACTGTCTTAGAAAAAAATGACTCTTTAGGAGGGCGTGCAAGGCAATGGATAACAGAAGGTTTTACCTTTGATATGGGACCTAGTTGGTATTGGATGCCAGATGTTTTTGAAGAATATTTTGCACTTTTTGGTAAAAAAGTAAGTGATTACTACGACCTTCATCGCCTAGACCCTGGTTATAGGGTTTGTTTTGGAGAAGATGACTTTGTTGACATTCCTGCTTCTATGGAAGAGTTGGAAGCTCTTTTTGAAAGTTATGAAGAGGGAAGTAGTGAGAAATTACGTGAGTTTTTGGCACAAGCAAAATATAAGTACGAAGTTGGAATGAGCGAGTATGTTTTTCGTCCTTCACATTCGATTACCGAATTTATAGATTATCGTCTGATGAAAGAGAGTTTGCGTATTCAAATGCTGACTTCGATGAGTAAACACGTCAGAAAATATTTCAAAAATGAAAAGCTCATAAAATTATTAGAATTTCCTGTTTTATTTTTGGGTGCAACTCCACAAAATACACCTGCCTTGTACAGTATGATGAATTATGCTGATTTGTCTTTGGGAACGTGGTATCCGATGGGAGGAATGAATAAAATCATTGAGGCGATGGTAAGTGTGGCAGAAGAGCAAGGTGTAAAATTCCAAACCGAAACGGAAGTACAAAAAATTGTAACCAAAAACGGAAAAGCGCAGTCTGTCTTGACTTCACAAGGAGAGTTTCACGCAGATTGGATTGTGGCAGGAAATGACTATCACAATACTGACCAAAAATTACTAGACAAAGCAGATCAAAATTATACAGAAAAATACTGGGACGACCGTACCATGTCGCCTTCAAGTCTATTGTTTTATTTAGGAATAGATAAAAGACTAGATAATTTGGAGCATCATAATTTATTTTTTGATGAAGATTTTAATAAACACGCAGAAGAAATTTATACAAACCCTCGTTGGCCTTCAAAACCTCTTTTTTATGCGTGTTGTCCTTCACAGACAGATGATGACGTGTCGCCAGAAGGAAAAGAAAATCTATTTTTATTAGTTCCTATCGCACCAGGATTACCAGACGGAGAAACAATTAGAGAAAAATATTATAACCTCGTAATGGATAGATTGGAAAATCTGACAGGACAAAAAATCAGAGAACACGTTATTTTGAAGCGAAGTTATGCCTTAGATGATTTCAAATCTGATTATAATTCTTTCAAAGGAAATGCTTACGGACTTGCCAACACACTTGCACAAACGGCATTTTTTAAACCAAAAATGAAATCTAAAAAAATCAGTAATCTATTCTTTACAGGACAACTGACCGTTCCAGGTCCTGGTGTTCCTCCTTCTATTATTTCGGGGCGTGTGGTGGCTGACGAAGTGGCGAAGGAAGCTAAGAAGGTTTTTGAGACGATGGAAGTGTAAAGAACCTTTTAAGTCAAGCATAGTAAGAGATGCAGCGTTTCTCAGAAATGTTGCGTCTTTTTATTTTATCTTAATTTCCCACTTTTATGAATAAATTATCATTACTCTTTGCTGTATTTTTCCTAAGTTTTACATTTCAATCAGACAAAATGATTGTTACAGTTTTATCTGTTTCGCTTGATGCTCCTATATATGATTATTTTTGTATTGACTCTGTTTATAACGATGATACTAAAAGAGTTAATCTCAAAGTACTGTATTCAGAGAAAAAACAGAATATTATTTTGATTAAAAACGGTAAATATGAAATAGAGTTCATAAAGTGGAATCCTAGCAAAATGATAGTAGGTAATGATACATTAAATCACAGAGGTTCGTGTGCATTAGATTTTGGGAAAAGAATAGTTGATAATTGTAGAGAAATGAAACATGAAGAAAGGTTGAGAAAAGGCAAAGAATGTATCGTTAAGGAAATCGAATACTATGAGGTTTTAAAAGTGATAGAGTGATTTTCTATCCCTTTACTGCTAAAGCGATTCCCAAGAAAAGTAATAGTACCAAGCCTAAGGTATTGAATACATAAACCTTATGAGCCGATTTTCTTAGTAAGAAAAAAACAAGTCCAATTGTTCCATTCAAAAATATTAGCACAGGAAAAGGAATAATTATAAGAATTACAGATTTACAACTGTTTGACTCAAAAGTAACAAAGAGTAATCTTGCAGCAACAAGTAGATTTATAAAGGAAACAATTAGAAAATGAATTTTAGTAGATTTTTTCATATTTTTAAATACGCAATCTTGATTCAAATTGTTTTTGTTTAAAAAATCAATTTATTTATGAACGAAATTAAATTATATAAATCGCCTTTATCAGCCTTTTATCTTTTTTTAGGTAGCTTTATTTTTGTAATAGGTGGAGTTTTTATGGTCATGCAAGAAAATTCTTTTATGGCTTGGTTTGCACTTCTTTTTTTTGGTTTGTGTGCGTTGGTGGGTTTGGTGATGCTCTTTGACAAAAGACCTCAAATTATTATCAATCAAAAAGGAATAGGATATAGAAAAGCAATTTGGAAAAAATACAATCCTGATGATATAATAGAATGGCAAACTATCAAAAATATTCATTGGTCTTCAGTAAATAACCAAAAATTTATTTGTTTAAATACCACTTCAGCAGAATCTAAAAAGCAAAATTTAGCACAAAAAAATCTATCCAAGTTGAATAAAGCAATGGGTTTTGAAGAAACAAATATTCCTTTATCAATGATAAAAATAGATGCCAACAAACTTGTTGATTTTTTGGGTTCAATGGCTGTTTCTAACGAATCTCAAAGAGAATATCTTATTAAAAACTTTATTATTCCTGCTCCAAAAAGTTTCTTTTCTAATTTCAAATTCTAAGCATCTTCTACCCTTATGTGTATGAGTTCCACCAAACAACCTTTCAAAAAATTATCTCAACAAGCTCAAAGTATTCTTTCTGTTTTGGCAGTTTTACCAAATGAGAAAATCCCAAGTTCTTTTTTAGAATTACACTTTTCTTTTGATGAAGGCGAACAAAGTATAGATTTGCTTAGTCCCGTTTTAGGAGAAGAAAGTGGAGAAGATTATATAAAATCAATGTTGATGTCTATTGGAAGTCCTAGTGAAGAATATGTAGATGCTCACATAGAAAAAGTACGATTAGAAAAAGGTAAAAAAGCGATTGAAGAATCCATACAAGAATTGATTAGTCAAAATTGGATTGAGAAAATAGAAAAACAAGACAAAGAAACTACACAAACCTATTATTTCCTATCAGAAACAAACAGAACGCAACTCCTAGAAACTCAAAAAGAACAAATTTGGAAAATCACTTACCCCTTTTTTCAGAGTTGGGAATATAAAATGCAGTCGGATACATTACTAAACAAGAATTATGAAGAGTATGCAAGTTACGCAAAGCATTTTTTAGAACTCAATGAAAATCAAATTCCATTTTTAGAAGTAGAAGAGGGAATCATTCAAGATGTTATCGCCAAAATCTGTAAAGAAATTGCTTTGTATGCCTTTGAGAATACCAAACAAAAAGATGCTTTTTTCTTTATAGAAAAATCAGCCTTCCTTCAAAAAAAACTTACAGAGAAGTTTCCAAATAACATAGAATACGAAAACGAATTAGGAACTATCTATGAAAAATGGGGAGATATTCTTTATAAATCAGGACATATCAAAACGGCTTTTAGTTTTTATAATCTTAAAGTTGGTATAGCAGAAAAACTAGCTCGTCAGTTCCCAGACAATGAAGATTTTGTGTTTGATTTGGCTTCTTTATATGGAGGTTTGGGAAAGTTAGACTTTGAAAGAGAAAAATACAAAAAATCAAAAGAATGGTATGAGCAGCAGTCAGAATACATAAAAAATACAGAAGGTCTTATTCAAGATGTAGATTTTTTGCATTTACTAAATGAAGCTACCGATAAGTTAGCAGAGGTAAGTAGCTTGAGAGGTTATCCAGTAACAGCGATAGAAAAATACAGAGAGAATCTTGATTATTTAGAGCAGTTGCAACAGAACTTTCCAGATGTTCTCACAAAAGAACAAGAACTAAATTATGGAGATTTATTAGGAGAAACCAATCAAAAAATAGGTAATTTTTACTATAAAGAACAGCAATTTAAAATAGCATCAGAGTTTTTTCAAGACCAAATAGATATTTATGAATTTCTTATTGATGAAGCCAAAGAAATAGAGGGGGAGGTAGATTATTTTCAAAACTGCATGACTATTGGAATAGTCATGCTAGGAAAATGTTATCTTTCAAGAGAAGAAAATGATAAAGCCTTAGAGTTATTCAATGAAGCTGAAAATATTTTTCTTGAAATGATAGAAAATACTTCGGATAGGGAAGATGAAGAAACATATAGTAAAAACTTCAAGGTTGTCCAAAAATTAAAAAGTCAAATTCACTGATTTTTTATTCTAATTATTTTTTATCTTTTCTTATCTTTGCCTTTTAAAGAAAAATCAACTCTACCGTTGTTCGTATCCCTACGAGCGACACCATAAAATATAAACATGACAGCTAAAGAAGTACGCCATACCTTTCTCAATTTTTTTAAAGAAAAACAGCATTTAATCGTTGACTCTGCGCCACTTGTTCCAAAAGGTGATACTACGCTCATGTTTATCAATTCTGGAATGGCACAGTTTAAAGATTTTTTCTTAGGAAATGGAAATCCACCTTCTAAGCGAATCACAGACACGCAAAAATGTCTTCGTGTTTCTGGAAAGCACAACGATTTAGATGATGTAGGAATTGATACCTATCACCATACATTTTTTGAAATGCTAGGAAATTGGTCTTTTGATGATTATTTCAAAAAAGAAGCCTTGCCTTGGGCGTGGGAACTCTTGACAGAAGTATATAAACTTCCAACAGATAGATTGTATGTAACCGTTTTTGAAGGAGATAAAGAAGATGGAACAGCATCTGATAAAGAATCTTTCAATATTTGGAAAGAGATTTTGGGAGGAGAAGACCGTATTTTGTACGGAAATAAAAAAGATAACTTTTGGGAAATGGGAGAGGTTGGCCCTTGTGGTCCTTCTTCTGAAATTCATATCGATTTGCGTACTGATGCAGAACGTGAAAAAGTAGATGGAAAAGATTTAGTCAATGCAGACCACCCACAAGTTATTGAGATTTGGAACAATGTTTTTATGGAATATGAGCGCAAGGCTGATAAATCTCTTACAAAACTTCCTTTTCAGCACGTAGATACAGGAATGGGTTTTGAGCGTTTGGTACGTGCTATTGAAGGCAAACAGTCTAATTATGATACCGATGTTTTTGCTCCTCTTATCAAAACAGTTGAGACTCTTAGTGGTGTTCGTTACGGTGTTGAGGAAAAAACAGACATTGCTATTCGTGTAATTGCTGACCATATTCGTGCAATTGCTTTTGTTATTGCAGACGGACAGCTTCCTTCCAATAACAAACAAGGTTATGTAGTTCGTCGTATTTTGCGTCGTGCTGTGCGTTATGGCTATACATATCTGAACTTGAAAGAGCCATTTTTATTCAATTTAGTTCCTGTTTTGGCAAAGCAATTTGATGATACTTTTCCAGAGCTAAATACTCAAAAAGATTTCGTTGCAAAAGTAGTAAAAGAAGAAGAAAACTCATTTTTACGTACTTTAGAAAATGGAATTAAGCGTTTTGAAGAAGTAAAATTAAGAACTTCAAGTTTAATGATTCAAGGTAAAGATGTTTTTGAATTGTATGACACATTCGGTTTTCCTGATGATTTGACAGAATTAATGGCAAGAGAAGCAGGAATGACTATCGATAAAAAAGGTTTTGAAAAAGCCTTAGCAGAACAAAGAAAACGCTCACAAAAAGATGCAGCTTCTGAAAAATCGGATTGGCACGAAATACAAGTAGATGAAAGTGTGAATGTTGATTTCTTAGGTTATGATACATTAGAAGCAAAAGCAAAGATTGTAAAATGGAGAGAAATTAATAAAAAAGGCAAAACATTTTATCAAATCGTACTTGACCAAACTCCTTTTTACGCTGAAAGTGGTGGACAGGTAGGCGATAGAGGATATATTCAAGCTATTGATTCAGAGAATGAAAAAAGTGAGAAAGTTAGTATCATCGATACACAGAAAGAAAATGATATGATTGTTCATATTACCAAAAAATTGCCCTCTGATTTTAATGTAGAATACAATGCCATCGTAACTGAAAAACTTAGACGCTCAACAGAAAACAATCACTCTGCAACGCACCTTTTACACGCAGCTTTGAGAGATGTTTTGGGAACACATGTGCAGCAGCGAGGCTCACTTGTTTCAGAAGACATTTTACGTTTCGATTTTTCTCATTTCTCTAAAATGACAGAAGAAGAAATTGAAAAAGTAGAAGACATCGTCAATCAAAAAATCAGAGAAAACATTGAATTACAAGAAATGCGTAATGTTCCGATAGACCAAGCAAAAGATATGGGAGCAATGGCACTTTTTGGAGAAAAATATGGCGATTCTGTACGTGTAGTTTTATTTGATAAAAATTATTCAGTTGAGCTTTGTGGAGGTACACACGTTCCTGCTACTGGAAAAATTGGTTTCTTCAAAATTATTTCTGAAAGTTCTGTAGCTTCTGGTGTACGTCGTTTGGAGGCTCTGACAGGAGAAAAAGCCTACAACTGGATACAAGAACAAAACAAACTTGTAAAAGAAATTCGTTCGATAGTAAAAGGAAACAAAAACCTAAAAGATGACGTAAATTCTTTGGTAGAACAAAATGCAATTCTTCAAAAGCAAATTCAAGAGTTTCAAGAAAAAGAAGCTAAGAATATCAAACAGAACCTTTTGAATGAAATAAAAAATGAAAATGGAATAAATATCTTGATTCAGAAAATCTCTATTCCATCAGCTGATGCGCTCAAAGGACTTAGTTTTGAGTTTAAGAATGAAGTAGAAAATCTTTTTGCTGTTTTGGCTGCTGACATCAATGGCAAACCACAAATCGCTGTTACTATCTCACCAGAATTAGTAGAAGAGCGAGGTTTGAATGCAGGAAAAATAGTAAAAGAACTCGCCAAAAATATCAAAGGTGGAGGAGGTGGACAGCCTTTCTTTGCTACGGCAGGAGGAAAAGATATTTCTGGACTAGATAAAGTAGTCGAAGAGGCATTTGAGATTTTGTATAAGTAGAAAGTACCACAGACTGGGAAGTCTGTGATACTTAAATAGCGAAGCAATATTTTTAGTCTAACTAGAAATATTGCTTTTTTTTAAACAAAATTTGTAAAAATGATAGACAAAAATAACATTTGGTTTGCTTTAGTAAACGTTGAAGTTATCAACGGAAATAATGATTTAGATGATTCAGAAGGAGCTTATGTAAATATTGCTTGTATTGCAGAAAATGAAAAAACCTTTACTTCTAAAGTACTTGAATATTTTACTAAAAATGATTTTCAAGTTTTAGAAATAGAGAATATAGAGCGTTTTTCGATTATGAATATTCGTAATCGTAAAACATTAGAAAAATTAGATTTAATACAAGAACTAGAAACTTCAAGTCAAGAAGTAGTTTGGGGGACATTTCACACATATTAAAAACTTTGACAGTCCTTTCATAAGGCTGTCAATAGTTCTTTCGTGCTGCAAACTATTGTCAGAGTTGTTTCGGATTACCAAAAAACTACTGACAAAGTTTTTCTTTTTTTATAAAACAACTGATTTACATTTCATACTTCAAAAAATGAATACAGATTTTACATTTTTTCTTAATCCAAAAAAAGAAAGACCTGATTTTAGATTGGTAATTACTTGGTTATGGAATGACTTACAAAATGTAGATACAGAAGGAAATTCATATAATCCTGCAAGTAAAGAATGGACAGAATTATATATTGTTAACCGTGAAAATAAAAATGAGAAAATTGACATTTATCCTATTACAGAAAATCCATTGTTACTTGAAATAAGTGCCACTACAAAGGAACTTTCCTACAAGTTGGTTTATTTTTTAAGTGAACAAACCGAAGGAGACATTTTTATGGAAAAAGAAATGAATAATATAATTTCTAAAACTGAAATATTAAATCATATTGACTCCAAATGGCTAGAGGACGCAAAAAAAAGAATAGATAACAGCATTTGGAAAAATATAACTTTAGAAAACCCATACCCAAGTTAATTTTCTCAACTATTGTCAGAGTTGTTTCGGATTACCAAAAAAACAATCCCTATTACTTCGTTTCCTTCTTCAAAAGCATTTCAAATACAAGTCCTAGAATAATTACCATCATACAACCAATTAGATTATACCATAGAAAGCCAATTTCAAAAGTTTCTTTCAAGAAAATATAGTGAAAAAGTATTAGCGATTCACTTACAAGAGCAGCATAAAAAACAGCATTTGATTTTACCTTTTTGATATAAAAAGCAACCAAAAATATTCCTAAGATTGTTCCGTAAAAAAGAGAACCTAAAATATTTACAGCCTGTATCAAATTATCTAACTGCGTGGCAAGCATTGCAAAAAATATCGCATAAATTCCCCAAAAAGCTGTAAATCCCTTTGATGCTTTTACATAATGTTCATCACTTTTTTCTTTAGCTATTGAGCGCTTATAAATATCAATAACAGTAGTAGAACCAAGCGCATTGAGTTCGGAAGAAGCTGAAGACATCGCAGCCGAAAGCATTACAGAAACCAAAAGACCAATCAAGCCAATAGGCAGATAATCCAAAACAAAATTTATAAAAGCATAATCTAAATCATTATTACTCAACCTTTTGGCTTCCAATTTATCTTCTTTATCAATCTGATTTATGATAGCTGTGGCTTGATTTCGGAGTGTATCGTTTTGAGCATTATACTTTCGTATCTGACTTGCATAAACTGTATCTAATTCTATATTTTTAGATTCAGCTTCTTTTTTTGCTTCCAAAAACTCAAAAATGACTTGCTTTTTCTCTTCAAAATTTTGAGTGTATTGAGTTTCTAATTCTGTTAATTCATTAGCTTTAAGAGTATTTTCTTGTACAAATTTTTCTTTTTTTACCTTATTAAAAAAAATAGGTGGCTGATAAAATTGATAAAAAGCAAAGAGAAAAATACCTACCAAAAGAATCAAAAACTGCATCGGAATTTTTACCATTCCGTTCATAAGTAATCCTATACGAGTTTGAGCGATAGATTTTCCTGTTAGATAACGTTGAACTTGCGATTGGTCAGTTCCAAAATATGACAACGCCAAAAACAAACCTCCAATAATTCCAGACCAAACATTATAGCGATTATTGACGTCAAACTCCAAATTAATGACTTCCAACCTTCCCACAGCACCAGCCACACTCAAAGCATCCGTAACCGAAACTTCTTTTGGCAAAAGCGAAACCAAAATATAACCTGCTGCCACCATTCCAATCAAAATAACTAACATTTGTTGTTTTTGAGTCTGACTAACGGCCTTTGTTCCCCCAAAAACGGTATAAGCAATTACAATAAGACCAATTATAACAATCAAGTAATAGATATTCCAACCCAAGACAGTCGATAAAATAATAGCAGGTGCATAAATAGAAAGTCCTGCTGCAAGTCCACGTTGTGTAAGGAAAAGTCCAGCACCAAGCGAACGAGTTTTTAAATCAAAACGATTTTCCAAATATTCATAAGCTGTATAAACATTGAGTTTGTGATAAATTGGAACAGCTGTAATCGATAAAATTACCATAGCGATAGGCAGACCAAAATAAAATTGCACAAAACCCATTCCGTTGCCAAATGCCTGTCCAGGGGTAGAAAGAAATGTAATTGCACTTGCCTGTGTCGCCATAATAGAAAGACCGATTGTAAACCAGTTCATATCCCTATCCGAAAGTAAATAGCCTTGTAAATTTTTGCTTTGTTTGCGAGTTTTCCATACGCCATAAGCGATTATCAAAACTTGTGTTGCAATAAGAACAGCCCAGTCTAATTTATCCATTTTTTCAGTTATCAGTTAAATAAATTCAGAAGTTAGATTTCAGAAATTAGAATTGAAATGCAATTACAGAATGTATTTGTATTTCTCTTCCTCCTCTTCAAACTCTGTGGTTCAAAATGTACTTGTACTTTCTAAGCACTAAAATAGTGTCCAAATAAATAAAACAGAACAATCAGAAGAACTAACTCTCCCAAAACTACACTATAAAAAGTTTTCCATGTTCCGAAAATAGGAGGTTTTTCAAACTCATCACTTTCTTTTTCTTTTACAATTTCTTTCATAATTTTTGTAATTTGAAGTCTTACAGGTTATTAACCCTAAAACTAATCAAAACTCTTTATTCAATGCTAATTTTTGTATATACCTTTAATATTTTTTGTGTATTTTGAAAAGCTATTCATAAATTTCATAAAAAATAGTATCTTGTAGAGTTAGTCATAAATTCAACGCTCAAACTTTACACAAACTATTAAAAATATGTTAGACGATTTATTACAACTCGCACAAGGACAACTCGGAACACAACTCCAACAAGAAGCAGGATTATCTTCTTCACAAGTGAGCGAAACGGCTGATGTAGCCAAAAATTCATTTCTTACTCAAATGGCAAGTGAAGCAATGAGTGGAAATTTGCCACAACTATTAGATATTTTTAATGGAAAAGCAACTGCCACGACAGCAAACCCAATGGTTATGCGTCTTGTAGATCAGTTTGGGGGAGATATGATGGAAAAAATGGGTGTTTCGAAAGAAACGGCTGCTATGGTTTCTAATATGGTCATTCCTTTTATTATGTCTAAAATTGCTTCTCCAGAAACAGGAAGTGCAGAAGATGAAGGTTCGATGATGTCAAAATTGGGGCTTGATAACTTAGATAATATTGGTGGAATGTTAGGAGGTTTGCTTGGAGGAAAAGGTGGCTTAGGTGGACTTTTTAGCTAGATATTTCTTGTCTTATTGATTTTCAGAGTTTTCTTATAAAAGACGAAAACTGCCGTTGTTGGTGTTTTAGCGAAGCGACACCAACAACTACAATTTAAGAATATATGCTCAAAGCATAAAAAATGAACTTATATTTTTTTATAAGAAAACCTTTATTGATTTTAAAGTTTCTCATACTTTGATTTATTTGATTAGATTATGAGAAATTTTAATGCTTAATCAAAATATTCAAAAAATAATAACCATGACTACCAGCCCAATAGATAAAATAATTAATGATGCTAAAAGCAAACTAGCAGAAAATATAAAAAATGAAGTAAGTACATCTGAACAAACAACACATCAAGCCATAGAACTTGCTAAAGATTCTTATATTCGGCTCTTAGAAAGTGAAGCTGGGGCAGGGCATTTTGATGAATTTTTGAAAGTATATAATGGAACAGCTACTTCACTTTCTGTTACTCAAATTACTTCATTGATGGAATATTTCCACGCCAAAAAGCTTAGAGATAATTTAAAATTATCGGATATACATGCTGAAAAAGCTGCAAAAATAGTATCTCCTTTTATTATCCAAAAAATAAATAGTAGCAAATCAAAACCTGCAACAGATATAAACACTTTATGCGTTCAGATGGGTTTAGAAAGTTGTATCCCAACGTTAGAAAATCTCAAAAAAAGATGGGATAGTTTGTCGCCAGAAGAAAAAAAGCAATTCAGTCGTTAGAATTTTTTGATACAAAACTATATTTTTATTACTACTTAATTTCCAAAATCCAATTGATTCTACTCTCTAATCCTTTTTTATTTAAAATCTTAAAAAATCCACCTCGTGCAATGGCTTTATTTCCTTTTGTCTTGGTAGATTCAGAAAAAGATAAGTATGATAAAGTATTAATCAATCACGAAAAAATACATTTACGTCAGCAGCTAGAAATGCTTATTATTCCTTTTTACTTAGTTTATTTAGGGCACTATTTTATCCAACTTATCAAAATCAAAAAGCATTATTCAGCATATATGAATATTGTTTTTGAAAAAGAAGCTTATCAAAATGAATGGAATTTAGAATATCTTAAAAACCGAAAAGTATGGGCATTTTGGAAATATTGGAGCAAATAAAGGCTATTTGAAGATATTTCCTAAAAAATAATGTAGAAATAGAAACATTACTCAGAAAAATTGTTATATTTACATATCCTTTAAAAACAGAATTATAATATTACTACTAAAGGATAAATAGAAAGAGAACAAATTTGATAAAGTAAATTAGTGTTTTTTTTGACGCTCAATTGATGAAGATGAATACGTTAATAAATGCTTAGTTAAATTTATGGTTTGCATACAGTTTTATAGAAACCAAAATATCTCCTTTCATATTTCAAAAAATGTCTTTTTACTTTTTATAATTTCCTACTAACATTAAATCAACATTGAAAGTAATGAAGGAAGTATAAGAAGAATCTACAATACATTATTACAGATAAATTTTAATCTATTTTTTAATTTTAGATTCGATTTATCCTTTCAAATTTCAATTTAAGATTAAAGCAGAATGATAGTCATTAAATTTACGTCATTTCTTTAACTATTTTTATTACAACTTCACGTTTTTTCTATGTCTTTTAGATTGTTCTTAATGAACTTTCTAAACTAATTTCTTAGAATTAAACAATTATTCCTACCAACCTTATAAGTCAATATGTATAATATTGAGGAACTTAATGTTCGCTTACTCTCCGAATTGCGTACTATCGCTACCGAAATGGGCTTGAAAAATCATAGCCGTTTAGCCAAAAAAGACCTTATTTATAAAATCTTGGATCATCAAGCTAATAAAGAAGATGAAGATAATGACTCTAGCAAAGAAACAGCAAAAGTCTCTTCTGCCTCTTCTAAAAAAGAAACTGTCTCTGTCGAAAAAACAGCTGTAAAAGAAGAAGAGAAAAAAGAATCTGGTTACAAACTTCCTACATTTAGTTTCTTGAAGAAAGAAAAACAAGAAGCTAATGAAGCAAAGGATTCAACAGAAACAACAACAGCTACCAAAACTTCTACAGATGAAAAAGAGGAGAAAAAAGAAGAAACTAAAAAAGATGATTCGATAGAGCGAATCCGAGAAACACTTCGTGAAAGAAAACGAGCAAATCTTATTGGCAAAAGCGACACAGCTGACAAGAAAGAGAGTAAAGAAAATACAGATTCAGGCAAAGATTCTAAAGAAAGAACAGAAAGACGTTCAAGATTAGATGCACGTAATGAAGAACGAAAAGAAAACGAAAGCTCACGTCGTCGAAGCCGAGTAAATGTAAAAGAAACGGATACAAAAGCACCTATTCAAAGGGCTTCTCAACGCTCAAAATCAAATGATGATGAGAAAGATAACTCTAGCCGTTCGGAAAAATCAAGTCGCAGTAATGATAGAAGTGATAGAAATTCAGACAGAAAATCTTCTAACAAAAAATATAATATCCGTGAATTTGATGGTGTCGTAATGAGTGAGGGAGTTTTAGAAGTTATCTCTGATGGATATGGATTTTTACGTTCTTCAGACTATAACTACTTGGCTAGTCCTGATGATGTTTATATTTCGCCTTCTCAAATCAAACTCTTAGGATTAAAAACAGGAGATACTGTAAAAGGACAAATTCGTCCACCAAAAGACGGAGAAAAATATTTTGCCTTATTAAGAATTGAATCTGTAAACGGAAAAACTACCGAACAGATTAGAGATAGAGTTTCTTTCGAACACCTTACGCCACTTTTTCCTCGTGAACGACTAAATCTTTCTACAAGAGCAAATACATACTCAACTAGAATGCTAGATTTGTTTGCTCCTATTGGAAAAGGACAGCGTGGAATGATTGTCGCCCAACCAAAGACTGGTAAAACGGTTCTTTTGAAAGAAATTGCAAATGCAATTGCCGAAAACCACCCTGAATGTTATTTATTGGTTCTTTTGATAGATGAGCGTCCTGAAGAAGTAACTGATATGGAACGTAGCGTAAGAGGAGAAGTAGTTGCTTCTACTTTTGACGAACAGGCAGATAGACACGTAAAAGTAGCCAATATGGTTTTGGAAAAAGCAAAGCGTTTAGTAGAATGTGGACACGATGTAGTTATTCTTTTAGATTCGATTACTCGTTTGGCTCGTGCTTATAATACGACTGTTCCTTCTTCTGGCAAAATTCTTTCTGGTGGTGTTGATGCAAATGCACTTCACAAACCAAAACGCTTTTTTGGTGCTGCTCGTAATGTAGAAAATGGAGGTTCACTAACTATTATCGCAACTGCTTTGATTGATACAGGTTCGAAAATGGATGAAGTAATCTTTGAAGAATTTAAGGGAACAGGTAATATGGAACTCCAGCTTGACCGTAAACTTGCCAACAAACGAGTTTATCCTGCTATTGATATTCCTGCTTCTGGTACTCGTCGTGAAGATTTATTATTAGATAAAGATACTTTACAACGTGTTTGGATTTTGCGTAGAATGATGAATGACATGCACTCCAACGAAGCAATGGATTATATGCTCAAACATATGAGAGGCACAAAATCAAATGATGAATTTTTGGCTTCTATGGATAATTAGTAATCATAAACTAAAAACAATAAAACCCCTAAATTTCATAGTAAAATTTAGGGGTTTTGTTTTAAAAGTAGAGTTTTTTGTGAAAGTCAAAATGTATTACTCCTTTATCACCTGACTAAAAAAACACCTCTTCTTTTGTAATCACTTTCAAGACATAATTTCCAAATGGTAATTTTGACAAATTTAGATGTATGTTTTTTTATTCTACGAATATAAAATTTGAATGTAGACAAAAAAATAAGACTTAGTAGCCTTTGGTTTAAGTTATGAATTAAAATACAAATTCACGGCTGGAAGCCGAATACATATAGGTTACTCGGCAGAACCAAGCAACGGCTATTTAGAAGCCGAAAAAGGGCAGGGGAATTACATATCTACTTATTGATTGATGCACTTGGGATAAAATTTGCTTTTTCATTTTGAGTAATTAATTTGTTATTATAAAAAAAACGTCCATAATCAAGTAAATATTTACAAGTGTTCTTATTTACTCTATATTCGTGACGTATGGTATCTGTATCTAGGTAAGAGAGATATAGATAGTAAGTTCTGATTATATCTTCTTCTTTGGGTGTGTCTATATCTACATATACAAAATTGCATTGTCCTGTTGCACTAGCTCCAAAGCTTTCTACAGGCTCGTAATTTTCATCGTAGAGTTGAATGCTATCTGCTGGATACCTGCCAAATAACCCAATAATAGGTTGCCAGTTATCAGGTTCTTTTTCATATATAACTTTGAAGTTTTGTCTTTTTTCCAAGACTTCTTCATCTCCAAATTGGTCAGGGCATTTATTACTACAGCCCCAAATAAGCAGTAGAGTCATAAAGTAGGCTAATAATTGTATTTTTTTCATAGTTTATAAATTAGTTGTTAAAGAATTGATAAGTAATATAAAGTGCAAATGTAGAGTTTTTATTCTACAATAATGTAATTTTATGATAAAATTTCTTGATTTTGTAATAGTATAGACAAAAAAATAAGGCTAAATGCCCTCTGTCAGAATCCAAAATTTAATAGGTATATGCCACTTTATGCTAGGTATAATACGAGAATATTGTGAAGGAATACCATCGACACTCCTTACGCTATCCATAAAAGAAGGTAAATAGTCTGGGTTTCCAAACCATGGATAATTCATTGCTTCTTGTGGTTGAATATCTGATGTTTCATCATTCTTGAGCTTTTATAGTAAAACTAAATAAAAGCAGAAAGATGAAGATACTAGTTTTTACGAATTGTTGATACTGGAATTCCTGTGTCATTAGTTGTTGATTCAGTTAATTGATTGTTATAAAAAAAACATCCATAATCAAGTAAATACTTACAAGTGTTCTTATTTACTCTATATTCGTGACGTATGGTATCTGTATCTAGGTAAGAGAGATATAAATAGTAAGTTTTGGTTATATCTTCTTCTTTGGGTGTGTCTATATCTACATATACAAAATTGCATTGTCCTGTTGCACTAGCTCCAAAGCTTTCTACAGGTTGATAGTTTTCATCGTAGAGTTGAATGCTATCTGCTGGATACCTGCCAGATAACCCAATAATAGGTTGCCAATTATTAGGTTCTTTTTCATATATAACTTTGAAGTTTTGCCGTTTTTCTTCATTTCCATATGTTCCTATTTCTTCATCACAGTTTATACTACAACTAGATATAAATAGAATAGCCATCCAGAAAACTAATAATTGTATTTTTTTCATAGTTTATAAATTAGTTGTTAAAGAATTGATAAGTAATATAAAGTGCAAATGTAGAGTTTTTATTCTATAATAATGTAATTTTATGATAAAATTTCTTGATTTTGTAATAGTATAGACAAAAAAATAAGGCTAGATGCCTTTGATAAGTACAAACAAAAACTCTTCATTCGTCTATATAATACGAATGAAGAGTTGTTATTAAAAAGTAAGATTGATTTTTACTTTCCAAATTTATTTCTGAGGGCAGCTAGTTTGTCTTCCATTGTTCCACCTGTTTCTTGCTCTTCTTCTTTTTGTTTTTCTTGTCTTTTTACAAACGAATCAGCCTTTTTGTAAGATGATTTTCTTTTTGGGCGTTCTGTTTGTGTTTGGTCTTCTTCTGATAAAGAACTTCCTCTAGTAAATTTAGAGTCATTTTTTCTCTCCTTACCAAGTTTTGAAATGGCTTCTTTTTCTACCTTTGTTATTGGTTTTCTTGTTGCTACTCTTTGTGGTCTTTGCGATTTAGTTTCTGAAGAAGTATTACTTGAACCTCCTGTTTTTGGTGGATTTCCTCCAAACGGTTCAGCTTTTAAACTTAATGAAATTCTTTTTCTTCCTAAATCTACATCCATAACTGTTACTTCTACCTTCTGATGAACTTTTACAGCATCGGTTGGATGATTAATAAATTTGTCTGAAAGCTGACTAATATGCGCTAGTCCGTCTTGATGAACTCCTACATCGATAAAAGCTCCAAAATCTGTAATATTAGTTACAATCCCTGAAAGCTTCATTCCTACCTTCAAATCTTCCATTTTTTCTACTCCTTCTTCAAATGAAAAAGATTCAAACTGCTCACGAGGGTCTCTCCCTGGTTTGGCAAGTTCGGAAACAATGTCTTCAAGCGTTGGTAACCCAACAGTATCAGTAACGTAGTTTTTTAGATTGATTTTTTTACGAAGTTCTTCATTTTTTATTAGCTCTTCGACACTCGTGCCTACATCTTTCGCCATTTTTTCTACAATTGGATAACTTTCTGGATGAACGGCACTCGCATCTAATAAATTCTTTGCATCACGAATACGTAAAAATCCTGCTGCTTGTTCATAAGCTTTATCTCCCAAACGAGGTACTTTTTTGAGTTGCGCTCTACTTGTAAACGCACCATTTTCATTTCTGAATGTTACAATATTTTTGGCAAGAGAAGCCCCCAAACCTGAAACATAGCTCAATAACTCTTTACTTGCTGTATTTACTTCTACACCAACAGCATTTACACAACTCATAACTGTATCATCAAGACTATTTTTGAGTTGTTTTTGATCAACATCGTGCTGATATTGCCCTACTCCAATAGATTTTGGGTCAAGTTTTACAAGTTCTGCTAGTGGGTCCATAAGTCTGCGACCAATCGAAACTGCTCCACGAACTGTCAAATCATACTCTGCAAATTCTTCCCGAGCTACTTCTGAAGCTGAATAAATAGAAGCTCCACTTTCACTTACCACGACAATCTGAATCGTTTTTGGTAGATTTGGAATTGATTTTATAAAACGCTCTGTTTCTCTACTTGCCGTTCCATTTCCGATTGCAATAGCTTCAATATTATATTTTTCTGCTAAAGCCAAGATTATATTTCCTGCTTTTAGGGTCTCTTTTTGAGGTTCGTTTGGATATACTGTATCATTATAGACTAGCTTTCCTTGTTTGTCTAATACTACCAATTTACAGCCTGTTCTAAACCCAGGGTCTAAGGCAAGTGTACTTTTTTGTCCTAAAGGAGCAGATAATAAAAGTTGTCGTAGATTTTCTGCAAAAATAGTAATAGCTTCTTGGTCAGCTCTTTGTTTGGAAAGCATACGAATTTCTGTTTCCATCGATGGTTTCAAAAGTCGCTTGTAGGCATCTTTTGCAGCTATTTGAACTTGCTCTGATGATTTGGTATTGCTATGAACAAACTTATCTTCCAACAAAGTAATTGCTCTTTCTTCGCTTGGCTGCACATCTAAAAGTAAAATTCCTTCTTTTTCTGCTCTTCGAAGTGCCAAAACACGATGCGAAGGAGCTTCTACTAATGGCTCTTCCCACTCAAAATAATCTCTATACTTTTCACCTTCTTTTTCTTTTCCTGTGATTACTCTTGCCGAAATTTTTCCTTCTTTCTCAAAAATAGTACGTAATTGTGCACGAGTTTCTGCATGTTCATTAATATGTTCGGCAATAATATCTCTAGCTCCTGCTAATGCTTCTTCAAGTGTTTTTACTCCTTTTTCTTCATCAACAAACTGCTTTGCTGTCTTTTCCAAATCTAGCCTTCCTTGTTCCAAAACTTGCAAAGCTAAAGGCTCTAAACCTTTTTCTTTTGCCATCGAAGCACGAGTTTTGCGTTTTGGTTTGTAAGGCAAATACAAATCTTCTAGGGCAGAAAGTGTCTGAACAGCATTTATTTTTTCTTCTAATTCTGGTGTAAGTTTGTCCTGCTCATCAATAGACTTCAAGATGGCTTCACGTCTTTTGTCTAATTCACGAAGTTGTGAAAGTCTATCACGAACATTGGCTACCTGTACCTCATCTAGTGTACCTGTAACTTCTTTTCGATAGCGAGAAATAAAAGGAACAGTCGCTCCTTCATCTAAAAGTTGTGCTGTTGCTTCTACTTGTTTGACACGCACACCTAATTCGGCAGCAATTTGAACAATGTGTTGAGCATCTGAGAGAGCCTGATCCATAATCTTGTTTATTCTTCTTATTAAAGTCGGAAAAATGAAAATAATTTGCTAATTGTATAAGCAAAAATACGAAAAAAATATGAATTATTTGTATAAAAACACCTTGTCAAATACAGATAAGTCAGTTTTTGATATGAAAATTGAGTACAAGGGAAATTAAAGGCACAAAAAAAGCATAGCTACACTATAGTAACTATGCTTTTTCTGAAAAATACAATAGAAAAAGTGCTATTTACTCAGCTACTTCTTCTTGAACTGGAGCAGTAGCTGGGTCAAATACGTTTTGACCTCGCAACCATTTCTCATAGTTTGCAGCTCCCATTGATTTCTTCATTTGAGAAGAGTTCATAGCTGTTCCTTCAACAACTACAACAGAGACAAACGGATAACTAACAGATTTTACTACTCCATCAATGAGTAAGTCATATCCTTTTCCACCACTTTCTATAGCTTTATCCATAGCATCTTTTACGTTCCAACCAAAACCTAAGAAGTAGCTTTTCTTACCAACTACTTTTTTACCTTTTGATTTGTCAAGATTTAAATCGACATTTTTAGAACTTATAACTGTAAAATCCACTAATCTCTGAGTACAACTAGAAAGACTGATTATAGCGAACAAAGAAACAACAAAAGCTATTCTTTTCAACATAGTAGTATTAATTTAAATAAATATGATAGTTTTTTCTTACTCGTAAGGCTTTTCAGATAACGCCTCTGTCTTTTTGAAAATGACAGAATTTTATACATTTACTTCGTAAAGGTAATACATATAAATTTATTATTCAAACCAATCTAAAAAAATGTATTATCTAAAAACCGAATCTAAAAAATAAATATTTATACTTTTTATAAAAATAGTTACAATTTCAAATTTCTATTCAATATTATGATTTGTTTCAACATTAGAATCTTTCCATTTCTCTATTCCTCCTTCTAGTTCGATGATGCGTTCAAAACCCATTTCTTTTGCTTTTTCTACAGCTTTTGCACTACGCCCACCCGATTTACAGTAAAGAAAAATTGGTTTGTCTTTTTCTAGTTTATTTAATTGCTCTTCAAAATTAGAATTATTGAAATTGATATTTTTTGCATTAGAAATACTACCTTGATTGTACTCTTGAGGTGTTCTGACATCAATAAGATTAAATGTTCCTACTTCCGTCATCTCAACGGCAAAGTCTTGGGGAATTAGTTTTTCTATTTTTTGGGTTGAAGATTCTTCTGCTGAATTATTTTGTTCAGCTTTATTTGTGCAAGAAAATAATAAACTAAAAATGAAGATGATAAGAAATGTATATTTCATGGCATGTGTGTTTTTGTCTGAATTTATTTTTAATTATTAACTACATTAGGCAGTTAGAAAGCAAAATCTATAACTAAAGGTTATGGAAAAATCGTAAGTTCTATTTTCCCACGATTAAAATCGTGGGTTTCGTTCATTCATGCAATAAGTATTCAGAAATTTTATTATTGTATAACATCAATTACTAAATAGCATGTGCAGCTTTCATTTTGGCAGCCTTCCAACTTTCCATTCCACCATCTAATTCGATGATGCGTTCAAAACCCATTTCCTTAGCTTTTTTTACAGCTTTTGCGCTTCTTCCACCTGATTTGCAATAAATCAGAATAGGTTTTATACGCTCAAGTTTGTCCAACTTTTTTTCAAAAGAATCATCATTTATATTAATGTTTTTAGCACTCGGAATACTTGCTTGTGCAAACTCTTCTGCTGTCCTGACATCAACAATATTATAAACCCTCAACTCTGTCATTTTTTGATTAAAATCGACGGCATCAAGTTTTTCTATTTTTTGTTTGGGAGTATATTCTGCTGTTTCTATACTTTCCGTATTTTTTATCTCATCACTTTTTTTCGTTTCGTTGCACGAAATTAGAGAGATTGACAAACTGAATATGGAAAGAGTAAATATTATTTTTTTCATTTTTTTGATTGATTAGTGTTTTTTAATTCTCAAACCTGTTTAAGAGTGATTATTATTATCATTTCTATGTAGGTCAGCCTCGTAGAGCAGACCGTTTGTAGTGATATTGCAAGTGTTTTTAGTTTTCAGTAGACAGTCTGCCCTTTGAGAATGACCTATTTAAAATAAATCATACATAAAAAACTAAATTTCTATATACGTTTGGAAATATATGGGGATAACTTTCTTATTCTTAAACAACTTCCTCAAAAGCTACTCAAAGTTAGGAAATTCTATTTATTTATAGTTATAATCAAGAACAACCCTTGATACATTCTCCTTTTTCATTCATATAAAAAACTTCTCCTTCTTTCTCTACTTTTGTAACTCCATTTTCAAAATCACTTACCCTGTCATATTCTATTGGAATAATTACTTTTCCTTTTTTGTTTATTACTCCATATTTATCGTACATTTTAACTATAACCAAATCTTTGTTGACATAGGATACATAATTATACTTTGGAGAAATTACTACTTTTCCATTTGTATTTATAATTCCATATCCCCAATCTCCTTTTATCTTAGCATATCCATTGAAAAAATCAGAGATATAATCATATATTATTGGAATTACGATTTCTCCTTTGGCATCTATAAAACCATATTTATTATCATTTTTTACTTTATAAAAAGCTGGTAAGTGTTCTCCAAATCTAAAAATTTTATCATATTCTAATTCTATAACTATATTTCCTACTTTATCTATAAAACCATGCTTTCCTTCCTTCTCAACGAAGGCTAAACCTTCAAAAAATAAATAAGCATCATCATAAATAAAAGGTATAACTATTTCCATCTTTTTATTTATATAACCATACTTTTCTTTCTTTGATACAGCAGCTAACCCTTCTGAAAACTGCCAAGCATCATCATATATGAAAGGAATTACTGTTTTTCCTGTTTGATTTATGAAACCATATTTCTTTTTACTTGATACTGGAGCTAAACCTTCTGAAAATGAATCTGCATCTCTGTAAGTTAATGGTATGACCACCTCTCCTAACTTATTTATAAATCCATACTCTTCGTTATTAGATACTAAAGCCAATCCTTCGTAAAAATAATCTGCATCTTCATAAATACAAGAAATTGCTATTTTCCCTGTTTTATCTATAAAACCATATTTACCTTCTTGAGTTATCATTGCCAAACCCTCAGAGAAAGGATAAGCATTTTCTAAATTTATTGGAATAATAACTTGACCTAGCTTATTGATAAAGCCCCATTTATTATTGCTGACTACTAACGCCAATCCTTCATAAAAATGGTATGTTTTATCATACACTAAATCAATTACAACTTTTTCATTAGCATCTACAAATCCCCATTTATTATTCCTTTGATAAGGTTCTAATGTTTCTGCATCTATACTCAAAGTATCTAATATTGCATCTTGACATTTTGCTAAAAAAGTAAGATTAAGAAACAGAAAAGTAAAAAAGAATTGCCTAACTAAAAGTTTATTCATTCTAAAGAGTGCTTATTATTAAATATCCCTTAACTAGAGATTATTCTAGTTAAAGGGATAGATATTTTATTAAAAAACTAATTTTAAACATTCACATGTCTTTCTGCATGGTAAGAAGAGCGAACCAAAGCTCCTGACTCTACATATTTCAAACCACGTCTTAACCCTTCTTCTTTATAGAAATCAAAAACTTCTGGGTGAACGTATTCAGTAACAGCAAGGTGCATTCTTGTTGGCTGCATATATTGTCCAATTGTAAGAATATCACAACCATTTTCTACAAGGTCGTCCATTGTTTTCAAAACTTCCTCATTTGTTTCTCCCAAACCTACCATAATTCCTGTTTTGGTTCGCTTTCCATACTCTTTAGTGCGTTTAATTTGCTCCAAACTACGTGCATAACGAGCTTGTGGACGTACACGTTTATATAGTTTTTCAACAGTTTCCATGTTGTGAGAAACCACTTCTTGACCTGCCGAAATCATCGTTTCTAAGGCTTCCCAGTTTGCTTTCGTATCTGGAATAAGCGTTTCGATGGTCGTTGATGGAGAAAGTTCTTTTGTGAGTTTGACAGTATTATGCCAAATTTCTGCTCCTCTATCTTTGAGTTCATCACGATTTACAGATGTAATAACTGCATGTTTTACCTTCATAAGACTAATCGCTTCGGCTACTCTTCTTGGTTCGTCGGTATCGTATTCGGGTGGTCTTCCTGTTTGAACAGCACAAAAAGAACAACCACGAGTACAGACATTTCCCAAAATCATAAAAGTTGCCGTACCTGCGCCCCAACATTCACCCATATTCGGACAGTTTCCACTTTGGCAGATGGTGTGTAGGTTATGTTTGCTTACAAGCTCATTTACTTGCTTATAATTCTCTCCAACAGGCAATCGCACACGCAACCAATCTGGTTTTTTGCCATTTAGCTGTTCTGGAGTTTTATTTTTGTCGTTTATGTTTATAACTGGTAATTCTATCATATAAGTAGAAGACAGTTTTTGAAGCTGTCTATTTAAGGTAATTTTATATTCTCAAATGCCTCTGAGTGCATTTACTGTGTTTATACAAAGATACAAAACTCTGTTCTTTTTATTATACTTTCGTATATTGGTAATCTATCGTTTTACTTAATACTTCGCCTTCATAATGACGTTCTCTGATTAGTTTGGCATCTTTGAAAATAGATACTTTCTTAGTAAAAAAAGTGTTTGCCTGATTTGTTTTAATTTCAGAGTTAGCAAACGGACTTACGAAGTTTTGATTTATGGTTTGCCATAATGTTCCATTTTGATAAATATATTCTAAACTAAAATAGGAAAGTAGATTTTCTCCTTTTCTCATTTCTGTTCTGACAAAAGTCGGCATATTTGTTTTTTCTTGATACGCATAAAAAATAACCGTTTGAGCATCTGTTTCGTAATTGGTATAATGTGTTTTTTGCAATAATACTTGATTATTGGCTCCTTTAGAATAGATATAGATTTTATCTTCCAATGGCTTTTTGTCATCTATAAATACAACTTCTTTCGTTCTTTGACGTGTATTTTCATCAAAATAAGTAATATACTTTTTATGAACAGGATTTTGTATTTTCTTATTTCCACTAAAAATAAAATCTAAAGTAGGAGTTATTTTACCATCTTTTGTAGGTTCATAAAAATTGACAACTTCTCTACCAAAAAGACTATCAAAGGCTGTATAAGAATACAAAATTCGTCTTACAAGATTCTTATTATGATAAATTTTTTCTTCTGTAACTTTTCCTCTTTCGTCTTTATAAGAAATTCGTTTTTGTTCTCCCCAAACTGGATGTATAATTGTTGTTGTCGGTTCTGAACCATAAGTATAGTTTACTTTTACAATTCCTTCTGTTGTATAAACATCTAGTCTTTTCAAACGAGCGAGTGTATCATAAATATAGTTTGTTTTGAGTTCTTGTAAAGGCTCTTCCACACTTGTTAGTCTGCCTTGTCTATCATAATTATGAACACTATACTTTTGAGAAGCTTCGTCTGTGCTAGTCGTTTGCCAAGCAACTATTTGATTTTGGGCAAGTGCTTTTGTAAAAAATAGACTTAGAGAGAGAGAGAAGAATAAAGTAAAAAATAAATTGACTGTACGCATAAGAGATAAAATTAAATTTTCATTAAGGTTTTCCTTTTAAAACCTAAAACGTAAGAGAATAGTTTTTTGATACAATTCAATGAAATCAAAAAAAATTTTCAGCTCTTTAATGGGTCAAAATAAAATTTACCAAAAAGATAAAAAACTGAATGAAAACAAATCATTTTAACTTTAGTTTATTGAAGTATAGAAATTTCAATTAATTAAATCAAAAAACATTCAACAAAATCAATTATGGCATCTACATTTATAGTCGTTTATAAGAACGGCGAGACCAAAGACCTAGAAGCTCAAAATAAAGCAGATTTAATAGTAACACATTTTGAAGGGAACAGACAAAAATTCAAAGATGAAGTTAAGCTTATTCGTTGGCAACAAGGAACAGTTAGTTATACCGAAGATGTAGAAAATGGAGAAATGGATGAAAATATTGCAACAGCTGATACGAATCCATATGGTTGGAGAAATGAAGCAAGTGAAACAGGTAAGCCAGTAAATTCAGAAGAAGACGTAGATAATGTTCCCAAATCCACAGATAGATTATAGTTTTGAGTAGTTTTTGGGTTTAATTTTATTCAAAATTAAATTCAAATTTGTACCTTTGTAGCACTTTTAAGAAAAATCTACTTGATTTTCCTTATTCTCTTATTTATAAGAGCAAAGATTTTACTAATTCATTTTCTGTCATTTTTCCTCAAATTATTTATGGTGCATACTGCAAATCTTTCTACTGACCGTGTTTCTGAACTTTTAGGTAAAGATTCTGAAACTCTTCTTAATTTTTCTACACCTGCTATTTCTAAAGAGCGTTTACACGTTCCTAGTCCTGATTTTGTAGATAAAATTTTTGCTAACTCAAATCGCAACCCACAAGTATTGCGCAGTTTGGGACAGCTTTATGGTTCGGGTCGTTTGGCTAATACAGGTTATGTTTCTATTCTTCCAGTTGATCAAGGTCTTGAACATACAGCAGGAGCATCGTTTGCACCAAACCCAGATTATTTTGACCCAGAAAATATCGTTAATTTAGCTATCGAAGGAGGTTGTAATGCCGTTGCGACAACTTATGGAAACCTTGCTTTGATGTCAAGAAAATATGCTCACAAAATTCCATTTATTGTAAAAATCAATCATAACGAACTTCTTACTTATCCAAATAAATACGACCAAATTATGTTTGGTTCGGTAGAAGAAGCTTGGAACTTGGGTGCAGTAGCTGTTGGAGCAACTATTTATTTTGGTTCGGAAGAATCTACTCGTCAGATTCAAGAAGTAGCTGCAGCTTTCGAAAGAGCGCACGAACTTGGAATGGCAACTATTCTTTGGTGTTATGCTCGTAATAGTGCTTTCAAAAAAGATGGAGTAGATTATCACGTTGCTGCTGACCTTACTTCACAAGCAAATCATATTGGAGTAACTATTCAAGCTGATATTATCAAACAAAAATTACCTGAAAATAATGGTGGTTTTAATAATATTGATTTCGGAAAAACACACAAAAAAGTATATTCAGAGCTTTCTTCTGATAATCCTATTGACCTTTGCCGTTATCAAGTAGCCAATTGTTATATGGGCAGAATTGGTTTGATTAACTCTGGAGGAGCATCTTCTGGCGCATCAGATATGGCAGAAGCAGTTAAAACAGCCGTTATCAACAAACGTGCTGGTGGTGCTGGTCTTATTTCTGGTCGTAAGGCTTTCCAAAGACCACTCAATGAAGGTGTGGAACTTCTAAATGCTATTCAAGATGTTTATTTGAACGAAGGAATTACTATTGCGTAATTTTTAAGCTTTTTATAAAAACTAAAAACCTATCTATTTCATAAAGAAATAGATAGGTTTTTTTATACACCCTTGAAAAGGTTTCAAAATAGTCTGATAATTTAAACTTACTAAGCTATTTTGCGTTTAAGTAAACGACTAAAATCCTAAAACGTCTTTTTAATAAAATTAATTTATTATGTTAATCCCTGCAACGACTTCGGAACTCAACTTTACATCAGAACTACACATTCCTGCTGCCAACAAACCACGTATTGTGATTATTGGAGGAGGTTTTGCAGGACTGGAACTTTCCAAAAAACTGCGTTCTGTTGATGCTCAAATTGTGATGATTGATAGATATAACTTTCATACTTTTCAACCTCTTTTATATCAAGTAGCAACAGCAGGATTAGAAGCTGATGCCATTGCAGGTCCTTTGCGTAAAGTTTTGAAGAATAAGAAAAATAAATCTGATTTTTACTTTAGAGTGGCTACTGTTACAGAAATTCAGCACGACAAAAATACAGTTGAGACAAACTTAGGAACTCTACGATACGATTATTTAGTGATTGCAAACGGTTCGAAAACTAATTTTTATGGCAATAAATCCATTGAAGAAAAAGCATTTGCACTCAAGCAAGTTCCTCAAGCTTTAGCGATTCGAAATCATTTGTTGAGAAATTTTGAAAAGGCACAACTTGCCGAAACTATCGAAGAGCAACAATCACTTATGAATGTAGTTATTGTAGGTGGAGGTCCTACTGGTGTAGAAGTGGCTGGTGCTTTGGGAGAATTGAAATTACATGTTTTGCCAAAAGATTATCCCGAACTAGACTTTAGAAAAATGCAAATTCATTTGGTGGAAGCTGGAGAGAAGCTTTTAGGTGGAATGACTGAAAATGCAAGTAAGAAAGCAGAAGAATACCTTAAAGACTTTACAGTTCAGATTTGGAAAGAAGTAAGTGTAAAAGAATTTGATGGAAATCATGTGGAGCTTTCTAATGGAATGAATTTACCTTCCACAACACTCGTTTGGGCAGCAGGAGTAACAGGAAATTTAATAAAAGGACTTCCAGAAGAAGCAATTCTGAAAGGAAACCGAATTATAGTAGATGAATATAGTAGAGTAAAAGGACTAAAAAATATTTTTGCACTTGGCGATATTGCTGCAATGGTTTCAGAAGACCATCCAAAAGGCTTTCCAATGCTTGCACCAGTAGCAATGCAACAAGGAAAAACACTAGGCGACAACTTAAAGAGAATGCTTAATAAAAAAGAAATGAAACCATTTAAATATTTTGATAAAGGAAGTATGGCAACAGTTGGAAGAAATCGTGCCGTTGTAGATTTGCCTAACAAAATGAGTTTTCAAGGCTTTTTTGCGTGGTTTGTATGGCTTTTTGTTCATTTAATGTTTATCATTGGTTTTAAAAACAGATTGCTTATTCTGACTAGTTGGATTTGGAATTATTTTACCTATGACAGAAGTAACCGTTTGATTATTCCTACTCAAATAACATCCAAAGAAAGAAAAGAAAAATTGTATGTTTAGGGAAATAATATGAATCTTCTGACTTTTTAGCAGTTGTATAAACTTGAAACTCTTAATCTAAAACCTTGAGAGTTTCAAATTTATTAAATTGCTCTACCTGTATAAAACTTATTCAAATCATGAAATTTTTATATGCTTTACTTCCAATAAAAAAAATTACTTACCAAACTTCTCTTTCTACTCAAAAAGTGATACAAAGATTAGAAAGCAAAATTAGTCTAGAACCTAAGAAAAAATCTATATTTGAGCTTGTGCCATTAAGTTATCATGGTAAAATAGAAAAAAATACATTTGAAATTGGAAGACGTTCAAGAGGAAATAAAGACCATCCACCAACAGCACAGGGAACAATAAAAGAAAATAAAAGTAATCCACTTGAAACAATTGTAGAAGTAATCATTACTCCACATCATAACTTTAAGACAGGTATTATTCTTTTTATTATGTTGGTCTTTTTTGCTTGTTTCCCTGCTTTATTTTCTATTTTCTACGGTTATTATGATTCTATTGGCTTTTTTATATTTTTACCTGTTTTCTTTAGTTTTGGTTTTTTGATAAACTACTTGATTTTTTTAGGTTATAATAGAAAGTTAGCAAAAGACATTCAACACTTTATAGATGGAAAAATTATTAAATAAAACATTCTATCAAAATGAAATTATCGTTTTTCTTAAAAAATTGGTAACTTGCCTTACTATAAAAAGACATTTTAATTAGACACAAAAAAGCACAAACGCCACTATCTATACAACTCTATAATTATGAGCGACGCAAAAAACACAAGCAAAACAACAACTAAAAAGCCAACTCGCAAAGCACCAGCTAAAACGGCTACAAAAAAAACAACTTCAAAAACTTCAGCCAAAAAATCTTCTTTCTCAAAAGAGGTATATATGAAATGGTACGAAGACATGCAACTCATGCGTAAGTTTGAAGAAAAAGCAGGGCAGCTTTACGGACAGCAAAAAATTAGAGGTTTTTGTCATTTGTATATCGGACAAGAAGCCTGTGTAGCTGGAGCAGTTTCGGCACTTACAAAAGACGATAAATGGATAACAGCTTATAGAGACCATGCTCATCCACTCGGACTGGGAACTTCTCCAAATGCAGTAATGGCAGAGCTTTTTGGTAAAGAAACAGGTTGCTCAAAGGGAAAAGGTGGCTCTATGCACATGTTTGACAAAGAAGTCAATTTTATGGGTGGACACGGTATTGTTGGGGCGCAAGTTCCGATGGGTGCAGGTATTGGTTTTGCAGAAAAATATAACGAAACTGGTAACCTTTGTATCTGTTATATGGGAGATGGTGCAGTTCGTCAAGGAGCAATCCATGAAGCTTTCAATATGGCTATGCTTTGGAAAATCCCTGTTATTTTTGTCATTGAAAACAATGGTTATGCAATGGGAACTTCTGTTGAAAGAACATCAAATGTAATTGATTTGTCCACTCTTGGAGAGTCTTATGATATGCCTTCAGAAGCTGTGGATGCAATGAGCGTAGAAGCAGTTCATGAAGCCGTTGCAAGAGCAGCAGAAAGAGCTAGAAGTGGAGAAGGCCCTACACTTTTGGAGTTCAGAACATATCGTTACAAAGGGCATTCAATGTCTGACCCAGCAAAATATCGTACTCGTGAGGAAGTAAACGAATACCGTAAAAAAGACCCTATCGAACAAGTAAAAGACGTTATCTTGAAAGAAAAATACGCTTCTCAAGAAGATTTGGATAAAATTGATGCAGATATAAAATCAAAAGTAGAAGAGTCTGTTAAGTTCGCAGAAGAATCTGACTTTCCAGATGCAGAGGAAGCATTCAAGGATATTTATAAACAAGAAGATTATCCTTTTATTATGGATTAATTATTATCATTTTGAATTTTTGTAGGGGCAAGGTACGCCTTGTCCTTCCTAAATAAAATAATTGTATTTAGAATAGAATTTATTCACAGAAAAATCATGCAAAAACTTGTTTTACTTCTTGCTTTTTTAGGTCTTTCGCTCGGTCAAGAGTGGTGGAATCCTGTGTATATATTCCAAACCAATAGCGCAAAGAAAACAGCAACAAAATTATATAAAGAAAAAAAATATAAAGAGGCAGCATCCGAACTTCTTTACATGAATAATATTTGGAAATTAGAAGAGCCAACAGTTACACTTAATTTGGCGCACTCTTATTTTGAACAGCAAGATACATCTGCCATTTCTTCTGCCTTGACGTATTATTCACAGGCTGTAAATAGCAAAAATGATAAAGTTCGTAGCGTTGCAAATCTGCAAGTGGGAATATTGAAAGCAAAACGTGCAGGTTCAAAAAAAACAAAGCCAAAAGACAAAAAGAAAGTTTATGAAGATGCGTTAGTCAATTTTAAAAATGCGCTTCGTGCTGATGAACATAATGAAGAAGCTCGTTTTGATTATGAGCTTTTGAAACGTCTTTTAGATATAGAAATGCAAAAACAAGAGCAAGAACAGAAAGATAAAAGTGAAGACGAAAAACAAAAAGAAGAACAAGATCAGCAGGAACAAGACGAACAGAAAAGTGAAGAAGACCAAAATCAAGACCAGCAAGACGGACAAGAAAATCAAGAGCAAGACCAAAGTAAAGAAGAAAAAGATGCTCAAAAACAAGCACAGAAACAACAACAATCTGCTGCTGATAAATTGAAAGATATGGATATTTCTCAAGAAAAAGCTGAACAGATTTTGGATGCTATGAAACAAAATGAAGCACAATATTTACAACAACAACAACGTAGAAGCAAAAAACCTCGTAAAACAGGAAAACCAGATTGGTAGAAATATAGGACAACGGCAAAATTTCTTCAGATTATAAAAACAAAAAAAATAGCCGTTGCTCGTGTCCTCACGAGCGACACACTTATACACCATGCAATACAAAGATTATTACAAAATTCTTGGGCTTCGTAAAAATGCAAGTGCCGAAGAAATCAAAAGAAAGTATAGAGAACTTGCGAAAAAATATCATCCAGATCGTAATCCAAATGATATTTTAGCCGAAAAAAGATTTAAAGACCTTACCGAAGCATATGATATTTTGAGCGATACTGCAAAAAGAGCGCAATATGATTTGATGGGTAGAAATTGGGGAAGCTACCAAAAAGTTGCTGACAAAGCAAAAGATGCCTACCAAAGAACGCAACAAGAAGACTTTGAATTTAAAGACCTTTTTACAAGAGAACGTATGAGTGATGTTTTCAAAAATGTAGTGGATTTGGGAAAAGAAGCTCTTTCTAATGCAAAAAATGAAACTACAGGAATAAAAAGAAAGCCAAAAACAAAAGAAATAAAAACAACCATTTCTTTTGAAGAAGCTTATACAGGGACTACACGAGTAATTACGGTAGATAAAAACAGAATCCGTTTGAAACTAAAAGAAGGAATTGAAGACGGACAAAAACTCAAGTTAGGAGCTAAGGGAGAAAAAGAGGAGGATATAGTCGTTGTTGTAGAAATAGAAGAAAGCAAAGATTTTACTAGAGAAAATAACGACTTGCATACCACAGCAACTGTTTCTTTGTATGAGGCAATGCTTGGAGGCAAAATTTCTGTTCCAACAATGAAAGGAAAAATTTTATTTCCTCTCTCTCCTGAAACTGCCAATGGAAAAATATTCAGAATTAAAGGAAAGGGAATGCCAATCTATAACCAAACTGGAAAGTTCGGTGATTTGTATATTAAGATTGAGGTAGAACTTCCTACAAAATTATCTCAAAAAGAAAAAGAGCTTTTTCAAGAGTTATCGAATTTAGAAAAGTAATTATTTCAAACCCTTAGGGTTTATTATGTTCATATAGCAAAATGTCAAAAAATTCATCTTCAAATCATTCATTAGGCGATTTATTAAGCGCAGCACAGCGCAATCAACTAGGAGCAAAAAAAGCTCCTCCCAAAATACCGAATCCAATTTATATCAAAACCTTTGAAGAGCTAGAAAAAGCAGCTTTAAAATGGGAAAAATGTCCTCAAATTGCTATCGATACAGAGTTTGATGATAATAATAATTATTATGGGAGACATCTTTGTTTGGTTCAGATTTATGATAAAGACAAAATATATTTAATTGATACTGTCAAGTTGGAAGGAAATATAAAGCCTTTACTTTCAGTTTTAGAAAACCCAAAGATTGAAAAGATATTTCATAGCTCTTCTTCCGATTTGATTGTAGTAGGAGATGTTTGTAATTGTTCTATAAAAAATATTCAAGATACTGCATTGATGTATCGTTTTTTGCTCAAATCTAGCAATGATATTGGTCTTCAAAATTTGGTAGAAGAAAAGTTAGATATTGAATTAGAAAAACAAGAACAGGTTTCAGATTGGGCAAAACGTCCTCTTTCGAAATCACAACTTATTTATGCAGCTACTGATGTAATTTATTTATTTGAGCTTTTTGAAATTCTTAAAAAAGAACTTCAAGACTTAGATAGATGGGCTTGGTATGATGAAGAAAGGCAAAAGTTAGAAGAAGTTGGTTCAGAAAGTGCCAATAATAAGAATGATTCAGCAGAGAAAAATACTATTTCAGCATTAAAATCAGCTATTAAATATAAATTCCCAGAGGAAAACACAGTTCGTTTTGCGATGTATTGGAATCTCAGAAATGAAATAGCAAAAAGCGTGAATCGTCCTCATTATAGAATAATTTCAAATAACCGTTTGGCAGAGCTTGTCGTAAAACCTCCTCAAAAATTAGAGGAATGGGAAAAATTGCGTGGCTCTTCTCATCATTTCAAAAAAAGAGCAGATGAGTTTTTTGAGCTTTCAAAGATAGATTTATCAGATAGAAAAAATCTTTTTTTTAAAGAACTGGACAAACGAGCAGAAGAAAAAGAACAATATTATCAAGAGAAAAAACAACATCAAAGAACACTTCATCAGCGAGAAATTATCTTTACAAACCTACGTGATGCACTTACAGATTATAAAGGATTAAATGTCCAGTCACTTATTCTTTCAAATAAAAACAAGAATGATGTTCTTTGGAATGGATTAGAAACGGTTACTAATTCGTGGAAAATGATTGTTTTAGAGGAAATAGCAAAAGAAAATGAATGGAATATTGATGTTTTGAAAGGAAGTTTGAAAAAATAATCAACGGCTACTTTTTTTCTACAAAAAATAATAAAGAAACTCCGAAGGAAAACGAAATATTCTTTTGGAGTATTTTTTTTTCTATCCTAAAAACACTTCTCAAAATAGAATCTAAAAAATTGTTCCCCTTATAAATTTCAAAATCAGAACCTGAACCTCTTCGTATAAACTGCTTCGGAATTAGAACAATTAGTTTTCGAAAGAGCCAAATAGGAATAAATAGAAAAGAATTAAAATAGGTTTTTCGAAGAATCTTAAAAGAGTAATTATTGATTAAGACTTTACTTTGCAAATCAAATAATTTTGCAATTTCACTCATCTTATATCGTTTGAAGTGATGATTTACTTCATCATGATGACTCCAAAGACTTTGAAAAGCTGGAACGGTAATACAAATTCTGCCTTTAGTTTTACAAACTCTACTCATTTCCGAAACGGCTTTTTTGTCGTCTTCTACGTGTTCTACAACATCAAAAGCGCAAACCAAATCAAAACTGTTTTCTTTAAAAGGTAACTCTAAAATTGAACCTTCAATAACTTCAATATTTAACTTTTGCCTTACAAATTCAGCACAAGCAGAATCATATTCTACCGAAGTTACCTCTCCAAATTCAGAAAGCATTTCAGTAGTTTTTCCTGTTGCAATGCCTATATTTAAGATTTTTAAATCATTTTTATTTTCTGATGTAATGATTTTTTGAAGTTCTTGTTTCAAGATTTCTTGGCGCACCACAAACCACCAATGATTTCGTTCTAAATGATAATAGTTTTTGTAGTAATCTTGGTTCAAAATACTGTAACTGAATGGTGAAAGATGGGTAGGATTGATAGGATTTGAAAATACAGATAAATACAAAATACCCTAACTGATTAGCGAGTGATTTTTATGATTTGTATGATGAAAGGCAGGATAAATACAAATACAAATTTTATGATGACACAAAACCTGTATTGTATTTAACTGATTACTGGTTACTACTTACTAGTAACTGATTTAAGGAATCCACTTAATATCTTTAAAGTCTGGTTTTCTTTTCTCCAAAAAGGCATTTCTCCCTTCTTTTGCTTCTTCAGTCATGTAAGTCAAGCGTGTAGCTTCTCCTGCAAAAACTTGCTGCCCAACCATTCCGTCATCTGTTAGGTTGAAAGCAAATTTTAGCATTTTGATAGAGGTAGGCGATTTTTCCAAAATTTCTTGCGCCCACTCATAAGCCGTATCTTCTAACTCTTCGTGAGGAATAACAGCATTTACCATTCCCATATCATAGGCTTCTTGTGCTGAATAATTACGACCCAAAAAGAAAATTTCTCTTGCTCGTTTTTGTCCTACCATTTTAGCCAAATAAGCAGAACCATAACCACCATCAAAACTGGTAACATCGGCATCCGTTTGTTTGAAAATGGCGTGTTCTTTACTGGCAAGTGTCAAATCACAAACGACATGCAAACTATGTCCACCACCAACAGCCCAACCATTAACGACAGCAATAACAGCCTTTGGCATAAAACGCATAAGACGCTGAACTTCTAAAATATTTAGGCGTGGCATTCCATCTTCTCCTACATATCCTTGATGACCTCGTTTAGTTTGGTCGCCACCACTACAAAACGAATAAACTCCGTCTTTTGGTGAAGGACCTTCTGATGAAAGCAAAACTACTCCGATAGAAGTGTCTTCTCTAGCATCTAAAAAAGCTACGTATAATTCGGTTACTGTTTTTGGGCGAAAGGCATTTCTGACCTCTGGACGGTTGAAGGCAATACGAGCTACTCCATTTGATTTTTTATAAGTAATATCTTCGAATTTGATATTATTTAATTCTTCGATGACTTTCCAATCTGCTTTTTGATTCATTTTTTTGTTTTTAAAGTGGTTTTTTAATAACTTCAATAAATAATTTATCTAAAAAAGTATTATCTGGATAGTATTAATCTCAGTCCTCTGACAAAAGATTTTAAATTTAGATAAAAAAAAGCCATAATTGAGTTTCTCACAAAATTTTTCTCAATTATGGCGAAAGCAAAGTATGCTTCTAGTGGTAAAGTTACAAAATTAGTTAGTGTTTTATCTTCTCATTTAAAAGGGTTTCATTTAGCCCGAGTTCAATTTATAGGTCTTTTTGTAATAGCTGTTATAAAGGTAGGTCTAGGAGGTTTAATTCAAATTGCAACTGCGTTTGAAAGGAATGTAGAATACAGTTCTTCTTTACGTCGTATAGAACGCTTTTTAAATTATTATGAGCT
The DNA here is from genome assembly GCF_037126435.1 of Bernardetia sp. ABR2-2B. Taxonomy (GTDB): domain Bacteria; phylum Bacteroidota; class Bacteroidia; order Cytophagales; family Bernardetiaceae; genus Bernardetia. Next base: position 4,061,489 of record NZ_CP147020.1, on the reverse strand, counting down.
TGATTTTCAAGCAATTACTAATTTGATTATTTCCTTAGAAGGCATTGAACAATGGGAAAATATCGTACTGTGTTTGGATAGAACGAATTGGAAAGTTGGAAAAGAGCATATTAATATTTTGCTTCTCTCAGCAGCTCATAAAGGGGTATCTATTCCTCTTTGTTGGTCTGTACTTTCGAGGACAGGAAATTCAGCTACTCAACAACGAATTGATTTGATAGAAGATTTCTTAAATCAATTTCCTAATTTATCTATTACTGCTCTTGTAGCAGATAGAGAGTTTATAGGTAAAAAATGGTTTTTCTATTTAGCTACAAAAAAATTTGATTTTGTAATGCGTATAAAATCTAACTTTAAAGCTACTAGAAAAGGGAAAACAAAGTCTATTGTAGCATGGTGTAGAGGGCTTTCGATTTCAGAAACCTATCAACTAGATGGAACATTTGTAGTCAATGAAGCAGAGGTATATTTATCTGTAAGTCGAACACAAAAAGGATATATTTATTTAGCATCACCTGTTTTATTGGATAATATTTTTGAAATTTATAAACAACGTTGGGAAATCGAAACGTTGTTTAAAGCACTAAAATCACAAGGTTTTAACTTAGAAAATACAAAATTAACAGAACCAAATAAAATAGCTAAATTAATTGCTTTGTGTTCCATTGCCTTTGTTTGGTGTTACAAAGTAGGAGAATGGAAACATAAAAAAACAAAAATAAGAGTCTGTTCAAATGGATATAATGAATACTCTTTTTTCAGATATGGATTAATAGAAATTAAAAAAATACTCAATAATCCAATGACTAGTGAAACTAAATTTGATCAAAAAATTAAAGTTTTGTCAATGGAGTAAGAGTATTAATAATAAGATTATGCGAACTATTGTTTTTAAATCGAATGAGGAACAAGATATAAAATTATTGATAGCTTTGGCAAATCGATTAGGTATTTTATATCAAGAAATAGAACAAGAAAGTTCTGAAAAAGAAGAATTTGTCAATTCTGATACTTCTTTGTTGTATCAAGATTTGGAATTAGAGGTTTCTCCTATAATTATGAGCTATGATGAATATGAAAAAGCAGATAAAAGCATAGAAATTTCAGAACAAAACATAGATAGAGAATTAGCTAAAACTTCTTTTGGTGCTTTAGAAGATGATAATGAACAAACATTGGAAGAACTTTTAAATACAAAAAAATGAAATATCTATTTATTACTCTATTCTTCATCTTATCATTTGCATTTTCTAATCAACTATTAGGGCAACGAACTGACTCTACTATGGCTGTAGGAGGCATAACAGGAGATACATTATACATCATTACAGAAAATATACCTAAAAGCAAATTTTGGGGTAACTCATGGTATTCAGGAATAACTTACAACCTTTCTAAAAGTAATGAATTTACACTAAACCTTGGTAGAACCTATGGACAAAACTTTTTTAGTGGTGGTGGATTCAACCTTAATATGAAATCATGGGGCATAGGATATTCTCGTTTTACAAGTGATAATAAGACTGGACAAACTGTAAGTGCATTTGGAGAAGTTTCTAATTTTTTTCTTCCTCCTGCTACTGCAAGATTGGACTATTTATTTGATTTTGTAAATAATGCTCACTATGTAAGACCTTCTGTTGGACTTAATCTATTTGCTTTTGATATTATGTACAATTATTCTTTTAAGATGTATAGTAAAAAAAATCTATTTAGACATGGATTAATAATAAGATTCAAGTATTTCATAAATAATAAAAATTGGCAGAAAACCTATCCACATCATTGTTAATTTACAAAAGCCTCTTTTCGTTTTTTCTGAACTTCAAACTCATACATTTTACTTTCCTTTCATTTCCTGCTCCTCTAAATACTTTTCAAGATATTCTGTATTTCCGTATTTACTACAAATCGGACATTCCAAGGGATTATGACTTCTTGCAGGACAATATTCTCTACCAAAATAAATAATTTGAATGTGTAAGTCATTCCAATTTTTCTTAGGAAAAAGTGCTTTCAAATCTTTCTCTGTTTGGACTACATTTTTTCCGTTTGAAAGTCCCCAACGATACGCCAGTCTATGAATATGCGTATCGACAGGAAAAGCAGGTTGTCCAAAATACTGCGAAACCACCACCGAAGCCGTTTTATGTCCCACCCCCGGTAATTCTTCTAAAAGCTCCATTTTGTCAGGAACTTCTCCACTATATTTTTCTAACAAAATCTCTGAAAGACGATGAATTGCCTTTGATTTGTTGTTCGAAAGTCCACAAGGTCGGATGATACTTTTGATTTGTTCAGTGGTAAGCTCTACCATTTTATTAGGAGTGTCAGCTTCTTCGAAAAGAATTGGCGTAACTTGATTTACTCGTTTGTCGGTGCATTGAGCAGAAAGCAAAACTGAAATAAGCAAAGTATAAGCATCTTGATGGTCTAATGGAACAGCAGGATTTGGATAAAGTTCTTGCAAAATCTTAGCGATTGCATTTGCTTTTGTTTTGGGTTTGTAGGAAACTGATTTTGGGAATTTCATTTTTTAGGTGTAGGAATTGAGAATTAGAAAAGTATCAATGATTAGAAATAGAAATTATATAAAAATGTTTACTTTCAGCCTTTTATAAACTTATCTAACTCTATTTCTAAAATGGTAAATTCAACAGCAATTAGTCGTATAAACTCTGCAAAAGCAGTTTTGAACATAGAGCATAATTCAGGAGATTTAATACAAAAACTATTTGATACAAAAAAAGAAAACGAAGCTAGAGAAATTCTTGATTTGCTTTGGGAAAATATGTTTCATCAAGAAGAAATTGGTGAAGTTGCATTTTTTATTGTTCCTCAATTAGTGAATTATATGATAGAAAATAAAAGCTTAGAAATGGAAATATTATCCTATTGTATTAGTATCGAATATCATAGAATAATTCAAGACATAGAAATACCTAAAGAAATCAAAAACGATTATGAAAATTCATTCGAGAAACTATGGAATAAAATCAATTTTTTTTTAGAAAAAGATTGCGATTTTAATATGTGTATAGCTATAAGTTCATTAATAGCTTTAAAAAATAACCAACTAAAACTGATTTCGATGTTGTTATAAGCAGATTAACTCTAGTTAATTTTTAAATTTCTCCTCGTTTCCATTTCAAAAACGGAGAAGTTTCTTGATTCTTATAACCATGGAAACTCGCTCCTAAAAATATTAAAAGCCCAAAACCAAGTGCAGTATAAGCAATCAATGGTTCGGCTTCCCAATGGCGATAACAAATAGCAATTAATGCCCAAACACCTACCATAGCTGTTTCTCTAAGGTTTCTAGTTGCGATTAGTCCTAAATACAAACCTGTTGCTGCTACAATCATCAAGACAGTCCAAGTAGAAGCAAAAAGTGGTTCTCCTTGCCAACCCAAACTCACAAAAAACGAAGAAATATTAGCAATAAAAGCAACCATAATCCAACCCAAGTAAATCACAATAGGCCACCATACAAAAGCAATAATTCTGACAGGCGCATCCCAAATTTCTAAACGTAAATTTTTAGTAAGCTGAACAAGTGAAAGCAAAAGAAAAAACATGACCATAACAGAAAGTGCAATATGTTCGTTTAGCCAGACAGCAACCCAAGACGCATTACAGATGTTTGCTATAATAAGCCAAAAACCTGTTTCATGGATTGTTTTTATAAGTATATTTTCTGAGTTATCATAATTATCTTCAGTATCTTTATATTTGTAGAGTATGTACCATTGAAAACCGACAAAAGCAAAAAGCATCAAAAATATAATTCCCCAAATAGAAAAAGCGTAACTTGCAGGGGTAAAAAGTGTATCGTATTTCTGACTAATTTCTCCAATCGTTTTTCCTCCAAAAAAACCTGTATTGGATAGATAATTTATAAAAATGGTAAAAATAAGTGTAAGTGTATTGAATAGTACGAGTAATTTAGTTTTCATAGTGTTGTTTTAATTAAAAAATGTTGTGCAAAATTCAGAGTTTTAAAAATATATCTTTCAAAAAATAGCCTAATAAATAAATCTCATTATTAAACAAAAGACATGAAACCCTCATTATATATAAGTCTTATACAAGCAAATTTGTTTTGGGAAAGCCCTATTGAAAATAAAAACCACTTCGAAAAAGTCTTTTCAGTTTTTTTTGATAAAAAAGAAAGTCAGCAAACAGACCTTATCGTTCTGCCTGAAATGTTCACGACTGGTTTTACGATGAATACAGATTTAGCAGAAGGTTTTGGTAACAGTTCTACTTTGTCTTGGCTGCAAGAACAAGCTAAAAAATACGACGTTGCTATTACTGGAAGTGTAATTATCAAGCAAGAAAAAGAAATACTTACAGAAAAAAAGAAAAGAGTAGAAGTCAAATTTTATAATCGTTTGTTCTTTGTAGAGCCAAATGGATATTATAATTATTATGATAAAAAGCACCTTTTCAGGATGGCAGGAGAACATGAAGTATTTACAGCAGGTAAAAACTTTCTAGTTTTTGAATATAAAGGCTGGAAAATATGTCCACAGATTTGTTATGATTTGCGTTTTCCTGTTTTTTCTAGGAATGATTTGATGGTGGATAAAGATGGAATTGCTACTTCTGGGTATGATGTTTTGTTGTATGTAGCCAATTTTCCTGCTGCTCGTAGTTTGGCTTGGAATACACTTTTACCTGCTCGTGCTATCGAAAACTCGTGTTATTGTGTGGGTGTAAACAGAACTGGAAAAGATGGAAAAGGAATTGAGTACAATGGAGATTCGGCTATTTATACTCCCAAGGGAGAGAAAATAAATTCTATAATTCAAGAAGTTGAGGGTACAGAAATTTTGTCATATTCGCTTTCGGCAACGGATTTGCAAGACTATAGAAAGAAATTTGCCGTTTATTTAGATGATGATGAATTTAAATTGATATAATTTTGAGAGATTGATATGAAAAAAGATATTTTCTATTTACTACTGTTTTTTTGTTTTTCTACTACACTTCTTTTTGCCAAAACAGCACAAAGCCAAACGTATAGATTACTGTATCGTTTCGTCGATAAAGAAACAGGAAAACCTATTGATGGTGTAAGTGTACGTATTCTGAATACAAGCAATAACTCTGAACAAGTAACCATAACTGCGAAAGATGGCGAAACGCTTGTTTATTTAGAACCAGAAACTACTTTTTTGATTCGTGCTTACAATAAAAATTACTTTTCTACTGATACTATTCGTCTTCAAACTCAAAAACTTCCTTCTGAAATAGCCAAAGAAGATGAGCGAAGAAATATCAAAAAAGATATTTTCTTAGAAAGAATAAATATAGGTGTTGTCAAAAAATTAGTAGGTGTTTACTTTTCGCCCAATAGCGATAAGATTTTGCAAGAATGTGAAATTATTATGAAAAGGTTGGCTTACATGATGCGACTAAATCCCAAAATAAGAATAGAAGTGGCTGCTCATACTGACTCACGAGGAGAAGATGAATATAATCTAGAGCTTACCCAACGACAAGCTAAATCTATAAAAGAGTTTTTGATAGAACAAGGAATTGCAGAAGATAGAATAAAAGCTAGGGGATTTGGAGAAACTCAGCTCATTAATCAATGTCAGAATGACATAAAATGTACCTCTTCGGAACATATACAAAACAGACGAGTAGAATATGTTATTATTGGAATAGATGGATAAAAATAGAATGAACTTAACTTTTCAGTTCTGCGTACCACTTATTTACTTCTCCTCTCAAAACTCCTTCTTCTACTTTTATATTGACACTACTTTTTTCTATAATTTCCTTGCAAGAAATATCAATTTGAGACTCTCCTTTTGCTATCAAATCTTTTATGCTTAGTCCAAAAACTATCCTTGAAACTTTTGCCCAAACTGCCGTAGTTGCACACATTGGACAAGGTTCACATGTCGTAACGAGTGTATAATTTTCTAAATTGGTAATTTTATTTTCTTTACAAAAATCTCTAATCAAATTGAGTTCTGCATGTGCGCTTACATCTGAATCTTGCTTGACAGTATTGAAGGCACGAGCCACAATTTCATTTGATTTATTTTCTACCAAAACAGCACCATAAAGTGTTTTTCCTTTTTTGGCTTCTTCTAATGCCTCTGACATGAATTCTTTCATAGGAATATAATTTATTTTTCAAATTCATAAAAAATATCCTTTATTCATTATGAATAATCACAATAAATAAAGGATATTTTTCGCTTTGCAATTAATTACTCAATTTCGTAATTCGTAATTGCTACTTACATCACTTTTAGTTTTTGTCCAACATTCAGTTTATCAGAACGCAAATTGTTGAGTTGCTTCAACCTTGAAACGCTAATTCCTGCATTATTTGCAATTCCCCAAAGCGTATCGCCTTGTCTTACGACATGATAAGAAGAACTTGTTTTGTTAGATGAAGAAACAGTAGTTTTTTTGGTAGATGTTGTTTTCTTGCTTGAAGCAACTGCACTATAATTACTTCTTTTCTTAACGCCATACATCACTATTTTTTGTCCAATATTAATTCTTGAACCATATATTCCGTTCCAACGTCTGAGCGAAGAAACTGATGTTCCGTATTTTACAGCAATTCCTCCAAGAGTTTCGCCTTTGCTTACCGTATGATAAGATTTTGAACCAGAAGATTTTGAAGAATATCTTTTCTTAGTCGTTGTTCTTGCAGAAGCTGTATAACTCTGCGCTGTTGTATTTGATGTTTTTGTATTCCTGTAATTTGATGCTGTTTTTGTAGCTGTCGAAGTGGTTGCACTTCTATAATTTGGATTCTGACAAGCCACTAAAATTTCTTCTTGGCTTTTCCAAAAGAACTCAGACCTGTTTTTTGGGATTCTGATAGGATGTTCTTTGGCATATTTAGGAATAATTCCACGTTTTGCCTCTGGATTCATTGCCTTCAAATCAGTCGCACACATGCGAAGCTCATCAGCTAATTTATCCAAATTTACATACTGACTTACAAAAACAGTATCGTATTCAATGGCATAAACAGGCTCTTCGACAACCATTCCATGGTCTTCTGCATAATTGAACAGATACGCATAAGTCGTATAAAGAGGAACATAAGCACGGGTTTCACGAGGCAAATAGTTATAGATTTCCCAAAAAGTCTTTTTACCAGAACGACGTATTGCTTTCTGTACATTTCCTGGTCCACAATTGTAGGCAGCAATGGCAAGTTCCCAGTCTCCATCAAAAAACTTATTCAAATATTTTAAATATTTACAGGCTGCAATTGTAGAAGCTGTTGGGTCCATTCTCTCATCAATATAGAAGTTTTGATTCAAACCAAATACTTTTCCCGTACGTGGCATAAACTGCCAAAGACCAACAGCACCTGCATGAGAACGAACCTGTGTTTTGAAAGCTGATTCTACCACAACTAGATATTTTAGCTCTTCGGGCATACCTTGCTCTTCCAAAATCTTTTCAAAAAGTGGAAAATACTCATTTGATTTTGCAATCAATGTATTCGTATAAGTATAATATTTTACTCCATATTTTTCTATAAAATTTCTTACTTCTGGCGTATAATTAAAAGGCACTTCTTTTTCGATAGCCTTCATACGAGCAGCTACTTCTTCATCAGAAAGTGCATTTCTGAAATTCTTAGCCAAATCTAATCCATCTAAAAACTCAATCGTAGAATCTTGATGGTCAAAAAACAGTTCTGCATCTACTATTAATGCCTCATCACTTACAATTTCCTCTATTTCATTGAGGTACTCAACAGGCTGACCAGAAATATAAGAAACAAAATCAGCTAACAAATGATACGAAAAGCGTTTTTGGTCTTGTAAATCACTAGAATCAGAAGGAGTCAGAGGAGTTCCTACAATTAGGCGTTCGACGGAAGGAGGCGCACCAATAGGAGAAAACATTGATTCTTTGAGCTGATGAGAATTCCATTTTAAGGTATCAGAATAATAATCAAAGCTGTGTTTTGTAAAGGGTTTATTATTAGTTATAAATGTTGTTTCTGAAAAAGTAGTGTTTTTAGAAGTCTTTGTATTCTGTTTATTAGTATTTAAACTCTGATTATCATTATCTACATCATTATTCAATAAAGTTGTAGAAGTTGTATTTTCTAGTGTAAAGCTGTAGGGTGTATATTTCAATCCGTTTTGCGCTACTGCAAACTGAGCAGTACAGACAACGAATGCAGAAGCAAAGAAAAGTTTGAGAGCAGAATTTACTTTTATTACTATACTACTATTACTTCCTTTTTCTGGGGCAGATGACTTGCTTATTAGCATAAATGAAAAAATGTTTGCGTAAAATTATACGTTTTTTAATCGACTATCAAATATACCTCTAAATAATAAACAAATAAAGACAACTATTTTCTTACTTATTTATTAAAAAAGTATTTTTTTGTATAAATAAAACTTTTTTTTAGAAAAAAAAGCTAATTCAAAACAAATTTATATTTTCCTGACAGACAAATATCTTATTTTTTTTGGTAGGAAATCGAATCGACAGTTTATTTTTTTTGTGATTTAATAGAATTCACTACTATTTTATTTAGAACTGATACATAAATTAATCCTAAATGGAGATAAATTCAACTAATCCAATGTTTTACCGTGTTGTTTTCGATAAAAATATCAAACTTATCGGTTTAATTCAAATAGTTTTAGATTATTTTAGATTCACTCTATCAAAAAAAGAAAAATAAGCACTATATGACTTTTTTTCTAAAAAATTGTATTTATCATTAGTGAAGGCATCAACAACGAGAAAGATATATTTAATTTTGTTGGCTTACTATTTATGAAATTTGATAGTGTATAAGTTGTGGTATCTTATTAAGAATTGTATTTTGCACTATTATTCAGATTATTTTCCTATTTTAGTTTACAATAGCTTTATTATATTTTTTTTTAGTTTCATTGATGCCCATGAAAGCAATTATTCCAGTAGCAGGAGCAGGTACACGCTTACGTCCACATACACACACACAACCCAAACCACTCGTTCCGATAGCAGGAAAGCCTATTTTGGGGCATATTATTGATAATTTATATGAAAATGGAATACGAGACTTTTTATTTATCATTGGTTATCTAGGAAACAAAATTGAAGAGTATGTAGTAAATACATATAAAGATACCATCAATGCAGAGTTTGTTTTGCAAGAACCTCGTATTGGTTCAGCACATGCACTTTGGATAGCCCGTAATTTTATCCAAGATGAAAAAGAATTGCTGGTTGTCTTAGGAGATACAATTGTAGAGATGAATTATTCTAACTTTTTCAATATCAAAAATAGTGTTGTAGCTGTCAGAAAGGTTGATAATCCACGTATTTTCGGAATCATAGAACCTGATAAACACGGAATAATAAAGAAGCTTATCGAAAAACCACGCATTCCAAAGTCAAATTTGGCGTTAGTGGGTGCATACAAAATCACAAATATTCCTTTACTTTTAGATTCTATAAAGACAATTATGAGCCATTCTGCTTCTGCAAATAGCTCTTGGGAATATCATTTGACTGATGCTCTTATGGAAATGGTCAATCAAGGCGAGAAAATAACTTTTATGGAAGTAGATAATTGGTTTGATTGTGGAAAAAAGGAGACTTTATTAGAAGCTAATGCTAGTCTTTTAAGACGACACGGTTTCAAAACTTCTGTTTCAAGCAATTATCCAAAATGTATTATTATTCAGCCTGTTCGTTTTGGGAAACAATGCAAACTAGAAAACTCTATTATTGGTCCTAATGTAGCTATTGGCGACCATACACATATTTCAAATTCTATCATTCAAAATAGTATTATTGGTTCTTTTTCTGAACTTTCTCATGCAACACTCAACAAATCTATTATTGGTAGTGATTCTTCTCTCAAAGGATTAGTTCAGAGCCTTAATATTGGAGATAGTACCGAAATTGATTTTACAAGCAACGAATAAAAATCAGTGAAATAAATATAAAATTTAGACTATAAAATAATACAAAAGTTCATAATTTATCATTCATAATTCCATAAGTTATTTTTAATTATATCCAAAATAGCATTCATTGGGGCGTTACAGACACAATGCACACGCAAGAATCAGCAAGGATAAGACTTATAAACTTGATATGTCTTTCTTTGTCTTGTGTTTTTTTATTGGGAATAATTGGATTATTTATCATAAATTCGTTTTGGACATCTGAGCTAATCATCAACACTGCTTTAATAACAACAGGCTTTATTTTTCCTCTAGTTTTCAATAAATTTCATAAAGTAGATTTAGCTAAAATATTTTTTGTCTTTCAGATTATTGTGTCTCATTTTGTATTCTTTCTAATCTTTAGTAGAGAACCTGCTATGAGAGCGTTTATTTTGCCGATAAGTATTATTATTATTATGCTCTTCTCTAGTCAAGAGCAAAGTTTACAGCTTTTTTTCTTGTTGGCTTTTGGTGCTATTTTAGGTTGGATAGAGTTTTTGCCTAAAGGTTTTTCAGCACTTAGTATTTATATGCCTCCTTCTACGGCTGCTTTTTTTAAGATTATTATCTGGGCGATGGCAGTTTGTTTGAATCTATTGATTGTAGCTACGGCTATGAGAATGGTCAGTCAGAGTGAAGACTTATTGAGAGATTTGCTTATAGAAGCCAATAAACAAAATGATGCGCTACAAGACCAAGACAGTTCTTTTAAGGAAAATCAAGAAGAATTATTGGCAATGAATCAAGAGTTGATGAATCAAAGAGGACGCCTTGAAGAACTAATTGCAGAAAGAAGTACAAGGTTGAGATATACAGAAGCGCAGCTTTTAAAACAAGTGGAAGACCTTGCCGAATCTGAAAAAGAATTACGAAAATATGCTGAAGAAATGCAACTTACCAACGAAAGGTTGGCTGCTGCAAAATCGAAGTTACAAAATACATTAGAACGAGAAATAGAAGTAAACGAACAATTAGCTACAACAATTACAGAGCTAAAATCTACACAAGCACAGCTTACACAAGCCGAAAAAATGGCGAGTCTAGGACAACTTACAGCAGGGATTGCACACGAGATAAATAATCCAATAAATTTTGTTTATGCAGGAATGGACGCACTTCATACTAACATAGAAGAACTTTTATCTTGGACAAGTAAAGAAAATATCAGTACGGAATTACATGAAGAATATGATGAGTTGATAGATGAAACAAGAACTTTATTAAAAGATATTCAGATTGGAGCAATGCGAACTTTTGAGATTGTAAAAGGACTGCGTAACTTCTCTAGGTTAGATGAAGAAGAAATTAAAAAAACACATATCAATGACCATATTTCGACAACACTTATTCTTTTAAGAAATCAAATTAAAGAAAATGGAATTACAGTAAATAGAGAGTTAGATTTTGATATGCAGCCTATAGAATGCTATCCAGGGCAACTCAATCAAGTTTTGATGAACATTTGTAATAATGCTATTCAGGCTCTCATAGAGGAGAAAAAAAAGAATAATAATAAAAACCTTACTTTAAGTATCCAAACAAAAAATAGTAAAAATCATATTACATTGATAATTACTGATAATGGTTCTGGAATGAGCAAAGAAGTACAAAAACGAATATTCGAACCGTTTTATACCACCAAAAATGTTGGAGAGGGAACAGGACTAGGAATGTCTATTACGTATGGAATTATTGAAAAACATAATGGAAAAATTTCAGTAGAAAGTGCATTAGGCGAAGGAACAAGTTTTGAGATACAACTTCCTAAAGAGTTACACCAGCAACTACAAAATGAATAAAATAATATCCTTTTTCTTGTGTTTGGGAATTATTTTCCCCTTTATTTTTTTGAAAGATATATATCCTTTTCATCGTTTTGGAATGTTTGCCGAGCCGATAAAACACCAAACTCAATATGAAAAATTTCATCTTTTTTATAAAAATGAAGCTGACAGTAATTTTACAGAATTACGTCCCCAAAACATTCCTCTCAACGCAAATACTTTTGAAATGCAGCTCCGTAAACACCATTATCAAGCAAAACACGCTGACTTTATAACCGTTTTTGATGAAATAATAAAAGATAAAGAAAATTTGAAACAAAACAAAAATCTAAAATGGAAGTGGTATCATATCATTCAAAAAGACTCAAATAATGAAATAGATTCATTATGTGTTTTCTCAAATTAATTTTTAGCTAATGAATTTTGCAAAAAAAAATAGATTTTGGATTGCTATTTTTCTTATCCTCTTATCTCAAGTTTTGTATTGGTTTTGGATTCGAAATTATACTTTAGCTTATTTTGATGCAACGACAAAACCCACTTGGTTTGCAGAGTTAGTAGAAAGTATTTATCCACGCTTAAAAGTAGAAAAATACCGTTTTGATGCCTCCTTTTTTATCAAAAAATCTGACCAAATAGCTATTCGTTTTTTGTTTGTTAGCTCTGTATTTTCCATTTTTTTTATTCCAAAATTCTATCAAAAAGTAAAGTCATTTTTTATAAAAAACTCTGTTTACTCTGAAAAAATAAGTTACAAGAAACAATATTTTTTGATTATTTATTTCTTGATTTCTAATATTCTACTTTCTAATGAATGGCTAGAGATTCTGACACAATACTCTCAAATAGCTATTCTCTACGAACCAATTTCTTTTTATAAGTTTCTATCTCCTTCTTTTCCTTCACTTTCGTTTTTCAAAAATTCAATTAGTTTTCTCAAAATTATAACAGCCATAGGAGTTATTTCTGTGCTATTATCTTTTTTCTACCAAAGGTTTTTTTTATTCAAAATTACACTTTTTGTTTGTGTAGCTTTGAGTGCTATTTTATTTATTTATCTACAAGGTCTTTTGTATGATTTTGGAAAAATTGAACATACGTATGCTTCTTGGAATTGGGTTTGTATTCTGCTACCTTTTTGGTTTTGGCAAACTAATTTTAAAGGCTTTTTTATCAGTAAAAACACAAATGTAATTCGTCAAAATTTTCTCCTTTTTTTAGCTGTTGGATTAATTTATACTTCTTCTGGACTTGAAAAAATATTTATTGGAGGTTGGGATTGGCCCAACGGCAATGCCCTTTTGAGTTATTTACAAAACTCTCCTACTGATTTGGGTCAAAATTTATCAAACTATCCTTTTCTTGTTGCGCTTCTTTCTATTCTTACAATTTTTTGGGAAATCAGCTTTTTACTTATTCTTCATAAAAATAAATATATTAAACTCACTTTGATTATCATAGGTATTTGTTTTCACGCAGGAACATATTTTTTTCTTGGAGTAGGACATTATTTTTCTCCTTGGATATGGGTATATGTTTTTTTGTTGCCAAGTTTTGAGAAATACCGTAACTGATTAGCGAGTGATTTATATGATTCTTATGATGAATGAAGATAAAGACACACTTCTTTAAAAAAAATCCTTATTACAATAAAGTAATAAGGATTCATAATTAATTATTGAGGAAGTGAAGCCTTAAAAGCTGCATAATTATTTCCACTTGGTTGTATGCTACATCCCTCTTCTCTTGCTTTATCGTTGATAGCTTCTACTCTATTATCTGGATTTGGGTGCGTACTCAAAAACTCTGGGGGTGTGCTACTTTGTCCTTCATTAATTATTTTCTGAAAAAATCCTGCTGCTCCGTTGGCTTGATATTCTGTATCACAAAGATATTTTACTGAAAAATCATCAGCTTCACGTTCTGCATCACGTCCATATTTTAGATTGATTAATCCTTTTGCAATACCTGCAAGTTGTCCTTGGTCTTCTCCAAAAAAGATTGCAAACAGAGCTTCATAGCCGTACGCCTTTGTCATGTTGTCTGTTACGTGGCGTTTGTCTGCATGTGCAATTTCGTGTCCCATTACTCCAGCGAGTTGGTCTTCTGTATCTAAATATTTTATTAGTCCTGTATAAACATAAATATATCCCCCTGGAGTACAAAAAGCATTTAATGTTTCATCATCTTGGATGATTTTTACTTGCCAAGGAAATTCTGTACGATAACGAACATCATTTGAAGACAAAACTTTCTCTGTAAGCGTTCGAATGTAAGTATAAGCTGTATCATAATCTTGTTCGTCCAAAATAATGACCGTAGAGTCTGCCTCTAGTTCGGCTGCCACTTGCTGACCAATTTGGAGGTCTTCATTAATAGAAAAGAAATTAATATTTCCCTCTGAATCACAAGCACCCAAAAAGAGCAAACAACTAAATAAAAAAGATAGGCTAAAAAATGATTTTAATTTTGTCATGATTTTCTGAATAATTTGATAGAATATTTAAACAAAGACCCTAAGGATTTGTATTTTGAAATACTCTTAGGGTCTAGGGTTATAAACGCTAATCTTTTTACTTATGTTTTCAAGAACACAAAAATCAGTTTTATTTTCCACCACGAGAAGAAGAACGAGAACGAGAAGACGATGAGCTAGAGCGTGTTGTACGTGAAGATGAACTAGAAGAGCTTCTGCTACTAGAGCTAGAGCGATAACCACTAGATGAGCTAGAAGAACTTCTTGAAGACGACGATGAACTAGAAGAACGATAAGCACCACTACTTGAACTAGAAGAAGAAGAGCTAGAACGTGCAAAACGTCCATAATTACTACGATTCGAAGCTGTTGATTTGCTTGTATAACTACTTCTTTTCATTGGTTTTTTTCCATAATACCAACTTTTACTACTGGTACTGGCTGTACTACTACTTTTTACAGAACGAGAGGGAACACTTTTGGCATAAAACCAACTTTTTTGAGAACGGTTATTTACAGTTTGTTGAAAACGAGGAGTTTTCTTGACAGCCGACTTCAAAGGAACATACACACTTCCATAATAAGGACGAGAAGATGTTCGGTAATAACGGTTATAAGTAGTGTAATCATCTCTATAGATTCTGTTGGAATTAAAAAGCGTACTCAACATTGCATACTTTCCATAAAACTCCCAAAAAGAACCTTCATCATTTTCTCTCCATTGTCCATAATTGGTATTTCCTACATAATTGCTATATCCTGCTTGTGTTATTTGCTGTCCTTTATTAGACAAAATTTCCATTCCTACATCATCTAGGAAAAAATCGTATGTACTGTCACTCACTTTCATAAAACCTGTTGTCTTTGTGGTCGGAACAGATTTATCTTGATAAATGATATTATATTTGAGTTTTTTATCACTAATATCCATTGCATCAGCTAGAATAACTGAATACGTCGATTTATTATTCAAATAAGGAGAAAGCTGTTTTTTGATTTCGGCGTAAGCTTCTGTACGCTTTTTTGCAAGTGCTTCCTCTTTATATTCTTGTTCTAATTTCTTCGCAATTTCAGCTATTTTATTTTTAGAATCGTCGTAATGATGAGATTTTGGAGGAATTTGAGCAAAAAAGTGGAGCGATTCATCAAGATTACCTGCTTTATATTCCTCTGTTCCCATCTGATAAGCTACTTCTTGATTGAGATTTTCAAGTTCTGTTTTAGCTGCTGGTGCATACGTACTTGTAGAATCTACCTCCAAAAGAATCTTGGTAACATTTTCTAAAACAGACATGTCTCCATTCATATACATCAATAAGGCAAACTTTTGATTTTTTTTAGCAGCTTCTAATCGGCTATGATTTACAGGTTCTTTGAGTTCGTTTTTGTATCGCTCTTTGTCTGCAATATCCATTTTTTCATACACTTGAAGAGCTTCTAAATACTCCTTTTCATTGTATTTTTGTAAAAAAGCAGGTTTATAAAGCGTTTTTATTTTAGTTTGATAAGTTTTATACTCTTCATCTTTATAATCAAAAACTGAATACAACTTTATTGCTTCTGCTGGGTCTTGCTTTTCAGCTTTCTTAGCTAAACTAAGTATTTTTTGCTCTACTATTTTTTTATTTTCAGTAATTTCTTTATTCAAAAGTATAGGAATGATTCTATAAGTACCATGGCTTATATCAAGAACTTTTAACTTCTTAAAGGAAACTAACAATGAATCAACATTGTCACTTTTTACATGCTTTGTAGCTCTTTGTAACGTAGGCAACACATAGGTTTGCAAATTTTCTATATCATATTCTCCCATCCAAGATTCATAACTATATGTACCAAAAAAACCACTTTGAGCTTTTTTGTAATAAGGAAGAGCTTCATCAAACTTTCCCTCTTTATATAAAGCATCTGCTTTTTCAATGGCACTTTTGTTGGTAAAATATTCATATCCATAAACACTTCCCACAATGAGAAGAAGGACAGATAAAACAATAAAGAAAATTTTGGATTTAGACATTTTTCAGAAGTTTTTGAAAGTAAATTTGGTATTTTTTTGGGGATAGATATTTAAGATACTAAAAATAAAATAGCTAACAAAACTCCTCTATTAAAGCAACAACTAAACAAAATAAAGTTTCGCTTAATCAATACAAATCCATCTATTATTCCGAATAAAGTTAATTATTTCTATAAAAACTCAATAAAAATCAATTTTCATCTATTTTAATAGAATTTATGGCGTGTTTTGTGCAATTATACAACTACAAGACAAACAGTAGAATTTTCTTCTTTCTATTGTAAAAAAAACAACTCCTATTTTGATAAAAGATTATTATAGCCGCTTACTCAATAATTATAAAAATTACCATGAAAATAAAAAAAATTGATAGAATTAAATCAAAATCCAAAAAATGGTGGTTTCGCCTTTATTTTCTCTTCTTTACCTGTATTTCTTTATTTACATTAAAACAAATTGCCTTAGAGTATTTCATTATTCCCACTTCTTCAATGGAAGGTTCACTTCTGAGAGGAGATAAAATAGTATGCAACAAACTTCCTTTTGGCGCAAAAATCCCTCACAAAAAACAAAACTCAAATACAAAAAAGGCAGGATTTGATTTTAATATTTCTAGTCTTTTACCTGATAGGCTTCCCAAATTAAGAGATGTACAAGCTGGTGAAGTAATTATTTTTTATTATCCATTGGATAGCATAGGTGATTCTGAAACGATAGAAGACAAAACGTGTTATATCAAACGTTGCGTAGGTGTGGCAGGAGATAGAATTCAGATTATGCGCCAAGATATTTTCAGAAATGGAGAGTGGCAACCCAATCCTTCTGATATGCAGCTTAGTTATATCGTCAAAACAGCTGAAAAGCCAGAAACTGTTTTTCATCACACAGACGTACAGACATGGAAAGAAATCGAAACCAAAGAAGTAAAACGCATCAAGAAATTCAAAAACAGCAAAAGAAAAAAAGGACGTAATAGAAAAGTAGAGGAAGTAATCAAAGAAGAACCTCAAACAAAGACTTATTTACTTTACACTACGCCAAAACAAGCCAATCAACTAAGGCAAGATTTGAGAATTGAAGAAATTACGCCTAAGTTCTTTGAGCAAAATGATATTTCTGATAATTCAATGACTGAAAGCAGTAAAAAATTAGGTTGGAATAGAGATTATTTTGGCTCGTATTATATTCCAAAAAAAGGAGATACAATTGTTATGCACGAAGGAACACTACTTTTGTATGAAAACATCATCAAAAATTATGAATACAATAACGATGTAGAAATAATTGATAATCAACTTATTATTGATGGTAAATTAACAGAAAACTATATTTTCAAACAAAATTATTATTTTGTTTTGGGAGATAATCGCCATAATTCATCTGATTCCCGTATGTGGGGGCTTGTTCCAGAAGACCACTTAATAGGTACTCCTTTAGTCATCTATCACTCCGAAACACCTGCTGACGGAATCAAAAATTGGGCAAGAGTGCGTTGGGAACGTTTTTTTAAGTGGGTAAAATAATATATGAATATAGGTCAGTCTCGTTAAGCAGACTGTTTGTAGTGCTAATATATCATATTTTTTTGTATAACTTTGTCTCATTAGATTAGTATTATTTTTTAATAAATAAATGTTACCACGGTTAATTATTCATGTGTGTTCAGCTCTGAGAAAGCGACAAATTCATTTATGAGCAAACGAATGCACAAAAACACCTTATACAAAAATAACCGTGATAACGTTTAATATCCTTTCCCCCCTTCTTTGTATGACTCATAAAGTAAGTGCTGTTTTGATTGCTTATAATGAAGCTACTATTATTGAAGAAACTTTAAAGGCACTCGTTTGGTGTGATGAGATTATAGTAGTAGATTCTGGAAGCACTGATAGAAGTCAAGAAATTTATGATAAATATAATTGTAAAGTTTTTATTAGAGATTTTGATGGTTTTGGTACGCAAAAAAACTTTGCCTTCTCACAAGCCAAGTATGACTGGATTCTGTCTATGGATGCTGATGAGGTTCTTTCCAAAAAATTACAACAAGAAATACAAAAAAAGCTAGAGCAGGAAACCATTGAAGAGAGTGCTTTTAATTTACCACGTACTCTTATTTTTTTAGAAAAAAGAATTCAATCAGAACTTAAAAAACCTTGCCTTAGGCTTTTCAATAAAAATAAAGGAGGCGTTACGTTAGACAAGGTACACGAAATTATAAAAGTAGAAGGAAAAATAGGAGCATTCAAAAATGAAATGCTACATTATAGCTATAAAAATATACATGATTATTTCAATAAATTTAATCGTTATACTACTTTAGCTTCTGAAAAATATATCAAGAATGGAAAAAACAAACCTAAATTTGTAATAATAATTTATTTGCCTATCAAGTTTATTCAACTTTATATTCTAAGGGGTTGTTTCCTAAATGGTTTTCCTGGTTTCGTATGGTCTTTGTTTTCCTCGTTTTATCCAATAGTAAAATATATTAAGCTTGTAGAGTTAAAAATGAATAAAAAATAAATTTGTATAAATTTTGTATTTTAGCTACATTCTAATTATTAAATTATTTAGTCCAAGCTATTTTCATGACAAAAGATGCCTTTATTTCGTATGGAAGAAGAGAAAGTCTAGGCTTTGTAGGAAGATTATATCAATCTTTGAAGCTAAAAGGCTATGAAATTTGGTTTGATAAAGTCAATATTCCTGATGGCGACGATTATTCCAAACGTATTTCTCATGGCATAGAATCGGCTCATAATTTTATCCTTATTCTTGCACCTCGTTGCCTTACTTCTGCTTATTGTTTGATAGAATTAGAATATGCTAGAAAGCTAGGAAAACGAGTGATTCCTGTCGATCAAAATGTCATTTTTGATACAAAAGATGCTCCTTTATCCTACGAAGAACGTAGCGTTTTGGTACAGTTTTATGAGGCAAACGGAATGGATGTTTTGCCCATTTTTTCTAAAAAAGATGTCTTAAATCGTTCGCATGAGCTTTTGGGCAAAACCGATTGGGTACATGCTCGTCAGCAGCTTTCAGAAGACCATATCAATCAACTTTATAACTGGCAACTTACTTATGAAAACCGTTGGCGCAAACACGAAGAAGTAGCGTTTATAAAAGAAAATCCAATTCCTATTTTTGGAAAAGATATTGATAGCTTTGATGATAGTTTTGAAAGTATTTTGAAGGTTATCGAAAAGCAAAAAGAATACGTTTATCTCCATACAGAATTACTCCAAAAGGCTCTTTTATGGGAAAGTAACAGAAGGCAAACAAACCTTTTGTTAGTAGGAGAAAAAAGACAAGAAGCACAAAATTGGCTTACCAAAAATTTTGTTTCACCTGAGCAACCTCCCTGTTTGCCTTCTGTTTTGCATAGTGAATTTATTACAGAATCAAAGAAAAATGCTGATAACTTGATGTCAGAAGTTTTCTTATGTTTTGCTAAACAAGAAAGACAACAAACTCAAAAAATCCGTAGAGGATTGATTAAAGCAGGAATTACAGTTGCTTTGCCTAATAATTCAATTCAAAGAGAAACTCAAAAAGGTTTTGATGAATCTAATTATACAGAAGAAATAAAAGAGCAAATTGCTCAAGCTGATAATTTTGTTTTTGTACTTTCTCCTTCTTCTGCCAAAAATTCGGATTGTTTGAGAGAACTTCGTTTTGCGCTTACTTTCCACAAACGAATTATTATAATCTTAGCCAAAAATGTCAATACAGAAGAATTACCTGAGGCTTTGCGTTCACTCCTTTCTAATTCTTCCTCTTCCTATATTGATTTGACAGACAACCGAATAGAAGATAACTTTACAGAAAATTTAGATTTTGAAAAGGATTTAGATGAAATTATCTGCATCTTAGAAGACAATTACGACTATTACAGAAACCACAAACGCTATCTTTCACAAGCCTTGAAATGGGAAGAACAGCATAAAAACGATGCTATTTTATTGCGTGGACACAACTTGGATAAAGCCCAAACGTGGCTCAATCAAGGCAAAAAACAAGGAAGTAACACTACCAACAATAAACTAAATACACCAACAGAGCTACACGAAAAATTCATTGAGGAAAGTATCGCCAAAATAGGTATGCTTAGTAGTGAAGTCTTTATTTCTTATTCTCGTAATGATGGCGATTTTGCTCGTTGGCTCAATGAAGAGCTTCAACTCAATGGACGCACGACGTGGTTTGACCAAGAATGTATTCCTGCTGGTTCGGATTTTGGAAAAGAAATCAAAAATGGCATCGAAACATCTGATAATTTCTTATTTATTATTTCTCCTGCTTCTATTTCTTCGCCCTACTGTAAGGATGAAGTTTTACACGCTCTTTCGATGGGAAAACGAATTATTTTAGTTCGTTTGAAAGAAGTAAAAGAAATGCCAGATTATTTCCCTAGTCATATTCAATGGATAGACTTTTCTAAAAATAGTTTAGAAAATGACCTTCAAGCTGATAATGGACAACAGTTTAGAGAGCTTTTGAGAGCCTTAAATATAGATAGAGAACACACACAAAAACATTCAAAATATCAGCAAAAAGCATTAGAATGGAACATTAACGAAAAAAATTATGCTTTTCTTTTGAGAGGAAACGAACTTGCTATTGCAGAAAACTGGCTAGAAGAATGCAAAAAGCATAATAAAATTCCTACTCCAACATCTATTCAAAAAGAATTTATTTCGGAGAGCATAAAGTCTGTCAATGCACAAAAAAGAAAACAAGAAAAAACGATTTTAAGATTGCGTATTTTTCTTACCCTTGCTGTTGTTGCACTTTTGGCTGCTTGTGGTTTAGGGCTTTGGGTGCATTCTCTAAACTTAAAAAATAATGCTCAGTTACGAGCCTTAGAAACAGCACAAGATTCTTTGATTCGAACGAATGAAAAAGAAAAGTTACTCAAGTTTCAAAATTATTTTCAGACAGCTAATTATCAAAAAAATTCTACTAATTATGAAGAAGCTCTCAAAAACTATACGATTGCTTTAGATTTTGCAGATTCTACTCAAACGATAAGTGTAAATACAGAAATCAAAGAAATAGAAAATATTATTCCTAAAAAAGAAATATTCTTTCAACTTGTAGAAGAAGGAGAAACTGCATTTAAGAAAAAGCAGTTTCTTGATGCTTACAAACATTATAAACAAGCTGATTCGATTGGATATAACTCTGCTTTAGTCAAAACTCACCTTGAAGTTTTGGACGAATATGTAAAGATTGAAATCAATAAAATAAAAAATCAGACTATTTATTTTTTAGAGCGAAATAAAGAAAAACAAGCCTACGAAAATGTTGTAAAAGCTCTTTTACTCGCTCCAAATGACACCTCATTATTGAACCTTGAAAAGCGAGTAATGCGTCAGATGTTGGGAACAGAAAATAATTAACTTCTAATGAAAAAAGATAATAACTAGAGAAATTACAACTGGGTAGTTTTTTTATTTCAAAAACAAATGCAACCAAATCTTACTTTGTCGAGTCCTCATAATAAATGCACAAAGAAGTATTTTATTTTAGTTCAATTTTTGTACTTTTACTAGATAGTTTACTCTGTTTTTTTGCTACAATTTTGATATTTCTAAAAATAGCCATAATGAAGACCAATTTCTTATCTAACGTTTTATTTTATTTTATTCTAATAAGTTTATTTCTATTTTCTTATTCTGATGGTTTCTCGCAGCGAACTTGTACTACTTCTAGTTCATCGTATCACTCACAGAATAAAATAGCAGGAAGTGAAGCCTTTGAAAACATACTGCAAAAATATATTAAAGAAAAGAAGGAAAACAGAAAAAACAACCCATTATTACATAAAGTAGAAAGAACAGAATCTACTTACAGAATCCCTATCATCGTTCATGTAATCCACAATGGAGAGCCGATAGGAGAGGGTACAAATATTTCGGCTGCACAGATTTATGGACAAATAGAAGTTTTGAATGAAGATTTTAATTTTACAAATCCTGATAAAGACGAAACAGTAGATGTTTTTAAAAGCGTAGCTGCAAATCCGAGTATCGAATTTGTCCCTGCCACTATTGACCCAAAAGGCAATCCTCTAGCAGAAATTGGAATCACTCGTACAAAAGGTTGTCTTCAACAATGGATTAGACCTACTTTTGATGCTTATGCAAAACCTATTACAGTTTGGAATCCAAATCAATATTTTAATATTTGGGTAGCAAAATATGATGACCTTGGTTATGCACAATTTCCTAACTTATCGGGTTTGGGTGGTCTAAAGGAAGATGAAGGAGAAGCAAATACAGATGGTATTGTGGTTCGGTACATAAATTTTGGTTCAATAGAAAAGACACCAAATGCTCCTCAACTCATTGAAAGCAAACCATTTAATAGAGGACGTACTGCCACTCACGAGGTAGGTCATTTTTTTGGTCTTCTGCATACATGGGGAATTAATAAATCATGCTCGAATGATGATTTTTGTGAGGATACTCCCAATAGTCCCAAAGATCAAAGAGGTTGTAATCTAAACGAACCTTCTTGTGAAGAAGGAAAAATTATAATGACACAGAACTTTATGGATTATACAGATGATGAGTGTATGACACTTTTTACAGCTGATCAAGTAGAGCGTATGCACGCTGTTTTGGAAATTTCTCCTCGCAGAAAAGAGCTTTTGACTTCGAATGTTGCCGAACCAATAGCAAATAAAATCTTTTCTATCTTTGAATTTTCTAAACAGAAAGTCATCAAAGGAGGAAAAATAAAATTTACAGATAAATCTCTCGCTACAGGAAATAAACAGATAGATGCCTATCAATGGACATTTGAAGGTGGAACTCCATCATCTTCTACTGAGCAAAATCCTACTATTACTTACTCACAAGAAGGAAATTTTGTAGCTACTTTGAAGGTTTTGTCTAATGATGGAACAGAAGCTACTAGACAAGTCGCAATTGAAGTAATAAATGATAATCTAGCAGCCTTAAATGAAACTTTATTAGATTTTGAAGATAGAAGACTTACCAAAGAAGGCTGGAGCTTCGAAAGAACAGATATAACAAATTGGTTACTTTTTTCAGAAGGTTCTTATGGCTCAAGTGAGTTTTCTATCTACGCTCCTAACAAAACTAATCGTTCTTGTGAAGCAAAATTAACACTTACCTCGCCTTTTATTAATGTCCCAACTAACCGTGTTCTTGAAGTTCGTTTTGATGTTGCTTATGGATTTGATAAAGACAAAATTTCAGATTCTTTAGAAATCTCTTATGCTACTGATGGAGGAGATAAATTTTTGACGCTTTGGAAACAAGGAGGGGAAGAACTCAAAACAGCCATTAATCAAGCAGCAGCTTTTAGTCCACTACCTGCTCAATGGAACTCGTACATATTTTATATAGAGGTAGAAGACGATGCTCGTTTCGCACAGGTAAAGTTCAGAAATATTGGAGCAAATAATAACGGTCTATATTTGGATAACTTACGTATTCGTCAAGCTACTAATTTAAATCTTCCAACTGTTGATTTTGATATTAATTATCCTTTGATTTTACTTTCTGAAAAAGCTAAGTTTTTCTCTCAAACAGATTTCGGAGTGGATTTTAATTGGACAATTGAAGGAAATACAATCTTACAAGCAAACGGAATCTCTCCTCAAATTTCATTCACTCAAGAAGGAGTTTATGATGTTACACTTCAATCTTCAAACCCTCTAGGAACAAGAGAAAGTACACAAACTGATGCAATCGAAGTGATTAAAGGAAAAAAAGTAACAAACATAACTTCCGAAAACTTGAAGCAAGAATTAATAAATAACAAACCACTTGCAGGACACGATGATGGGAGTACGGTAAGTAAAGCTGAGTATTTTAGCGACTTTGGTTCTTCTGATAAACTCTATGCCGTAGATATTTTTTTCGCAGATGCAGCCATAAGAAATCTCAACACAACTTTTGATGTTGTGGTTTGGTCAGTAGATGCTGATGGAAAACCCAATGAAGAATTATATCGCCAAGAAATTCTTTATTCATTGATAGACAGAGATATTTTTAGAAGAAGACAGTTTACTAGAGTTGTTTTTGATGAAGTACAGGCTGTTCCTAATCAGTTTTTTGTTAGCGTAGAACTAGAATATGAAAGCCTAAATACATTTACCATTTTTACGGAAAAGAAAGAAGAAGGAAAAGGGTGGGAAAGAAAATCAAATGGCGACTGGCTTTCTTATGCAGCTAATCGTGGTCAGAATTATTCGAATGCAATTTCTGTAATTTTATCTCCTGATGAAGTCTTGGGAACTGATGATAAAAACTTAAATGATTTAGTCAATCTATATCCTAATCCAAATAAAGGAAGTTTTAGTTTAGAAACACAAAATTTGAGAGTAGAATCAATTGAAATTTATAATTCTATTGGACAAATAATTTATCAAAAAGATGTTCCAAATACGTTTATTTCTAATTTTGATATTAATTTAAAACGCCCTTCAAATGGAATGTATTTAGTCAGAATCCAAACTCAGAAAGGAATTATTACTCAAAAATTAATTATACAATAACTAAATAGCACTTTTGAGAGAAATTTTTAGTTAAAAATTAGTTAAAAACTTCATGAAAATCGTATTTTTGTTAAATGAGAATAAATTTTGTTCTTTTGTAAATTATAATACACTCACAAACAGCCATTACTTACAGTCATACCGTTATGATGCCTTTTTACGAAAGCCCTGATAAATCCATTACTTCTTTTGTCAATAATAAAGAAGAATATATAGTTATTAAGATGGAGGGTGATATAAATGAAGAAGAATACAAAGAAGTTTTTTTACTTCTCTTAGATTCAGAAAAAACGCACGGTTATACCAAGGTTTTGTTTAACCAAGAAAATGTAGGAGCAGTTTCCTCTAAATCAAGAGCTTGGTTGGTACTAAAATTTATGCCAATGCTTCAAAAAGAACTAGGAACAAACTTTGAAGTTGCAGTAATAAAATCAAGCACAACTTTTCAGCGTATTGCAGCCCAAGTGCTTTTAAAATCACTTATGGCAATCAATAATAAATTTAAGATTGGTTATTTTGAGGAACGAGCAGTAGCAAAAGAATGGTTACTTTCTAAAAAGAAATAAAGCCTATTTTCTAATAAAGCATTCAACTAATAAAAAGCATTTTATTCTTATCTTTAGAATAAAATGCTTTTTTATTTATCAATTTATGCCATTTATGATAGCTAACAAATCTAGTCATTTTAGTATTTCTCTGACTTATTTAGGTCTTGCATTGTTAAATCTATGTATTTTTATGTTCATTTTTTTATATACAAAAGAAGGAAATTTTGAGTATTTAGTGAAGAGTCATTCAGTCCATAATTTTATAATTTTGCTTCTGCTTTCAATAAGTTGTTTTATTAACTTTGCTCATCTAAACTTTAATAATGGTGTTTCTATAAAATACTTGAATTACTTTATATGTTTACTATTTTTAGTTCAATTTTTTTTTATGCTAGAAAAGCGTAATCAAGTAAGTGATATTGTAAGTATGTTCACTATTAGTTTTATTCCAGCTTTTTTCCTATTTCTGTTCAACTTTACAAATACATTATGTTTCAAGCATAGTAGTGTACAAACTACGAATGAAAAAATTATAGACATTTTAGATAATGATACTTTGAGCTTTAAATACGATGTTAAGAAGAAAGATTACTTTTGGTCTATTAGTCGTATTTTTTCTTGTACTTGTTTTTTATCATCAGTTTTGTTGTTCAGTTTCTTTCTCACTACTGACTCATCATTAGATTGGAAATTCATTTTACCTTTCCCATTTTTAATAATAAGTGTATTATTATGGAGATTACCTAAAACTGGAAGTTTAATTTTTACGTTTTTTAGTGTTTTAGTTGCCGTTTCTATACCTTGTGCATTTCTAATTTTCATTATTTATAAACCTCTTATAAATCTAAATACTAACATGGAAATGCTGATTCTATTTAACTTTATTATCGGTTTATTTGGTTTATCTACATTGTGCATAAGCCTAGCAATGCTACTTTTGAGTAAAGAAGCTAAAGAAGAGTGGAAAACTAAAGTCAAACTTGAAAATCAATAAATTATGATAGCTAACAATTCCGTTCGTACTGCTTTTTCTTTATTGCATTTGGCATTATCCTTATTTTCCTTTTCTGTTTGTGTGATGTATATAGGAATTGAGCGAATACTTTCATTAGCCCATCTATTACAAAAAGATACTTTATTTATATTTATAGACTTGTTTTTAATAGGTAGTGTTGCTTTTTGTGGGTTCGTAACTTGGCAAACTGAAAAAATCCTTTTATCAAAGCGAATAAGCTACTTTTTAGTTTTTTTGGCGATTGTACAATGTATATTACTAACACTAGCGAACAGTTCTAGGACAGACATAGTTATAATTTTGGGAAGTCCTCTTCTGACAGCTTCTATTTTTGTTTTTTTACTTACTTTCTCACAGATAGGAAACGTAGAATATTTGCAAAAATCAATACAAAGAGATACATCTAACTCTAACCTATTAGATATAGATTTTCTGACAGAAAAAGACGCAAACAAAGCACCTTCTGTTTTTTGGAAAATACATCGTGTATTTGCATTTAGTTGTTTTATTCTCTCTATTTTTATAATTAATATACTTATCGAAACTTCTGCCCCAAAAGAAATTATCTTTATTCCTACCTTATTTTTGGCAGGTAGCTTACTTCTTTTATTTATTCCCAAAATAGGAAGTTGGATTTTTTCGGTAGTAAGTATTTTATCAGGAGTAGGTATATTAGTTATCTTTTGTGTATTCTTTCTTTTTGACCTTCCTGATAATGCTTTAGAAAAAATTGAGTTAGTTATTTCTTTATCTACAGCCGTTTTGAGCTTTCTGTTTTTGTGTATTACTTTGGCAATGCTACTTTTGAGTAAAGAAGCCAAAGAAGAATGGAAAACTAAAAATAAACTTGAAAATCAATAAATTATGATAGCTAATAGACCTGCTCACTTCTGTATTTCCTTTATTCATTTGTCCATAGCTTTATTTTGTTTTGCTTTTTTTGTAGGGTTTGTACTAACAGATAAAGAAGGTTCTTTGTATAACCTCATGAGAAGTAATGATTTTCTTGCTCTTATAATTTGTTTCCTAATTGGTTGTATTGCTTTAGCAGGATTTGTGTTTTGGCAGAAAGATGATATTGCACTTGCAAAAAAAATAAATTATTTAGTTAGTTTCTCAATACTTATTCAATATTTGGTTGTAGTAGTTGTAGTACAGAAAATGAAAGTAGCATTAGCACTAGGGTTATTGCTTTTTTCCCCTATGCTGTTTATTTTTTTATTAGCACTTTCCAAAGTGGGAATAGGAAGTAAAGTATACGAATTAGATAATGATAATATTTTGGATACAGATTTCTTAAAATCTTCTAAAACAGTTCCAAAACATAATTATTTTCTTAAAATAAATCGTATTGTAGCAACGCTTTTTTTTATGTTTGCTATTATGATGGTTATCAACAATGTTTTTAATAAATTACCAAATGTTTTTATTCCAATTTATACCACATTATTTGTTCTTTGTGGCTTACTTCTTATTTTTCCCAAAATAGGAAGTTGGGTTTCTTCTATCTTTTCTCTTATGACAGGAATTGGAGTTTTTGGTTTTGTAGTTTATAATCTTTTCTTCAAAAATAATGATACATCTAGCTTTGAGAACATTGTATTTGGTGTTTCTACTGTTTTCTCTGTTAGTTTATTTCTTATAGGAATTGCAATGTTACTTTTGAGTAAAGAAGCTAAAGAAGAATGGAAAAAGTAATCAATTCAGTTTATACAACCCGAATACCTGCTACACAAATATCATCTGTCTGTGATGTATTTTCTTTCCACGTATTAATTTCTTCATCTAATTTTTTATGTTGGATTTGAGTTGTTTGTGAACTAATACTCAACAAAAACTCACGAAATCTCTTTTTGAGGTATTTTCTATTATTACTTCCTCCAAATTGGTCTTGAAAACCGTCTGAAAAAAGATAAAGAATATCTCCTTTATTTACTGATATTGTTTCTGTATCAAATTGCTTTTTGGTTTTATACTGTCCACTTCCAATCGGAAATTTTGAGCCTTTATATTGTATCATTTTATCATCACGAGCTATCCAAAGAGGGTTTTTAGCTCCTGCAAACTGCACCTCGTTTTTGTCTTTTTCCAATACCAATACAGCTACATCCATTCCATCATTTACCTTCGAATCAATTTGCTTTAAAGCTGTCGTAATTTTATAATCCAATTGATATAAAATCTTTGAAGGCTCAAAAGTTTCTTGCTCTCTCACTATTTCATCTAAAAAATTTGCTCCCATAACAGTCATAAATGCCCCTGGAACGCCGTGTCCTGTGCAATCTGCCACTACAAGTATAGAAACTGTATTTTTTTCATTTTGATAAAACCAATAAAAATCTCCACTTACAATATCTTTTGGTTGAAAAAATAAAAAGGCTTCTGAAAAATAATTAGTAATGTCTGTTGGACTACCTAAAAGTGCATTCTGAATGCGTTGGGCATACGTGATGCTGTCTTTTATATGTTTGTAGGTTTGTTCTAGTGTCTTACTTTTTTCTTCAATTACTCGGTTTTGGGTACTGATTTCTTCATTATTTTCTTTCAATATCTTGCCTTGTTCTTCTATATTCTTTTGATAGGCAACTAATTCTTCTTTAAAGCTACCAATAATGATAAAGAGTAAAAGAAAAATATTAATACGATTACTTAGCTTTACCTCTGCAAAATAGTTTGTAGCAGGATGAAAATAAGGTTCTATGTAGTCATAGCCAAACTTAACACCAAGAAATAATACTATATTCATCAAAAATAATGGAATAATAATTTTCCACTTATCAAAAAATAGAATAGGCATAATAGCCGTAACAATAAAATAAAGTTCCAATCCTATTTCTTTACCAAGACCTAAAGCCATTACTACAAAGTAAATGGGTATGTCCAAGCAAAAGCCCAAAGTAGCGACACGATGTTTGCCTTTTTTATTGAGATGTAATAACCACAAAAGAATAATAACAGCTACCAAGTTTGTCCAAACAGGAAGGTAATCCTGTAAAAAAGCAAAGAAAGCAGCATAAATAATATTTGATATAATTCCCAACCAACAGGCAGTATTGAGCAACCTTACACGCCTTTGCTCAACAGGATTTTGTTCATCCTTTACGCCCCAGTTCAATATTTGTTTAATCTGTTTTATCATCACTTCAATTTACACAAATTCTATACAAAAAACACTCTTCGTTTACAATATTATATTGACGAATAATTTACTATTTCTGTTGTCTCAAATTTTGTAAAGAATAAAAAAATCCACTAACAAATTAATGCTAATGGATTTCTCAAGTAAAAATTTTCAGTAATTAATAATTAATCACTAAAAATTTATCACTATTAATAACGGTAATACGTTGGCTTATAAGGACCTTCTGGAGTTACACCGATATAATCAGCTTGGTCTTTAGAAAGCTCTTCTAACTCAATGCCTAATTTAGAAAGGTGCAAACGAGCAACTTTTTCGTCTAGGTGCATTGGAAGTGTATAAACTTCGTTTTTGTAGTTATCACGATTCGTATAAAGTTCTAATTGAGCCAATACTTGGTTTGTGAAAGAGCTAGACATTACGAAAGAAGGGTGTCCTGTTGCACAACCTAAGTTTACTAAACGTCCTTCTGCTAATACAAGAACTTGTTTATCGTTTTCTAATGTATATAAATCTACTTGAGGTTTGATTTCTACTTTAGATTTTCCATACGTTCCATTAAGCCATGCCATATCGATTTCGTTGTCGAAGTGTCCGATATTACAAACGATAGCTTTATCTTTCATGTTTAAGAAGTGGTCGCTTGTCAAGATGTCTTTATTACCTGTTGCAGTAACAATAATATCAGCTTCTTTAACAGCATCAATCATTTTCTTCACTTCGAATCCGTCCATTGCAGCTTGAAGCGCACAAATTGGATCTACTTCTGTTACGATAACTCTTGCACCAGCACCACGAAGAGAAGCAGCGGAGCCTTTTCCTACGTCGCCATAACCACCTACAACGGCTACTTTACCAGCCATCATTACGTCAGTAGCACGACGAATCGCATCTACACAAGACTCACGACAACCATATTTGTTATCAAATTTAGATTTTGTAACTGAGTCATTTACGTTGATACAAGGCAATGGTAAAGTTCCTTTACGCATACGCTCATACAGACGGTGAACACCAGTTGTAGTTTCTTCTGAAATACCACCAATACCAGCTACTAATTCAGGGTAACGATCCAAAACCATATTAGTAAGGTCTCCTCCATCATCAAGAATCATATTTAATGGCTTACGGTCTTCGCCTTCTCCAAAGAAAAGAGTTTGTTCGATACACCAGTCAAATTCTTCATCGTTCATACCTTTCCAAGCAAAAACAGGAACTCCTGTTGCAGCAATAGCAGCAGCAGCTTGATCTTGTGTAGAGAAAATATTACAAGAAGACCACGTAACCTCTGCACCAAGTGCAGTAAGTGTTTCAATCAAAACAGCAGTTTGAATTGTCATGTGCAGACAACCTGCAATACGTGCGCCTTTAAGTGGTTTAGAATCTCCGTATTCTTCACGAAGAGCCATAAGTCCTGGCATTTCTGCTTCTGCTAATTGCATTTCACGACGACCCCATTCTGCTAGAGTGATGTCTTTTACTTTATAACGAGTGGCTTTTGTTGTTTCGACCATTTGGTTTTAACGAGTTTTATTTTAATAATTATAATTTTTTTCCTTCTTTATCAATCATTTGTGAACAAATTTTGTTCCTAGTTTTTGAATATTCACGAAAAACGCTATCTATCTGTAAATGAATGAGTTGCAAAGTTCGTAAATACTTTTGACAATACAAAATTAGCTAAGAAATATTTGTGTTCCTAATCGTAAGATTTTTTTGAATTTTCTAACAAAGTCTATACTTTACATCAAAAATGCTTACCTTTTTCGAAAAAATAAATTCAACTTACTTATTTAAGCATTTATGAAACTTTTAATTAGTCTTTTTCTTGTATCATTTTCATTCTCTGTCTGCTATGCACAAAACTTAGATAAACTGTCTTATCAAGAATTAGACAGTATAGGATTAGAGTATTTGGATGATGAAAAATATGATAAAGCAGAAAAATATTTAAAGGCTTCCCTTTTCAAAATTGAAGAAGAGTTTGGAAAAGAAGATACGCTCTACACACAAGTAAAAATACATTTGGCGTATGTCTATTTGGATAGTTACAGACTTCAAGAAGCCAAACCATTATTTTTAGAAGCCAGAGAGACAAATAAAAAAATAGTTGGCAAAACTCACAGGAAATATATCCACTCTTGTTATGAGTTAGCTAATTTTTACTTAGAAAGTGGGGAATACACAAAAGCAGAACCTCTTTTTTTGGAAGTAAAAAATACCTCCGAAAATACAAGCAAAGAAGGAGGGGTTTATCTAAGTGCTATGAGAGGACTTGCAGATTTATACTGTGAGCAGTATTTGTATGATAAAGCCGAACCTATCTATTTAAACCTACAAGCTATCATAGAGAAAAGAGTGAGTAAAAATCATGAATGGTATGGGATGACTTGTGAAGATTTAGCCAACCTTTATTCAGACACGGAAAGACTCAAAGAATCTGAAAAACTATATTTTGAAGCCATGCGAATCTATGAAGCAGAATTTGGGCAAAAAGATGAAGGTTATAGTTCTATTTGTAACAACTTAGGGAATCTTTATACGGATATGAAAAAATATGATAAAGCTGAATTTTACTTTAAAAAAGCAATAAAAATTGACCGTAAAATATTTGGTAAAGATAGTCCACTCTATGCAGACGACCTTAATAATCTCGGTACTTTATATGCTACACAGGGTCAATTAAAAAAAGCAGAAAAACTATACAAAAATGCTCTTCTTATATACCAAAAATCTCTTGGTAAGCATCATCCTACCTGTATCATGACTACTGCCAATCTTGCTTTTTTATATCACAAACAAGGTTTGTATGTAAAAAGCAACTTGTATTATAAAGATGCCATGGATAATAATAAAAGACAAATTCGTCTTTTGTTTCCTACTTTATCGGAGAGAGAAAAGCAAATTTATTACGCTGATGTAGCCAATATGTTTGAGATTTTTACGGAATTTGTTTCCGAATACTACCCTACCAACAAAAAAATAAGTCAAGACCTTTTCAATCAACAGCTTTTTACAAAAGGAATTATTTTTTCTTCTACTCAAAAAATGAAAAAACAGATTTTAAGTAGTGGAGACGAAGAACTAATCAATCAATACCAAGATTGGAAAAAACAAAAAGAAAACTACATCAACCTTCTCCAAACCCCTATAAAAGAGCGAAACAAGGCTATAAATATTACTGAACTAGCTTATCAAATCAATGAACTAGAACGAGAAATTTCTAAAAAATCTGAATCTTTCAAACAAAATACAAATCAGAAAGAATACAATTGGCAAGATGTACAACAAAATCTGAAAGAAAATGAAGCTGTGGTGGAAATAATTCATCTAATAAAATATGACTTAGAAGATAATCCAAAAGATACTGTATATGTAGCCTTAATAGTTTCTAATGAAACAAAAGAAAGTCCAGAACTTTTGGTTTTAGAGAATGGAAACGAACTTGAAAATGGAGCTTTTTCATTTTATCAAAATAATATTGATTTTCAATTAGAAGGTGAAGAATCGTACAATCAGTATTGGAAACCAATTCAAGACAGATTAAATCAGCTTTCAGAAAAAGGGTATTCCAAAATCTATTTCTCTCCAGACGGAGTTTATCACAAACTAAATCTCAATACACTTCTCAACCCAAAAACAAACAACTATTTGGTAGAAGAACAGAATCTACAACTAATTACGAGCAGTAGAGATTTGATAGAATTTAAAAATAAAGAAAGCAAAGACACAGACTTAGATAAAAACTTTGCAGAATATAAAACATTTTTACTTGGCTATCCAACCTATAATTTAAATGGAACAGATACACTAAAAGTGAATGGAACAGACAGAAGTTTGAATGGCTTACAACGTGTAGTGGGGGCGCAAACGGTTATTCCTGTATTGGAAGGAACAAAAGTAGAAACCAACGAGATAAATCAATTATTCAATCAAAAAAATATTTCTACCACACTCTTTCAAAACAAAGAAGCCACAGAAGAAAATATAAAAGCACTTCAAAATCCGACGATACTTCATATTGCAACCCATGGTTTTTTTATTGATGAAATTCCAAAAAGTAACGTAAAGACATTGCAAGAGGCACAAGACAAGACTCTTTTGGAAAATCCATTACTCAGAAGTGGTCTTTTATTAGCAGGTTGCCAAAACCCACAAATAGGAGAAGAAGATGGAATTTTATCTGCCGAAGAAGCAATGAACCTCAACCTTGATAAAACTGAATTAGTAGTTCTTTCAGCCTGTGAAACGGGTTTGGGGGATATAGAAAATGGTGAAGGTGTATATGGACTTCAAAGAGCATTCCGTCAGGCAGGGGCAAAAACACTTTTGATGTCGCTTTGGAAAGTAAGTGACGAAGCTACACAGCTTTTGATGGTTACTTTTTATGAAAATCTTCTAAATGGAAAATCAAAACGAGAAGCCTTTAAAACTGCTCAACTAAAACTCAAAGAAAAGTACAATGAACCCTATTATTGGGGTGCTTTTGTGATGGTGGGGGAGTGATTCTTGACAAAGTACAGACGTTTCTTAAATAATTTCGTATTTTTAAGGATTACAAATTACTTATATTTTTAGTTCCTATTTATTATGAAATTATTTGTACTTACCCTCATTTTTTGTTTGTCTAGTCTTACAATACTAAAAGCACAAGGAACCAGCAATTTAGATAGCTTAGAGACTACAATAGAAAATCTATCTTGGAAAGAATTAAATAGCATGGGAAAAGATTTAAGGAGTAAAGCTAACTACCCAGAATCAGAAATCTATTTTAAAAAAGCACTTCAAGTAGCTAAAAAACAAAACGGAAAAGATAGTTTGTACGCTGTTTCTTGTAGAGAATTAGGAATTGTATATTATTATCAAGGAAATTATGACGAAACAGAACTTCTTTGGTTAGAAGCTAAAAATATAAGAGAAAAAATATTAGGTAAAGAACATCCAGATTATACAGAGTCTTGTAGTAACATAATGAGTTTATACTACCAACAAGGACTATATCAAAAAGCTGAACCTCTATGTATAGAAGCTAAAAATATAAGAGAACAAATACTAGGAAAAGAAAGTATAGAATATGCTAGTTCTTGTAATAACTTAGCTGCTTTGTACTACAAACAGGGCTTATATCAAAAAGCTGAACCTTTATACATAGAAGCAAAAAAAATAACAGAAAAAATACTGGGAAAAGAACATCCTGACTATGCTACATATTGTAGTAATTTGGCTGTTTTATACTCTAATCAAGACTTGTATCAAAAAGCTGAACTTTTATACATAGAAGCAAAAAATATAAGAGAAAAAATGTTAGGTAAAGAACACCCTGATTATGCTACCTCTTGTGATAATCTAGCTTTTTTGTATCAAGAACAAGGCTTATATCAAAAAGCTGAACCTTTGTGTATAAAAGCAAAAAATATAAGAGAAAAAGTATTAGGTAAAGAACACCCAAATTATGCACAGTCTTGTGATAATGTAGCTAGGTTATACCACAGACAAGGACTATATCAAAAAGCTGAATCTCTATATATAGAAGCAAAAAATATAAGAGAAAAAATACTCGGAAAAGAACATCCTGACTATGCTATTTCTTGCAATAATCTAGCTAAAGTATATAAGAGTCAAGAACTATATCAAAAAGCAGAGCCTTTGTATATAGAAACTATAGAAAATAAGAAAAAACAAATAGCAATTACTTTTCCTACACTTTCAGAAAGTGAAAAACAAGAGTACTTTTCTAGTATAAATGTGCTTTTTACGAATTATATAAAACTTTCTACTGAATATTACTCTACTAACAAAGCTATAAGTAAAAATATTTTCAATCAGCAACTTTTTACAAAAGGAATTATTTTTTCTTCTACTCAAAAAATGAAGCAACAGATTCTTTCTAGTGGAGATTCTACATTAATAAATCAATATGAAGATTGGAAAACCCAAAAAGAGGATTATATTTCCTTGCTTCAAACCCCTATTAGTGAAAGAGATAGTAGTATAAATCTCAAAGAAATAGCTTTTCAAATTAATGAGTTAGAAAGAAAAATTTCTAAAAAATCAGTAACCTTTAAAGAAAATACGCAAGTAAAAGAGTATCTGTGGTTAGATGTGCAGAAAAAATTAGAAAAAGATGAAGCTACTATCGAACTCATACGACTGGTTAGAGAGGATAAACAAGGCAATCCAAAAGATACAGTTTATGTTGCTTTGATTCTTACAGACCAAACCAAAGAAAGTCCAGAGCTTTTGGTTTTAGAAAATGGAAACGAGCTAGAAAATGGAGCTTTATCTTTTTATCAAAATAATATTGATTTTCAATTAGAAGACACAGAATCATATAATCAATATTGGAAACCAATACAAGATAAATTAGATAGCCTTGCTAGTATTACAAATACAGAAGAATACTCAAAAGTTTATTTTTCAGCAGATGGAATCTATCACAAACTCAATCTAAATACGCTTTTGAATCCAAAAACAAATAAGTTTTTGATAGAAGAACAAAACATTCAACTCATAACGAGTAGTAGAGACTTGATAGAACAAAAAAGTAATCTAAAAAAGAACTTCAAAGAATATAATGCTTATTTACTGGGTTACCCTTCTTATAACCTCAATGGAGAAGATACTCTAAAAATAAATGGCGAAGATAGAAGTCTGAACGGCTTACAACGTGTGATAGGGCAGCAAACAGTCGTGCCAGTCTTGGAGGGAACAAAAGTAGAAACCAATAAAATCACTTCATTATTAAATAAAAAATCTGTTTCTACTACATTGTTTCAAAATGAAGAAGCAACCGAAGAAAATATAAAAGCACTCCAAAACCCTACTGTTTTACACTTTGCTACTCATGGTTTTTTTATTAATAAAATCACAAAAGGAGAACCCAAAACACTACAAGAAGCAGAAGATAGAAACTTATTAAAAAATCCTTTTTTACGTAGTGGTTTGCTCTTAGCAGGTTGCCAAAACCCACAAACAGGAGAAGATGATGGCATTTTATCTGCCGAAGAAGCAATGAACCTAAATCTTGATAGCACAGAGCTAGTCGTTCTTTCTGCGTGTGAAACAGGTTTGGGAGATATAGAAAATGGCGAGGGCGTTTATGGACTTCAAAGAGCATTCCGTCAGGCAGGGGCAAAGACACTTTTGATGTCGCTTTGGAAAGTAAGTGATGAAGCTACACAACTTTTGATGGTTACTTTTTATGAAAATCTTCTAAATGGAAAATCAAAACGAGAAGCCTTTAAAGCTGCTCAACTAAAACTCAAAGAAAAGTACAACGAACCCTATTATTGGGGTGCTTTTGTGATGGTGGGGGAGTGATTTTTAGAAGAATCTTTATTTCTCAATGCTATTCTATTATTTATGAAGACGACTTTAATATTTCTGATTATTTTTCTGTGCTTTTTCAGTTCAACTAAAGCACAAAATGTTACCAATTTAGATAGCTTAGAAGCTACATTGAAAAATTTAAGTTGGAATAAGCTAAATAGTATTGGCAAAAAATATCGTGATAATAATGAATTCAAAAAGTCAGAAATTTACCTCAGAAAAGCTATTGAGGTGGCAGAAAATCAAAATGGAAAAGACAGTCTCTACGCCATTTCGTGCGAAGAATTAGGAATAGTTTATTACTACCAAGGAATACTTACTAAAGTAGAACCTCTCTGGCAAGAAGCAAAAGAAGTACGCCAAAAAGTATTAGGTGAAAATCATTACGAATATATCAACTCTTGCAATAATTTAGCTAATGTCTATCAAAATCAAGGACAATATGATAAAGCTGCACCTCTTTTTATTGAAGCTATCAAACTATTTGAGGAAGCAGTAGGAAGAGAGCATTCAAGATATACTACGTATCAGAACAACCTTGCCGATGTGTATTTTGCACAAGGAAAATATCAAAAAGCAGAACCTTTGTATGTAGAAATTAGAGGTAAATATGCACAAGAATTTGGAAAAAAACATCCCAATTATACTAAAGCCAGTTATAACCTAGCTGTTTCCTATTACAGACAAAAAATGTACAAAGAAGCAGTACTTCTCTTTTTTGAAGTAAAAGAAAATTACGCACAAACAGTAGGAAAACAGCACCCAACTTATATTCTAACTTGTAATTACTTAGCTAGTTCGTATGAATTGCAGGGGTTATATCAAAAAGCAGAACCTTTATATTTAGAAGTAGTAGAGATAAAAAAGCAAATAGTAGGAGAAGAACATATAGAATATGCCGAAGTCTGTGTTTACCTAGCTATTTTATATTTTCAGCAGGGTTTGTATGAGAAAGCAGAACCTTTATTTGTAAAAGTTAAAGATATATACTTCAAGAAATTCGGAAACCAACACACAGTTTATGCTAGTGCTTGTCATAATTTGGCTACGCTTTATGACGAGCAAGGTCTGTATCAAAAAGCAGAATCTCTTTATATAGAAGCTAAAGATATTTATCTAAACAAGCTGAGAAGGAGTGAGAAATATGCTGATGTGTGTAACAATTTGGCGATTCTATATCAAAATTTAGGCTTATATGAAAAGGCGAAAAATCATTATAGAGAAGCTCAAGTAATCTATTTAAAGTTACTGGGAAAGCAAGACAAGAAGTATTCAGTTCTTCTAAATAACTTAGCTAATCTGTATCAAATTCAAAAAAACTATCAAAAAGCAGAACAACTATATTTAGTGTCTAAAAATATAGAAGAGGAATTAAAAGGAAAACAGCACCTTGATTATGGTAGTGCGTGTAATAATTTAGCTAGTCTGTATTATGAACAAAGTCTATATAAAAAAGCAGAAACTCTGCATTTAGAAGCACAAAATATATACACTGAAACAGTAGGGAAAAATCATCCTTACTACGCCAACTCTTGTAATAATCTAGCCAATTTATATAATGAACAAGGTTTGCTTGAAAAAGCAGAAAAACTACATCTACAAGCAAAAGAAATCATAGAAAAGACTTATGGAAAACAGCACCCTGACTATGCTCTTTATTGTAGGAATTTAGCACAAGTATATTTTTCTCAAAACGAATATCAGAAAGCAGAATCTCAGTATTTGGAGATGACAGAGAACAAGATAGCTCAGATAAAAACACTTTTTCCTATTATGTCTGAAGAGGAGAAGAGAGAGTATTTATCCAGTATTCAATATTTTTTCTCAAAGTCCAATTATTTTATAACGCAATATTATAAACAGAAACCCGAAATAAGCAGAGAATTATTTAATCAACAGCTGTTCAAGAAAGGAATTTTGTTTTCTTCTACTCAAAAAATGAAGAAACAGATTCTAAATAGTGGAGACAGCAGTTTGATACATCAGTACGAAGATTGGAGAGGGCAAAAAGAGAAATACGTCAAAATTATACAAACGCCAATCAAAGACAGAGACAACAATATTGACATCAAGCAAATGGCTAA
This sequence comes from Bernardetia sp. ABR2-2B, assembly GCF_037126435.1. Classification (GTDB taxonomy): domain Bacteria; phylum Bacteroidota; class Bacteroidia; order Cytophagales; family Bernardetiaceae; genus Bernardetia. The sequence continues at coordinate 4,022,602 of NZ_CP147020.1, read as the reverse complement.
TCAGATAAACGATTTGGAAAAAGAAATTTCTAAAAAATCAGAGCTATTCAAGCAAAATACACAAACGAAAAAATTTACTTGGTCAGATGTACAAGAAAAACTCTCCAAAAATGAAGCTGTCGTGGAGGTAATACGTTTGGTGGAGTACACTTCTAAAGCCAAGGCCATAGACACGCTGTATGTGGCTCTTATTATTTCAAAGGAAACTAAAGACTATCCAGAGTTATTGATTTTGGAAAATGGGAAAGAGCTTGAAAACGATGCGCTTTCATTGTATCAAAACAGCATAGAATTTCAGTTAGAAGATAATGAATCTTACAATCAATATTGGAAGCCAATTCAAGACAAATTAGACAGTCTTTCTAGCCTTTCAAATCAAAATAGTTATGCAAAAATCTATTTTTCGCCTGATGGAATTTATCATAAAATTAATATAAACACACTACTGAACCCAAAGAAAGGCACATACTTAGTAGAAGAACAGAACATTCAGCTCATCACAAGCAGTAGAGATTTATTGAAACAAAAGGGAGAAAAAAACACATATTTGAGTAAAAACTACAACACTTACAAAGCCTATTTATTGGGTTACCCAGCCTATAATCTAAATCCAAACACAAAATCAGAAGGAAGTGGAAAAGACAGGAGTCTAAACGGTTTGCAACGCATCGTAGGTCAGCAAACTATTGTACCTGTTTTGGAGGGAACAAAAACAGAAACTAATCAAATTCATGAGTTATTTTCTAAAAACGAAATTGCTGTTACGCTTTTTCAAAATACAGAAGCCACAGAAGAAAACATAAAATCTCTACAAAACCCAACCATTTTACATCTAGCTACGCACGGTTTTTTTATTAGTGAAGATACACAGAGTGAAAAAGTTACGACAGTACAAGAAGCCGAAGACAGAAACCTTATGAAAAACCCATTTCTTAGAAGTGGTCTTTTATTAGCAGGTTGTCAAAATCCACAAATAGGAGAAGAAGACGGAATTTTATCTGCTCAAGAAGTTATGAATCTAAATTTAGATAAGACAGAACTTGTAGTAGCATCAGCTTGTGAAACTGGTTTGGGAGATATTCAAAGTGGAGAAGGAGTTTATGGACTTCAACGAGCTTTTCGACAAGCAGGTGCAAAAACGCTTATTATGTCGCTTTGGAAAGTAAGTGATGAGGCTACACAGCTTTTGATGGTTACTTTTTATGAAGAGTTTTTAAGTGGAAAATCAAAACGAGAAGCCTTCAAAATTGCTCAACTGAAATTGAAAGAAAAATATAGTGAGCCTTATTACTGGGGAGCTTTTGTGATGGTGGGAGAGTAAGACATTATTGAGCATTTGGCAAAATATATGTACATTAGTTTTTTGATGATACCTTCTACTTTACACACTTAACTTGTCATGAAATTATTTATATTCATTTTTACTATTTGTTTGGGTTGCTTTAGTTCTTTGAAAGCCCAAGACACTATCAATTTAGATAGCCTAAAGGCTACTTTAAAGAATTTATCTTGGCAGCAATTAGATAGTGTTGGTAGAGATTTGAAAAACAAACAGCACTTAGAAGAGGCAGAAATATATCTACAAAAAGCAGTAGAAGTAGCAGAAAATAAAAATGGAAAAGATAGTACCTATGCTGTTTCTTGTACAGAATTAGGTGCTGTTTTTTCTTCTCAAGGTAATTATGAACAAGCCGAAAGTTTTCTCATAGAAAGCAAAGAAGTACGAGAGAAAATATTCGGAACACAGCATCCAGATTATGCCAGTTCTTGTAGCAAGTTAGCTGTTTTGTATAGACGAAAAGGAGAGTATCAAAAATCAGAAAACCTATATATTGAAGCTAAAAATATACAAGAACAATTATTTGGAAAACAGCACCCTGACTATGCTTATGTTTGCAATCAACTAGGCAGTTTATACAGATACAAAGGCTTGTATGATAAAGCCGAGCCTCTGTATCTTGAGGCTAAAAATATACAAGAAAAAACACTTGGAAAGGAAAACAAAGAATATGCAAGTTCTTGTAATAACTTAGCCATTTTGTATAATATGAAAGGGTTGTATTATGAAGCAGAACAATTATATATCGAAGCCAAAAACATAAGAGCAAATGTGCTTGGCAAAGAACACTATCTCTACGCTTTTTCTTGTAACAACTTAGCCATTTTGTATGCAAGTCAAGGATTGTATCAAAAGGCAGAGCTATTATTTATAGAAGGACTTGGAAGTATTGTAGGCAAGAATAATATGAGATATGCTGCCTTCTGTGAAAACTTAGCAAGTGTATATTACGAACAGAAATTTTACGATAAAGCCGAAAAATCACATATTAACGCAAAAAATATAAAAGAAAATATTGTAGGAAACAAGCATCCTAATTATGCCAGTTCTTGTGAGAATTTAGCTCAAGTATATCACAAATTAAACTTGTATGATAAAGCAGAAAATCTTTTTTTGGAGGCTAAAAAAATTAGAGAAAATAGCCTTGGTAAGCAAAACGATGGCTATGCAACTTCTTGTGATAATTTAGGCACACTGTATTACTCCAAAGGCTCGTATAATAAAGCTGAAGCTCTATTTTTAGAAGCAAAAAATATTAGAGAACAAACACTTGGAAAACAGCACCCTGATTATGCAATTTCTTGTCTCAATTTAGCTAGGTTATATCGTAATACAAATGAGTATAAAAAATCAAAATTTCTATATAAGGAAGCTTTAGAAAATAAAAAAAATCAAATAACAAACCTGTTTCCTACACTTTCAGAAGTGGAAAAGCAAAGCTATTTCTCTACTATTGATTATTTTTTTACTGATTTTATAAATTTTGCTATTACCTACTACCCTCAAGACAAAAGCATTAGTGAAAACCTTTTTAATCAGCAATTATTTACGAAAGGAATTGTTTTTTCTTCTACTCAAAAAATGAAAAAACAAATTCTAAGTAGTAACGATTCTAGCTTAATAAACCAATATGAAGATTGGAAAGAACAAAAAACAAATTATCTCTCTCTACTCCAAACGCCTATCAACAAAAGAGATAGTACATTCGATTTGATAAAAGTAGCAAGTCAAATCAATGAATTAGAAAGAAAAATTTCTAAAAAATCAGAACTATTCAAAAATACCACTCAAAAAGAATATACGTGGAGAGATGTTCAGAAAAACTTAGCAAAAAATGAAGCTGTTGTAGAGCTTATACGTCTAAAACGCAAAGATGATAAAAGCAAAATCGAAGATACCGTTTATGTTGCCTTGATTATTTCTAAAGAAACAAAAAATCAACCTGAAATATTAGTAATAGAAAATGGTACAGAATTAGAAAAAGAAGCCTTTTATTTTTATCAAAACAATATTAATTTTCAATTAGAAGATGAGGAATCATACAATCAGTATTGGAAACCGATTCAAGATAAATTAAATAACCTTTCTAAAAAAGGCTATTCAAAAATATATTTTTCGCCTGATGGAATTTATCATAAAATCAACCTCAATACACTCAAAAATCTAAAAAGAAAGGGATTTTTGGTAGAAGAACAAAACATTCAGCTTATCACAAGTAGTAGAGATTTGATAGAGCGCAAAGAAAAAGGAATTAAAAATATTGATTTGAGTAAAAACTTTGCAGCATACAAAACCTATTTGTTGGGTTATCCTGCTTATAACTTAAATGGAAAAGACACGCTAAAAGTAAATGGAGAAGACCGAAGTCTGAATGGTTTACAACGCATTATCGGACAACAAACTGTCATTCCTGTTTTGGAAGGCACAAAAGTAGAAACCAATCAAATCAATAGCTTATTTAAAAACAAAACAATTTCTACGACACTTTTTCAAAATAATGAGGCGACGGAAGAAAACATAAAAGCTCTTCAAAATCCTGCTATTCTACATATCGCAACACACGGCTTTTTCATCCATCAAATTCCAGAGGACAAAGTAACCACAATACAAAAGGCTGAAGATAGAAACCTTTTGAAAAATCCTTTCCTTAGAAGTGGTCTTTTATTAGCAGGTTGTCAAAATCCACAAACAGGACAAGAAGACGGAATTTTATCAGCAGAGGAAGCAATGAACCTCAATCTTGAACGAACAGAATTAGTAGTTCTGTCAGCTTGTGAAACTGGTTTGGGAGATATCCAGAATGGGGAGGGAGTTTACGGACTTCAACGAGCATTCCGTCAAGCAGGTGCAAAAACGCTTATTATGTCGCTTTGGAAGGTAAGTGATGAAGCTACACAGCTTTTGATGGTTACTTTTTATGAAGAATTTTTGAGTGGAAAATCAAAACGTGAAGCCTTCAAAATTGCTCAACTAAAACTCAAAGAAAAATATAGTGAGCCTTATTATTGGGGTGCTTTTGTGATGGTGGGAGAGTGATTGTTTACCTTAGTTTGTGTTTGTCTATACTTTGTCTATATGCTTTTTTAGGTATTGGTTTGTGAATATTCGTTATTGTTGATTCAATCAATTTAATAATCAAACGCTACAAAATTATATCATTATGAAGTCTGTATTTTTGTTCACGCTCCTTTTATTTTTATCTCTTCTGATTAGCTTTCCTTCTTACAGTCAAAATAAAGAAGACCAAAACCGTTTGGATAGCTTAAATACTATTTTAGAAAGCCTTTCTTGGAAAGAATTGGATAGTATTGGTAAGGAATTAAGAGAGAAGTATGAATTAGATAAATCAAAAGTTTATCTCAAAAAAGCTCTTCAAGTAGCCAAAAAACAAAATGGAAAAGATAGTTTGTATATTGTTTCTTGTAAAGAATTAGGAGTTTTATATTATTATCAAGGAAATTACAAAAAAACTGAACCTCTTTGGTTAGAAGCGAAAGACTTACAAGAAAAAATACTAGGAAATAAAAATTTTGAATATGCTCGTATAACTGGTAATTTGGCTAGTGTGTATGTTTCTCAAGGTTTGTATCAAAAAGCAGAACCTTTATACATAGAAACTGGAGAAATAATAGAAAAATTACTAGGAAAAGAGCATTATGCTTATGCTATAGTCTGTAATAACTTGGCTGCCATATATTATAAACAAGGTTTTTATGAAAAAGCAGAACTCTTATTTATAGAAGCTAAAAATATACGAGAAAAAACATTAGGAAAAGAACATCCTGAATATGCTATATCTTGTAATAATTTAGCTGTTTTGTATGGAGAGAAACAAGAATTATATCAAAAAGCAGAGGCTTTAAATTTAGAGGCTAAAAATATAAGAGAAAAAACATTAGGAAAAGAGCATCCTGAATATGCCAGTTCTTGCACTAATTTAGCTATTTTATATCTTAACCAAGGTTTGTATCAAAAAGCAGAACCTTTATATATAGAAGCGAAAGAGGTAATAGAAAAAACATTAGGAAAAGAGCATCCTGATTACGCTGATTCCTATAATAATTTAGCTATCCTGTATTTTACACAAAAATTGTATCAAAAAGCAGAACCTTTATATAAAGAAGTAATACAAAATAAAAAAGAACAAATACAGCTATCATTTCCAACATTATCTGAAAGTGAAAAAGAAGCCTATTTTTCTAGTATTAGTTTCCTTTTTTCAAATTTTACAAATTTTGCTACCAAATACTACCCTCAAAATAAAAAAATAAGTCAAGACCTTTTTAACTATCAATTGTTTACAAAAGGAATAATATTCTCTTCTACTCAAAAGATGAAGGAACAGATTTTGAATAGCAAGGATTCTGTTTTGATAAATCAATATGAAGAGTGGAAAACAAAAAAAACAGATTACATCTCACTTATTCAAGCTCCAATTAGTGAGCGAGATAGTAGTATTAATTTAATAGAAATGGCTTCTCAAATCAATGAATTAGAAAGAGAGGTTTCTAAAAAGTCAGAGTTATTCAAATCAAATACAGACCAAAAAGAATACACTTGGAAAGATGTGAAAAACTCTCTTGATAAAAATGAGGCTACTATTGAAATAATTAGATTAGAAAAAAGAGATGTTGCCCAAAACCCAGATACGGTGTATGTTGCTCTCATCATTACAGATAAAACAAAAGTAAGTCCAGAGCTTCTAGCTTTAGAAAACGGAAACGAACTAGAAAATGATGCATTATCTTTCTATCAAAATAATATTGATTTTCAATTGGAAGATGAAGAATCATACAATCAATATTGGAAACCGATTCAAGACAAATTAGATGATCTTTCAAAAAACGGTTATTCCAAAATCTATTTTTCACCTGACGGAATCTATCACAAAATCAATCTCAATACACTCAAAAATCCAAAAACAAAGGAGTTTTTGGTAGAAGAACAAAACATTCAGCTTATCACAAGTAGTAGAGATTTGATAGAACGCAAAGAAAAAGGAATTAAAAATATTGATTTAAGTAAAAACTTTGCAGCATACAAAACCTATTTATTGGGTTATCCTGCTTACAACCTCAATGGAAAAGATACTTTAAAAATAAATGGAGAAGACCGAAGCCTGAACGGTTTGCAACGTGTAGTAGGGCAGCAAACAGTCGTTCCTATTTTGGAGGGAACAAAAGTAGAAACCAATCAAATCAATGATTTATTTGCTAAGAAGAATGTAAAAACGACACTTCTACAAAACAAAGAAGCAACCGAAGACAACATCAAAGAATTGGAAAACCCAACTATTTTACATATCGCTACACATGGTTTTTTCATCAATCAAATTCCAGAAAGCGAAGTAACAACCATGCAAGAAGCAGAAGATAGAAACCTTTTGAAAAATCCTTTTCTTAGAAGTGGTCTTTTGTTGGCAGGTTGTCAGAATCCACAAGTAGGAAAAGAAGATGGTATTTTATCAGCTGAAGAGGCTATGAATCTTAATCTTGACGAAACAGAATTAGTCATTTTATCAGCATGTGAAACAGGGTTAGGAGATATAGAGAATGGAGAAGGAGTTTTTGGGCTGCAAAGAGCCTTTCGTCAAGCAGGTGCAAAAACGCTTATCATGTCGCTTTGGAAAGTAAGCGATGATGCTACACAGCTTTTGATGGTTACTTTCTATAAAAACCTCTTGGAGGGAAAATCAAAACGTGAAGCCTTTAAGATTGCTCAACTGAAATTAAAAGAGAAATATTCAGAACCCTATTACTGGGGTGCTTTTGTGATGGTGGGAGAGTAAAACCAATTTAAAAATCTGATTTTAGAAGGTAGAAGTGAATGAAATAAAAATTAAATAAAATCTAACAAGAAATAGACTACTGTCTAACAAACATAAAAAAGCCTTATAAAATTTCTATAAAAGAAATCCTATAAGGCTTTTAATTTATGTAGAATTACAAACTAATTCTATAATTGACTTATGACCAAAGTTTGTAAGCATAATCATTTTTCTCAATCATCATATCAGCAATTTCATGACGAAGTTCACGCTGATTGATTGGTTCGTGCTTAGTAAAACGCTTTAAGCCCATCAAAAGAACACGCATTTCATCGCCTTTTACGAAACAAGAAATTGCTTCACGTCCTTTTGCTTCTAATTTATTTACTGCTAATTGAAGATACAATTTAGCTAGTTTTGCTTTTACTCCGTCAGCACTTTCACCGTGATGCTTAACTAATTTTTCAGCACGCATAATAGAAGTTTCTGCTGCATATACTTCAATAATCATATCAGCAACTGCCATAAGCAAGATTTGCTCGTCATTGAGTTTAGCACCAAATGTTTGAGCAGCTTTTCCAGCTACCATCAAAACAGCTTTTTTCATACGAGCGATAAGCTCTTTTTCTGAAGCAAATGCTTCTGTACGGTCAATATTTGCAGGAGTAGGCATTTGAAGAAGCTCTTTTCCTACTGCTTTTGCATGAGAGAGAATATCCAAATCGCCTTTCATTGCACGTTTCAAAATCATTCCTACCAAAAGCATACGATTAATTTCGTTCGTACCTTCATAGATACGTGCAATACGTGCATCACGATACGCACGAGCCATAGGAGCATCTTCTGAGAAGCCCATACCACCATAAATCTGAACGCCTTCATCTACACAATAGTCAAGTGTTTCTGAACCGTGAACTTTGGCAATTGCACATTCGATAGCAAACTCTTCTACACCTTTCAACTTAGATTCTGCTGCATCCATTCCTGAATTTCTCAAGTATGTAATACGATCATCAACATCTTGACCAGCTGCATAACACAATGATTCAGTTGCGTAATTACGAGCTGTCATTTCTGCTAATTTATACTTAATTGCTCCAAAAGAAGAAATAGGAGTATTAAACTGCTTACGCTCGTTACCATAACGAACTGAATGACGAATTACTTGACGACAACCATTAAGAACACCTGCGCCTAATTTGATACGACCAATATTCAAGATGTTTACAGCAATTTTGAAACCGTTGCCACGCTCAGAAAGCATATTTTCAACAGGAACAACTGTATCATTAAAGAATACTTGACGAGTAGAAGAACCTTTGATACCTAATTTTTGCTCTTCTTCATTCATTGTGATTCCATTGTAACCACGCTCTACAATAAATGCCGTAAGGTTTTTGTCATCTTCAATACGAGCAAATACAATAAGAACATCAGCAAAACCACCGTTTGTTATCCACATTTTTTGTCCTGTGATAGAATACGATTTTCCATCTTCTGACAAAACGGCTTTTGTTTTTCCAGAGTTTGCATCCGAACCTGCATCTGGCTCAGTCAAACAATAACATGCTTTCCACTCGCCTGTTGCAAGTTTAGGAATATATTTTTTCTTTTGCTCTTCATTACCATAATATAAGATTGGAAGTGTTCCAATTCCTGTATGCGCTCCATATGCTGTTGAGAATGAACCTGCCGAACCTACAACATCAGCAATAAGCATCGTTGTATTAAAACTCATTCCAAGCCCATCCAATTCTTCTGGAACACCAATTCCTAAAAGACCAAGCTCTCCAGCTTTAGTTAGAAGAGAAGGCATAAGCTCTGGGTCTTGCATTTTGTCGATTTTCTCTGCGATAGGAGTAATTTCCATATCTACAAAATCATCAGTAGCTTTCGCCATCATTTGCTGCTCCTCTGAAAATTCTTCAGGGATAAAAATATCTTCTGCTTTTGTTTCCTTAATTAAAAACTCTCCACCTCTTAGGGCTTCTTTCAATGCTTCTTGTTCTGCTACTTGTGACATATATTATTTGTTTAGGTAATAAAAACTCTTCTATTTATCTTATCTTCTTTTGCGTAAGTGAACAGAATGAATTTTTAAAATAGTTTATAGTATATTATTTTTTTGTATGACTTTACATACTGTGGTTCAATAATTTTTTGTTTAAAATTTATGTTTAACCAACTCATTATGAATTTGGTATGATAATAAATCAAAACAGAAATTTATTTGTATGCTTGCATACTATTCTGACAAATTTAATAAAATAAACGTATGCACGACGAATAATGTTAGGGAAAAGTGAAAAAAAATCGATTTTTTTTTAAAAATTTATGAATTAATTCTGTAAAAGACTTTTATTTAAGAATAAACTGCTCGTTAAGCTCTATTTTTTTGATAGAATAAGGTACAATTTAGAGATATAGTTAAATGACTTTAGGTCAGTTTGATTTTTTTACTGTCGTGTCAATTCTTCAATCAACTCTCTGTGTTTTGGATATTTTTTGGATAACTGATTAGAATATGCTAATTCAAAATCTTCAAAATCAAAACCAGGGGCGACCGTACAGCCTGATAGTGTAAATCCATTTGGGTTCTGACAACGTGAAGCAAACCAAACTCCAGCGGGAATAATAATTTGTGGAAATTGATTTTTATCGATATCTATGCCTAATACTTTTTCATGAAGATTGCCCAAATCATCAAAATAGAAAATAGAAAGTGGGTCTCCATCATAAAAATGCCAAAGCTCATCAGAAGCTATACGATGAAAAGCTGAAAAAGTAGAACCTGTAAGTAAAAAGTAAATAGCTGTACTATATGAACAATTACCAGCAAATTTTTCGGATAATGAACTTTTGGGAATAACTCCATCAGCACGATAATTTTCTGCATAATAACCTCCCTCGGGATGAGCTTGTAGGTTTAATTTTTCTATCCAATATTCTTGATTGTGATGATTCATTATTAGTTTTTTAATTGATGAAGTTGTTTAAGAATAGGTTTGTGTATTTGTTGGTGTCGCTACGCTAAAACACCAACAAAGGCTAGTTTTTTTTCCTTAGAATTGGGTTTACAAACATAATTCTAAGGAAAAAACTGCATTCTTAAACAACTTCGATAAATAATTATTTTTCTCCGTACAAATTCAGATATTAAAGTCTTTTATCCAACTTATCATAAAACCTAATAATTAGAAAAATAATAAATCAATAAGTCCATAAACAGCTCTCAAACTCTATCAGTTTCTCGTGGTATTGCATACATTTTATAAATGCCTCTCTTTTTCCATCATATTGGTCTTCAAAATATTCACCTTTAAAATTATCGTACTTGACAATATATCCATGAAAAAAACGAGAGTCAATAAGCGTTTCTAAATTGGGAATATGTCCATTACTTTTGGTAGTTTCTATGACTACATAATCTTCTTGAAGTGGACGATATAATTTTTCTATAATTTCTTTATAAGAAAAAGAAACTATTTTTTGTCTAAATCTATTTTTATTTGCAGGAAGAATGAGTGTAAAAGCAAGTACATCATGAATCATTCTTGAATGCTGAATATCCAAAATATAATCTTCTTTTATCTCTAAAATAGAAAGCTCTGAAAAATCAATTAGTTTTTGTATTGAATCATTTTCTTTAAAGTTATCAGAGTTAAATGCAAGTTTAGCTGTTTCTTCTACTTTCAAACTCTCTAAAAGGTCATTTTTTGATAGAACACTTTCTAATTTATCATCTCTATAAGGCGTGATTTTTCCATTTAAAGCATTTTCTATCAAAAATTTGGATAATTCATGACCAGCATACCAAAGAGGTAAATTAGATTTCTGCTTCAAGGAAACTTGTAACCAAATCGATTTTTGAAAAGCAATATGTGATTTCGGAATTGGGCGCAATGAAAAAGGATTTATTTCATCTTGAATAATCTTTTCTGTTTTTGGTTTTTCGATTCCAATGGCTGTTTCATTTGGGCGTGTTTCTGGACTTAATGCGCTTTGAGCTAAGCAAAAATTACTTGTACTCACAAAAAGTAAGACAAGTAATGGAGTAAAAGGATTATAAAATAGCTTTTTCATAATTGGTTGTTACAAGATTAGTGGTTGTTGGTGTTGTTATCGCTAAAACACCAACAACGGCAGGATTCGTAATTATTCCTAAGGGTCTAAATACATTAATTTTCCCACAAGTTACTTTCATATTCTATCATATTTGCTTGATAGTTTTGAGAAGCCAAAAGAGCTTCACGTTGGTCGTCATACATATCCATAATATGCTCGTCTTTTCCGTTGGCATATTTTATAAGTGTTCCATTTACAAGCATCAAATCAAAGGCTTCTTCTAAGTTTCGGTGTGCTTGATTGTTTCTTTCATTATAATAAATAGCTGAAGAGTTATCTCTGAAAAGATTCTGCACTAATTCTTTATAAGAGAACGTAGCAATGGTTTTTTCTAGTCCTGTCGCTGGGTTCATTTCGGCAGGAATAATAATACTAATTGTTTGAATATCATTTATCATTCGGCTGCGTGTTTTATCAAAAAATACGCTTGTTTTCATTTCTAACGTATAGAGTTGATTAGCATAAAATTCTTGTGCTTCTACTCCTTCTTCCTCTTCTGTTCCCCAACCTGTACCGTCATCCCACACAGAATTATTTTCTTGAATAAAAATATCTTCTTCTATATCATTATACTGTATTTCATCACTAGGAATTTGAATATTACTCAAAAACTCTTCTTGACTCATACGAGTTTTTAGCGAATCATTTTTGTAAGGGCGAATAATGCCAAGTTTTACAGCATCAATGATAAGTCCTGTAATTTCATTCCCTGCTGCAAAAAACGGACGGTTTTGTTTTTGTTTTAATGAAATTCTGTGCCAAACACTTTTTTGATACATAATATGAGACTCATGAACGGGACGAACCGAATTATGATTGTAACCATCGTTTGCATAATTTCCATATTCTTGTGCCTTCGAAAATGAAGTTATAAAAAGAGAAGAAAATAAAGACATAGAAAGTCCAGCCCACAAAATTGTTTTTGTTGATTTTTTCATTGCTATAAAAGTTAAATTGTTTTTTTTAGATTAAAAGAATTACAAAATAGAAATTCATTTTTGAATAAATAATCTCATGAGGTATTTTGTAGTTACACCCTTATAACGGAAGTTCTTTGTTTTATTGTATCGAATTTTGAAAAAATTTCTTTAGCTATTTTTTTGCTTACTCTTTATCTAAAGTTTTTGATTGAATTGTGGTTGGGTTATTCAAGATATTCTTCTCTTGCCTTTTGTCTTGAATACTTGTTTTATTCTCTAAATTTTCTTCTTCACTCATAGAAATAGGCTCAAAGGTTAGAAAAACAGTTTTTTTAGTAAGGTTTTCTAAAAGAGGTTTGAGCATCGTTTGTGCCATTGCTTGTGTCTGAATGAGTATTCCAGATTCTAAGGCTGCTTTTTCTATTTGTTTTTCGGCTTTTGCAAAGGCTTCTCCTACCAAATTATCATCTCCAATAAAAGGCACTGATTCAGAATCATAGACTTTAGATTTTTGATGGTCTATTTTGTAATAACATAATTCAGGAGCAGGTAAATGAACATAGACAGAATCTCCTACTTCGGTAATATCTTCACTTTTTATGCGTGTCAAATCCATACAACCAACAGCTTCGGCAGCTACAATCAATAAAACTCTTGAATCTAAAACAGAACTATATCCGTGCTTTTGCTTATGCTCTACAACATCTTTAAAATTATACTTTACAAGTTCTAACTTTCCTAACCCCTCTACTTCTTCCAAAACAGTTTTGAAGTTTGTTTCTGTAACGGTTTCTCTAGGTTGTAATAACTCTTTTGTATCTTTTCTGATAGTAATATAATACAACCCAAAGCCCAACAAAAGGACAATCAAAAGACCAGTAAGAGATTTGATAAAATTAGCCATATTTGATTACGGATTACGGATTACGGAAAATACAAATTTTAAACTACATTCAATAGGTAACTGAATTAAAGTCCTTTTTTTGCTGCTGCAATCAGACTAAGATCTTTAAAGCGCATATTGAATTTTTTACTTAGATGTTGATTTGTCAGACCTCCTTGATAACTATATACTCCTTTTGCAAAACCCATATCAGCATAAATCATTTCTTCTATACTTCCCAGCTCTCCAGCTCGTAAAAGCAATGGCGCAAAAATATTACTTAGTGCATTTGTTGCTGTTCTTGCTACACGAGAAGGAATATTTGGAACACAGTAATGAATTACATCATATTTTTTGTACGTAGGTTTGTGATGAGAAGTTGTTTCAGAAGTTTCGATACATCCTCCATAATCAATGCTGACATCAATAATTATAGAATTTGGTTTCATACGTGATACCATTTCTTCAGTAACTACCGACGGTGTTCTTCCATTTTCTGGTCGGATTGCTCCCACTACTACATCAGCTTCTTCTAAGGCAGACTTTAACGTTCCCAAATCAAAAATAGAGGTAGAAAGGTGAGGCTGCAAAAGGTTATATTTTATTCTACGAAGCATCGGAACACTACTATCAAATACTTTTACACTTGCTCCGAGCCCTAAAGCTGTTCTGGCTGCATATTCTCCAACTGTTCCCGAACCCAAAACAACCACATTCGTAGGCGCAACTCCTGTAATTCCTCCTAAAATAATTCCTTGTCCTTCGTTTGCACTACTCAAATATTCTGCTGCAATAAGCATAACGGTACTTCCTGCAATTTCACTCATCGAACGCACGACAGGCAGACCACCCTCTTTGTCTTGAAGCATTTCATAAGCAATAGCCGTAATTTTTTTACGATTAATAGCGTGAAGATATTCAGGTGTTACATTGGCTAAATGAAGCGTCGAAATAAGTGTTTTTCTTCCTTGCATTTCTTCTAGCTCTTTCAATGTAGGAGGCGCAACTTTCAAAACAATTTCGGATTGAAAAACCTCTTTCGTAGAATATTTTATTTGCGCTCCTGCATCACTATATTCGTGGTCTGTATATTTACACTTTTCACCTGCACCTGTTTCTATCACTACTTCGTGTCCGTTAGCTACCAACAAACGAACAGCTTCTGGACGCATCGCCACCCTAAACTCATCTTGATTGGTTTCCTTTGGGATTCCGATAGTGAGTTGTTGATTGCGCTCACGCACTTTGGCAAGCATTTCTTGAGGTTGATAATACTCGTACTGTTGTACTAATTTTTTGATGGCATCGTCTTGACTCATAAACTACGGAACAATTACGACCTGTCAAAGCGACGAAGTCAATTAAAAATTATGACCTGCCAAAGAGGCAAAGCCAATTACGAATTATAACAATAACTCGTTGCTTGAAAGAAATTGGTATTATTTTTTACCAAACTCTTATCTGATAAAATTACTTTTCTATACTTATCTTAAAAATACGTGAATCAGTTATTTGATTTACTTCTATATCTATCTGCAAATATTCTTTTGGTAAAAAAGGCTCTATTTTGGAAGCCCATTCTATAAAACAATAATTGCCATTTTCTTCTGCTTTTTCAAAGTATTCTTCTATTCCTAACTCCAAAACTTCATTAGGGTTATTGATTCTATAAAAATCACAATGATAAATCAGTTGAGCATCTTTATTATCACTTGTAGAATAGTTTCCTTCATATTCATTTATAAGTGCAAAAGTAGGACTACTAACCGTTTCATTTACGCCTAATACTTCACAAGCAGCTTTTGTAAAAGTAGTTTTTCCTGCTCCCAAATCTCCTTCTAATATCCAAATACGTGTATTTAATTTATTTGCTATATCAATAATTTTTTGAGCTATTTCTGGCAATTCAGAAACAGAAGTACATTCAAGTAGTGTAGAATCAGTAAAAGAGCTAGTCATTTTTAAAGAAAAAGTAGAACAAAAACAAGTTAAAATCAAATTTTTATCGAAGATACACAGAATTTGAGAATTTTGAATTGAATCTTAATTAAATTTTCTGATATAGCATAAAAATCATTCTCTTTCTTTGCTAATAGAGCCTTTAAAACATTTTTATTCCGTTTTTCGTAGAATTAGAAATAATGAAAAACTAATTACCTCCTCTATATTACTCTTATACGATATAGGCATTATTCAAATTTACCTTTTAAAAATAAATCTATTTTTATGAAATCAAACCATTTTTTAACGACCCTAAAAGGAATATTTTTTTCCTTTATTTTGCTCTCCTTTATTGTAGGCTGTTCTAAAAAGGACGAAGAAGAAGAAACCCCAGCAGCTCCTACGGTCGAATTTTCATTTGCCCCTGTTAGTCCGAAAGTAAACGAAGCTGTTACTTTTACTACGACAAGTACAAATGCAACTTCTTTTGCTTGGTCAGCAGCAGGAACAAGTTTTAGCTCTACTGAAAAAAACCCAACATTTACTTTTACAGAAGAAGGCGATTTTGAAGTACAACTAGTAGCCACAGGAGAAGGTGGAAGTGTTACAGCCACTAGACCAATTAGTATTGCTCCAGCTGATGTTACTGCTCCTGCGCCAGTTGCAGCTTTTAGCTTCTCGCCAACCAGTCCAGAAGCAGGAGAAGAGGTAACTTTTACAAATGAAAGTACAAATGCAACTTCTTATCAATGGTCAGCAGAAGGAACAAGTTTTAGTTCGACAGAAGAAAATCCGAAATTTACTTTTGATACAGCAGGAGAAATTGATGTAAAATTAGTAGCCACAGGAGAAGGTGGAACAAATGAAACTACTCAAAAAATTACAGTAAGTGAAGTCGTACAAACTCCACCCGTTGCAGCGTTTAGTTTCTCGCCAACTAGTCCACAAACAGGAGAAGAGGTAACTTTTACAAATGAGAGTACGAATGCAACTTCTTATCAGTGGTCAGCAGAAGGAACAAGTTTTAGTTCAACAGAAGAAAATCCGAAATTTACTTTTGATGCAGCAGGAGAAATTAATGTAAAATTAGTAGCGACAGGAGAAGGTGGAACAAATGAAGTTACTAACAAAATCACGGTAACAGCATCAACACCAGCACCAGTTGCAGCGTTTAGCTTTTCGCCAGAAAATCCAAAGGCAGGAGAAGAAGTAAGTTTTACAAATGAGAGTACAAATGCAACTTCTTACCAATGGTCGGCAGAAGGAACAAGCTTTAGTTCGACAGAAGAAAATCCAAAATTTACTTTTGATACAGATGGTGTAGCTAATGTAAAATTAGTAGTTTCTAATTCGACAGGAACAAGTGAAACAACAACAAGCATAACGATAGCCCCAGCATCTGGAGGTGGTGGTGGAAATACAAATCCTTGTAACTTGCCTGAATGTTATATAGAGAAAACAACAACAACTTCATCTGGATTTACAACTACTGTAACATATGCGTACACAACAGTAAATGGAACTAAGCTAATTTCTTCTATTACTACAGCTAGTATTGCAGGAAATTTGGTTACAAGCTTCCAATATGACGCACAAGGAATGAAGACAAGAACAGAAACAAAACTTGGAGGTACTTTACAAAATTATACTGAATTTGAGTATAGCAACAATAATCAAACTGTAAGAGGAAATAACTATGATGCAGCAGGAACTCTTACAGATTATACGATTGATAATTATGATGCAAATAATCGTTTAGTTCGTACAGAAAGTTATACTGCAGCAGGTACTTTAACTGGTTACACAGTTTTTTCTAACTTCTTAGCTATTGATGGAAGTTTTCCACAACTTAATGAAACTTTTGACGCAAACGGTACTCTTACTCAAAGAGATATACTTACATATCAAGATTGTCAGCTTATAAAAACTGAATCTACTGACGGAAGTGGAACAAGTATAGGTGGAGTAAATAACACGATTGATGCAAGAGGTTTATTGCGCACTAGTGTTGCTACAATCATTGCAGGTGGAACTACAATTGTTTCAAATTCGCAATACCAATATGATTGTGATTAAGAAAATTTGAAATAATTTTATTTTACTACAAGAAAAAGTCTAACTGAAAAATTATCAGTTAGACTTTTTTATTGATTTTATGTCTCTCTTTAAGGTTCAATTTGAAAACCTACTACGATTACATCATCGATTTGTTTTTCTCTTCCTTTCCAGTCTTCAAAATGTTGTGCAAGTAATTGTCTTTGTCTTACCATTGGTTCATTATGAATCTCTAAAAGAAGTTTTTTGAATCTTTTTATCATAAACTTCCTTCCTTGCTCTCCTCCAAATTGATCTACATATCCATCAGAAAATATATAAAATGAAGTTGGTTTGGTAATATCAATTTGATGTGCAGTATATGAATTTTCAGCATTGGTTTGAAAACCTCCTACCGAGTGTTTGTCTCCTTTTATCTCAAGCATTTTGCCATCTTGAACATATAAAAGAGGACGTTTTGCTCCTGCGAACGTAACATTATTTTGCTCCAAATCAATTACACAGATAGAAATATCCATACCATCTTTATTCTCCGTACTGGATTGTCGTAATGCTCTTCGAATCTGTCCATGTAAACGACTTAGGATAGAGTCAGCCTTTGTAACACCTTGTAAATTAACAATTTGATTGAGATAGGAATCTCCTAAAATAGACATAAATGCCCCTGGTACGCCGTGTCCTGTACAGTCGGCAGCAGCTAAAATGATTTGATTTTCTTTTTGAGCAAACCAATAAAAATCTCCTGATACAACATCTCTTGGTTTGTAGAGAACAAAGCAATTTGGAACACTACGTTTAAAAGAGCGTAAATCAGGCAAAACTGCATCTTGAATACGCCTTGCATAGTTGATACTAGACGTAATGTCGCTATTTCGTTTTTCCATCAATCCTTTTTGTTCCATCAAACTAGTATTGATAGCTTCTATTTCCTCTTTTTGTTGTTCTATTTCTACCGTTCTTTGTTTTACTTTCTTCTCTAAAAGACTTGTCGTTTCCTTTTGTAATTCTAAGTTTTCAGCTAATGCATCTGACTTTTCTCTTTCCAAACGATTGACTTGATAACCAATACCGAGTGCATAGAAAACAAGTTGAACTACTACTCCACCTTGAAACAGATACATGAATATGTCTGAATCAACGAAAGAATCTACTTGTGCATTTATTAAATAAGAGAGAGCGTAAAAAATACCCCCAACAAATAGTCCACTTGTAGCAATTAGATAATAACGAGCAGCAGAATAACCTTTTCTAAGAGCTAAAACACCCAGTATAAAGCCTAGAATAGTAGAAATGATTCCTATCAAAACAATAACTAATAAGGCGTATTTATATAAGCTAAAATTATTGCTCCAAATAGGATATTGTAAGAATAAATGGTCTGCAATAAATATAATTACAGCCACCACTAAGGTATAATTTATTATTTTGATAAAATTATCCCACTTGGGCAACAACTCCCTTATATTTAAGAAACTTTTCAAGAAAAGAAGCCCTCCTCCAATCATAAAAAGATGAGAAATAACAATGAAGGAACGAATAAGATGATGTGAGGTTGGAAATAAGAAATAGATATATCTATAATAATAAAAAACATTTAGTTGAATACCTAGAATCATTATTACATAATATAAATATAATTTATCTCTGATAATAAAGAATAGTAATAGATTATAAAAAGCCATTACCCACAAAACACCTTGAAAAATACCTTGAGCATACGTAAATTCTTCAGCTCCTTTACTTACACTTGCAGCATCTCCTAAAGAAGCAAAAATGAGTTTGGGATGAAAACGAAGTTCATTGGAATGTAGGCGAATATAAACAACAACTTCTTCTTGAGCAGCAACATCAATATAAAAATAATTACGCCATTGTTTTATTGGCTTTTCTTTGGGGTCTATCTCTGTCCCTGAGCGTTCTATATGGAAAGCATCATCTTCGACAGAACGATAAAATATAATCTCTGACCAAGCTTCGAAAACAGAACCAATCTGTAAGGCTACTACCTCATCTCTCAAGCCATTTCCAACTAACTTCAAACGTAGCCAATAATATCCTCCTACTTCTATATTTGAGGAGTTAATAGTATTGGGAGAAAATAAATTCACAGGATTATTTACTATTTCTTCAATGGCTATTTTTCCATCTGTAGTATCTTTCCAAACACCTATATTTTCTCCAATATTGATATAGTTCTCTTCTTTGATGGGAATTTTTAGAGGTAAAATATACTTAAAAGCTAAGTTATTTTTTTCAGATACAAAATAATTATATTCTTTTTTGTTTTTATCCTTATAAAAATTAATTAATGAATCTAAAATGGAAAACTGACGTAGTGAGTCTGATTCAGTGATTTTTGATTTACTTGTTATTTCTTTAAGTTCTCTCTTCAAGTTTGAAATAGACATTGTCTCCTTCGAAAGAGAATCTGAAAACAAAACAGTCGTATCTTGCTGACCATATACATTAACAAATGCGAATAGGTTTAGTAAAAACAACAGTAAAAAAAACCATAAAAAGCCTTTCGGCATAATATAAAGGGGTTATGGGCGTAAGTAGTATAAGTTTATGTCATTAAAAGTTTTTTTATAATAGTTAGGATTCTAATTAAAATGAAAAAAATATTTTAAATTTTAATTCTGCCTTCTTTATTATTAGTTACTTTCTACTAAAATATTTTTGTTAATTAATTTTTCTAATGCACTTATAGGAATATTTGTTTTTAGAATCTCTAATTCAGAGCTAGAATCAATAGAAACAGGGGAGTTACTATCATTTTCTGATGCCTGATTAGCTTGATTATTTTCGGTAACAAACAAATATAACTTTTTTGGAACAGAAAAATAAGTAATTATTTCGAAAAGTAGGTCAGATACAGGAAAAAAACGATAAGTATATTTATCAAACAAGGTTTTTTTCTCGTTTTTCTTATCATTTTTATTGCTTTCGATAAGCGCAAAACGTGCTTCATTAAAAATATAACTAGCATTTAGCTGTTCTTTTTGTACTTCTACTTTTGATGTCATTGGTTTTTGAAGCTGCCCAAAAAATTTATTCACAAAAATCCATCCCTCCCATTGACTTACCTGTTCAATGTCTTTTTTGTTCTTACAAATTTCTTTTTCCAAACTAGTATATAATTCTTGCATTGTTTGTACTGCAAATTCTTCTTTTGAGATTACTTCTTTTTCTGTTTTTTTATCTTCAAAGTTGGGTGGATAAATAACAGGTAAAAATTCAAACTTTCTCTTCAAACTGAACTCTATTTTTTCATTTACTCTATTTGATATAACTGGAACAATTGGAACTTTACAAAGATAGGATAAGAAAGCAATTCCTTGTTTTACTAGTAGATTTTCTCCTAAGAATTTTACTCTGACAGTATTTTCTTTTTCTTTCTTTACGCTATTTGTCCCCGTATTTCCATCTGCATACACAATCAATGATTTACCTTTTTTGAGCATTTTGATTGCTTGCCAAATGCCTTTTTTTTCTTCTACATTTATGAGTTGCATTTCTGATTTTACATTTGTTTTACGTTCGTTTTCTATACGTTTGCATAATATTTTATGTCCTTTCGAAAAACTTTCTGCCTTTCTATCCATCAAATTTTGATTTAATAAGAATCCAAAATCTAAATCATTATATGTAAATAAAGTAGGAAGCAAAGAATAAGAACCCAAGTGAAAACAACAAAATAAAAAGGGTTTTCCTTCTTTAGACTTTTGCAGAATATCTTTGTTTTTTGTCGTATCAAAGAACTCAAAGTGTGGAGCAAAAAGTGTAGGATTTTGCTCTTCTATATTCAGTAGTTGAAGATTGAATAATAGTTTTTCAAAAATTATTTTGTGTTTAGGATAGGGAATTTGAGGCATCAGACGAGAAATATTTGCTGACACATAGGCAAATAAAAGATTATTCTTTTTATAAAACTCTTCTTTATCTTCTTTCTTATCAAAATTGAAATCTTTTCTCAGACTTTCTAATTCCTCAACAAGTAAAGATATATTTTGAGAAGGTAAGCTAGTATTCATTGGTAGAGATTCATCAAGAGTTTTTAATAAAAAAGCATAACCTTTTCAGAAGATTATGCTATAAATTACAAAATTATTTTGACTATTTAAAAAAACTATCAATTTTATTATTTGAATAATCCTACTTTATTACACTACTCTACTTTTTCAATTTTACCTGAACCTGATACATTCCATTGAACTCCTGCATTACCTTTTACACGGACGATTCCACTTCCACTTACTTGTGCATTTAGGGTTGCTTGTGAAGGAGTATTTACATCATCTGTCGCTGTTAGTTCAATAATTCCAGAACCAACTATTTCTGCTGTACTTGTCAGGACAGGTAATAAAAATGCTTGGATATTTCCAGAGCCACTAACATTTAGAGCATTTTCTGCAGCTGTTCCTCTGAAAAGAATAGTTCCTGAGCCTTCAAGAATAGCAGTTACTTTATTTGCTACCTCCAAATCCAATTCAATATCTCCAGAACCTTTTAGTTTTGCAGTACAATTTCCTGTTGTTATGACAGGATTATTTGGTGTCGTACGGATATTACCTGAACCATTTAAAATAAATTCTAAATTTTCTATATTCTCTGCATTGCTAATACGAGCTATATCTTGCAAAATAATATTTCCAGAACCACTCAAAACAATTTGAGAAAGCACTGGAGTACGAACCTCAATGATTACCTCTTCATTGGTATTATAGCATTCGTCATTGTCAATAATAAGGCTATTTCCTACGATATTTGTTTGGATAAGGTCAATGATATTTTCTTGTGCTGAAATAGATACAGACTGTGTTTTGATACTAGAATCTTGAAAAATATTTACAGTAAAACTTCCTTTCGATTCGATGGCTTCAAATGAAGAAACTATTCTACTTTGAGTTATTACTTCTCCCTGCCCATCTTTACAAACACTATCAACTAGGCTACAAGAAGTTGAAAAAAGAAGTAACATTAGGAAAGGTAAGAGATAGATTTTGAAGTGATTTTTCATTATAAATATTGTTTAGTGTTTTTTGTTATTAATGAATAAGCTTGCTTTTAAGACGTATTTATAGCAGTATCGTCTTATTTTATTAAGTAAAAAATGCCTTTTTTAGAGAAATTTAACTTTAAAAAATCCCTTCAAAACAAATTTGAAGGGATTTTTCTGTTACTATATTTTCAGCCTTTTACTGCAAAACATGAATCCAACCTCTACATGTATCTCCATCAGGAGAAGTTAAGTAGTAATAATACATAGCTGGTTTGGCTTTACTTCCCCAGTCGTTGTTGTAGTCATCGGCCGAGAAAACTTCTGTTCCCCAACGGTCATAAATTTGAAGTTTCCAACCTGCATTTGCTTTGTCTAATACAAAAGTCTCATTCAATCCATCTCCATTTGGTGTAATTACATTAGGAGGCAATACATTATCAACGGTAACTGTTGTGGTCTGTTCTTGGTCGCAAACTCCGTTCGAAGCCTTCAAAGTGATTGTATAAGTTCCTGCTTCTGTATAAGTATATTCTGTTGGGTTTGAGACATTGATAGTTTCTCCATTTCCTAAATCCCAAATCCAATCGCCACTTCCAGTATTTTTCCCATTAAAAAGAATCGTTGCTGGTGCGCCACACTCAGGCGAATGTTGAATATCAAAATCAAGAACCAACTTATCAACTACTGTAACCGTAACCGTACTATCTGTAAAACAACCTCCATCAAGGTTAGAAATTCGAACATTATAGATAGTTGTCTGGTCTGGCGAAGCAATTGGATTTCTGATAGTTGGGTCGCTCAATCCTGTTGCTGGTGTCCATTCAAAAGCATTTCCACCTTCTACATTAAGCTGTGCATTTTCACCTCTACAAATTGTTGGGCTTTCAGGCATTTTGATTGATGACAAGAATATATTATTATCATCAATGACTGAATTTGCGTCATTTTGTGTGGAATCTTGACACAGCGAATTTTCTACTCTTAATGTAATTGGATAAACACCTTCACTAGCATATTGAAAAGAAGGAGGATTGCGAAGCGTTGAGGTTCTTCCATCTCCAAAATCCCAAAAGAAAGAAGTTGCTCCTACCGAATTATTTACTATTTCTACAATTGGTATCTTATCACATCTATCTAAAATAATAACATCAAAATCAGGCTTTAATTCTTCCAAAACAGTAATTGTTACTTCTTCTTCTTTGATACAACCACTTGCAGTTGTGATACTGACTGTATAGGTTGTCGTTTCGGTAGGTGAAGCAATTGGATTTGCAATAGTTGGGTCGCTCAATCCTGCTGTTGGTGTCCATTGATAAGAAATGCCACTTCCAACTTCTAAAGGTAAAGACTGACCTAAACAGATAGAATTATCTGGAGAGATAAAGAAATCGTTTGTAAAGTAATCAAGTTCTTTAACAAGAGAATCTGAACAAGCAATATTATTTAATATCAATTTGATTCTATATTTTCCATCTGTGCTATATGCTATATTTGTAGGATTTTGTGCTGTTGAAGTTTCTCCATTTCCAAAGTCCCAAAGATAAGAAGTTGCTCCAACGGTATTATTTATTATACTAATTGTTGGAAATTCGGCACACTCATTAGATTGCACAATGTCGAAGTTTGGAACTATCTCTTCTCCAACTACTATTTCTACTTGACGCTCTTCTTGGCAACCGTTACTTCCTGTTACCTGTACAGTATAAACAGTTGTTTCGGTAGGTGAAGCAATTGGATTTCCGATAGTTGGGTCGCTCAATCCTGCCGTTGGTGTCCATTGATAAGAAACTCCTCCAGTTACATTAAATTGCACAGATTGTCCAGTACAAATTGTAGCATCATCCATATCATAAACGAAAGTATCTTCAGTAATTACAATTTGTTTTTCGATTGAATCTATAGGGTTACACGCCTCACTTTCGATGATTAATTTTATAGTATATGTTCCTGCTACATAATTTTGAATAGTTGGATTTTCTTGCGTAGATGTTTCTCCATTTCCAAAGTCCCAAAGGTAAGAATCAGCTCCAACTGTATTATTTACAAGTTCTATTTTGCCTATTTCAGCACAATCAGTAGATTGCACAATATCAAAACTTGGAACTATTTCTTCTCCAACTACTATTTCTACTTGACGTTCTTCTTGACAGCCATTGCTTCCTGTTACCTGTACAGTATAAACAGTTGTTTCGGCAGGAGAAGCAATTGGATTTCCAATAGTTGCATTGCTTAATCCTGTTATTGGTGTCCATTGATAAGAAGCTCCTCCAGTTACATCAAACTGTACAGATTGTCCTTCACAAATTGTAGTATCTTTTATGTTATAAATAAAAGCATCTTGAGTAATTACAATTTGCTTTTCGACAGAATCTTTGTCGTTACAAGATTCACTTTCAGTTACTAATTTTATGATATATGTTCCTGCTGTATAGCTCTGAACAGATGGGTTTTGTTGTGTAGAGGTTTGTCCGTTTCCAAAGTCCCAAAGATAAGAATCAGCTCCAACTGTATTATTTACAAGTTCTATTCTACCAGCTTCATTACAATCAGTAGATTGTACAATATCAAAGTTTGGAATCATTTCTTCTGCCACAACCACTTGAATTTGACGTTCTTCTTCACAACCACTACTTCCTACTACTTTTATTGTATAAGTTGTTGTTTCAGTAGGTGAAGCAATCGGATTTCCAATAGTTGCATCATTCAATCCTGTTGCTGGTGTCCATTGATAAGAATCTCCTCCAGTTACATTAAGTTGTACAGATTCTCCAAAACAAATTGTGGTATCTGATGAAAAATTGAAATCAAATGTATCTGTATCAATCACAAATTGTCTTTCAACGGTATCTTTAGCATTACAAAGTGCATTAGTAGCTATTAATCTAATTGTATAAGTTCCTGATGAATAACTTTGAGTTGGTGGATTTTGTGCTGTTGAAGTTTGTCCATTTCCAAAATCCCAAAGATAAGAAGTAGCATTTTGACTGGTATTGATAATACTGACAGTAGAATCTCCATCACAAACATCTCCAAGCGTCAGACCAAAACTAGCAATGAGTTCTGGCAAAACAGTTACCGTAGTGGTAAGATTTCCACGACAACCTGCTGCTGTTTCTGTCGTTAGTGAATAAGTTGTAGTGGTGGTCGGACTTGCAATAGGGTTTGCGATGGTAGGGTCAGATAATCCTGTTGTTGGTGTCCAAAGATAATTCACTCCTCCAGTAGCTTCTAATTGTGTTGATTCTCCTCTACAAATAGTTACATCAGGTGAAATAGTAAAATCAGCAGGTGAAACAACAATTTCAAGATAAGCTGTATCTTTCTTAATACAAAGAATAGGGTTGGTAGCTATTAATCTAACTTGATACGTTCCTGCAACATCAAATGTAAAAGGAACATTATCGTCTTGTGTAGAAACTCCTAAACCTCCAAAATCCCATTCATAGGTAACTCCTTCAACACTTTGATTTACAAACGTAGTTGAAAAAGGAACACAGCCACTAAGCACTCCGTCATTCGTATCGAAATCAGCTTTTAAGATGCCCATTTCTATTTTGAAGGCTGCATTATTACAATTACTAGAATTATTTTGATTAGAAAATGCTCCAGGGGTAGTAGTAAAACCACTTCCACTACATGCACAGACAGCTTGATAGATAGTTCCTGTTTTTTTATCAAAACGGCTTGTTCCTCCATCTACATGTTCCCTTCCTTCTCCACTTCCTCCAAAGAAACTTCCATAGACTAAACTTTGAGCATTCTCATCCAAAATCATTGTATAAAAATCATTTCCATCTGTCGTACTTTGCAACGCATTAGAAGTAATAGGCAACCCTGTTGTATTGATGTTTGATAAATAGTTTGAAGGTCTTCCTTGATAAATTCTAGGGCTTCCCCAACCTGCCAAATAGATATATCCACAGTCATTTACCATAAAAGCCGTAGGTGTAATATTAGGCTCAAAGTCTTGGCTTCCAATAGTTGTTGCCCAAACAATATTATTAAGATTAGAAGATACTTTACGAATAAATAATCCACCTCTAGCATTAGAATATACGCCTGATGTAACAGGCTGAGAGCCTTGTGTCTGTCCAAAAATATAGACAGAACCACTCTCATCAACATCTACATAATAGGCTTGGTCATAGAATGGAGTTCCTAAATAACTTGCTCCTTGCCACGCAAAATTAGAAGCATAACGAACTATAAAACCATCTATTTCTCCTCTATAATTACTTTCCATTGTAGCTGCGTGTGTAATCAAGTCATTACTCAATGTTCCACCCACTACATAAATATCTCCTCTTTGTGAAAGTTGGATTCCAAAAGCAGCATCTATGCCATTTCCTCCAATATATGTACTCCATAAAAGTGAACTTAGCGTAGGGTCAAATTTTGCGCCTACCCCTTCTTGTCTTCCTTGAAAAGTGGTTCGGTGTGCTGAGACTAATGGAAAATTATTTGAGTTGGTCGTACTGGCAATGTAAATATTATCTAAATTATCAATATTTATCTCTGCTCTAATCTCATCTCCGTAATTTTTGACCAAAGGATTATCCACAAAAACATCAAAACCAAGAGAGTTGATTCCATCATTGCCCTGCCCACCCAAAAAAGTAGAACCTACAAGTCTAGTTCCACTTGAGTTAAGCTTAGACACAAAAATATCAGAGCCATTATCAAAATCATAGCCTATTACACTTGTATTTGTCCCTCCATCAAATGTATTATCATAAGAGCCAGAGGTCGTAGGAAAGTTTGAAGAACCTGTCGTACCTAATATTATCAACTCGTTTCTACTATTTACAACCATACTAGAAGGAACATCTGAAGAACTTCCACCTAAAAAAGTAGCATAAAAAATACCTGTTCCTTGTGAGTTGTATTTCAAAATAGCTACATCTACTTCTCCCCCAAAATCAACGTCAAAAGCTCCAGTTGTAATGGGAAAACCACCACCAAAAGAAGTACCTCCAGAATATAAATTTCCTGCATCATCATACGTAGCTGTATTTCCCCAGTTGTCTGAAGAAGCTCCTGAAAAAGTAGAAAAAATCAAGATTGGGTCAATAATAAGTTCATATTTTTTATTATAGCCTTCTGGAAACTCAAAAGTAACTTGAGGAGATTTACCTTTTTTATTATCTTTTGCATATTTAAGAACAAACTTTGAAGGAACTTCTACTTTCTTTCCATCAATAATTTGATAGGAATAAGGAGCTTGTTCGATAACTTCATTGACAGACGTTTGGATATGCAAATGCCCACTTTCCAAACTTACTTTATCAGCATACTTATAATTCATTCCTATTTTTGAAGGGTTTGCACCAGCAGAAACAATAAAATCATATTTTAGATTATCTTCCTTCAAATATAAATGAAGGTCAATATTTGGATATAAATCTTTGTAAGTAAGTTCTCCAAAGCCTCTTGTATTCTCTGCCCATCTACTAGGGTCATTTCCTAAAATATAATTAAATTTGGTTTCATTGACCTGTTCAGAAATAATCTGAGGAGAAGGATTAGAGTTTTCGAACGCTACCTCAAAAGAATGTGCTTTTATGGTAGAAGAAATTTCTTCATTAGGCTCGTGTCCTTCATGTTCTTCTTCTCCATGAGCATGTATCAATTTTAAAGCATTCGCATCGTAGAAAGAATATTGTAAAGAGTTTTGACGAATAAATAAAAAGCCTGACGGAATACTTGCTCTATATTTTACCACATCATCCCATTGATTTTTATTCTCTATAAAAGTAAGTGGTGTTTTCGCCTTTGGAGCGTTCATAGCTGCTTCTTTTGTATGGTTGTGCTTATCAGAAACAGAATGATTTGAGAAAGGAGAGTTTATATTGTCTTGTGCAAAGGAAGCAAAAGGCATTAAACAAATTAGCCAAACCAAAGACAAGAGAAGAAACGAAAAGAGATTTTTTTTCATTTGTAGAAAGAATTGAACGACTTTAGATTAAAAATTAATCAAAAATCAAGTAAAAATACTATTTTATAATAATTGTTAAAAGGCTAATTTTATCTCAAAATTGAGATTATTTAGTTTTTAATCAATCTATTTTTAGTGAGTTATAATTTTGATTTTCAGAAGAGTAATAGAGCTAATAGTATCAAAAAAACGAGTTATTTGAAAATACCAGTAGCTTATATATAAAAACTCTGAATCAGAAGGTATAAGTAGATTTGAAATTCTATTATATCAACCTTCAAAAAAGCATATAACAAATATAGTCATTTTCTAATATCGTTTCTACAAAGACGATATAGTTTTGTGAAATGCTTCTTTAATTTTATTTGTTTTTATAAATTAATTCAGCCTTACATATAAAATAGCTTTGGATATTTCATTATAAAAAACTCAATGCTTGTCTTGACGGCATCTCCAAGTGTGAAGGTTTTATTATCAAAAGATAGAACCAATTTATCATTTGGAATATTACTGTGTTTGCTTCGGTCTATCATCTTTGCACCAAAAGGAGCGTAATTTATTTTTTGTGTATCAAATAAAAATATTACTTGCATAAAATCGTGTTCATAAGGTTTCCATACATATCCTTGTTTTTCTGCATAACGAATTCGAACACGAGCATTTTTGTTGTTAGTTGCCTTCATTTCATCTTCAATCATAATATGACTAGAATAAACCTCCATCATTTTGGCTTCTCCTTCTAAGAGTGTATTTTTTCTCCAAATAACCAAACTATACCAGTCATCTCCCTTTTCAGAAACTGAATATTTATAACTAGAGCCTTGATAATCAAATTGAGCTTCAAAATTATAAGGGTCTATCGAAGAACTTGAAAGCGTATCACTACTACTTTCTGAATTTTCATCTTGAGCAAAGAGAGAATTTTGAAACGGAAGAGTAATAAAAAAAAGATACAAAAGGAATTGAATAATTTTCATAAAGCTAAATATTTAAGGTTTAAAGAAGGGTTAATAATTAAAATTGAAGAAGGCTAAAAAGATAAATGAATCATATTCATAGATTATCCTTTTAGCCTTGTAATAAACTTATACTATTTTGTTATTGGTAAGACACCAACAACAACAGAACTCTAAATTCTTATAAGTTGAGTCCAGCTTTTATTAGTTTCCAAATATCGTTTCCAAAAACAAAAATCATAAGACAAAGAATAATTACCATTCCTATTTTTTGAGCAATTTCTAAGAATTTGTCCGAAGGAGGACGACCCGTAATCATTTCATAAAGAAGGAACATAACGTGTCCACCATCAAGGGCAGGAATTGGTAAAAGATTCATAAATGCCAAAACCATTGACAAAAACCCTGTAATTCTCCAAAAACGATAAGCATCGAATTCCATTCCAAAAATCATAACCATTCCAATAGGGCCACTCAATGAATCAGAGGCATTAATATCGCCTTTTGCCATTTTTTTGTATGCCATTGCTTGTACACCAATTACTCCAAAAGCCGATTTTGTACCTACTTCTAAAGATTCTGTAAGACTATATGGACGTTCTACAAAGTTGATTTCATAACTTATTCCAACTCCAATTGTACTATCAGCAGCCACACTCACAGGCAAATTCATTGTTTTTCCATCTCTTTCCACTACAAAAGTAAGTGTTTTTCCTGCATTTTGATGTAGAAGTTTTTGGAAAACTTCGAAGTCTGTTGTTACAGTTTCATTTACTTTTATGACTTTATCTTTTGATTTCAGTCCTGCTTTTTCTGCATTTCTATCTGGTGCTATTGCTCCAATTGTAAAAGGATATTTTGATTCACGCATTGTCATAAATGCTTTTGCTTCATCTTTATCCGAGCTATAAATTTGCAAAAACTCACTTGTAATTGGAATTTTTTTCTGCTGACCATTTCTTTCGATGGTATAATATGAATCATCATTTAAGATAAAAGCAGGGTCTAATAAATCTTTAAATGACTTTGGAGTTTCTCCATTGATATTAATAATTTTATCACCTGTTTGAAGTCCTAGGCTTTTTCCTAAATCATTTACTTCAATTCCGTATTTATTTACTTCCTCTATCGGAATGTATTTTTCGCCGTAAGTAAAGGCAATCGCAACCATTATCAAAATACCCAAAACGACGTTGAAAATAACACCACCTAACATAATAATAAGACGCTGCCACGCTGGTTTTGAGCGAAACTCATAGGGTTGAGGTTCGCCTTTCATTTGGTCAGTATCTAAAGACTCATCTATCATTCCTGTTATTTTGACGTAGCCACCCAAAGGCAAAGCACTCAGACAATATTCTGTCTCTCCGTATTTAAAACCAAATATTTTAGGAGGAAAACCAATAGAAAATTTTTCTACTCTCACTCCAAAATACTTTGCTGCCAACAAATGTCCCAGTTCGTGCAATCCTACTAAAATAGAAAGTGAGCCCAAAAGCTGCAAAATGCCAATAATTACTCCTTGTATATCCAAAATTTATGATTTATTTATGTACCAAACAGTTTTCAACTGCTTGAATGATATTTTTTGATGTATTTTATTCAATATGTTTTTTCTGACAGTTTGGAAACTATCAGCTACGGTAATTCGAAAACCGTACAAATCCGTTTATTTAATTTGCAAAGGTAGTTCTTTTAATTTTTTTTACCAATTTCAGACAAGTTGGCATTTTTTGAGAATGATGAATTATTAATTGTAAATGATGAATGTAAATTCCTAATTATCAAAACAATCAAATCAGAAAGTAACAGTTTATTTTCGTTTAGGATTCTTATTCGATTTTATTCCTGTTTTTTCTTCTTCCCATTCAGCCTTGATTTCCTCTATGCTCTCCTGTGGTGGTGGACTAATTCCAAATTCTTTTTCTTCCAGTTCTTTTACCTTCCATTGTTTGATAGCAACTTGTTTTTTGATAAGCTCTAAAGCTTCATTTACCATTCCTTTTGTTATCATCCCAAATTGCTCTTGAGATTTCGAATCAATAAGCAATGCCTCTACCAAAATTTCGGTTACTTCTTTCAGAATCCTATTATTTTCGACGGTTGTAGCATCTTCTACAAGCCCATTGACAACATTAAAAACAATATCTGCAATCGCTCTTTCCAGATTTTGAGAAATAAATTCGCCCATTACAGGTACTTTCCCTATTGTTTTTATCTCTGCATTTTTTTCTACGGCTTCATTTATCAGGGTTTCTACATACCGTTTGAGTTCGTATTTATAGGTTGGATAATTCTTTGCAGCCACCACTTGCACACGTTTGGTTAGCCAAGTCGTCAGTAGATTTGAGCGAGGCTGAACTACATCTTCTACTATTTTTTCTACAATTGGGCTTCCTTTCATTACTTCTCCTTGTACTTCATTCAAAACATTTATCACTACTCTGTCTGAAACTTCTTCTACGAAAATAGAAAAATACTTACCTCCTGTTTTATACAAATAAGTATTGGCAAGGTTTATTACTTCCATCAAATGAAGTTTGTATAAAATAGCTACCAAACGCAAAACACGCAAAGAACGAAACGAAGGCAAACAGCCCAAAATATCATACCAATGGACAAATGGATAAAAAAACCAACGATGATAGGTTTTTAGATAAATGGCAATCGCCCAACGAACAACAATATCAGAAATAAAAATTCCTACAAAGACTAAATCTATGAGCGCAAAATTTTTGAATATATAATCATTATAAAAATGATAAAATGAGGTAAGATAAGTTTTGAGAAAATCTTGAACCAAATGAGCAGTAAAGAGAAAATTAAAAACAATCAGTATTAGATTAATCAAAACTAATATCAAAACACCAATATCTGCTATTACTTGTGCTGTCGAAAACTTATCTTTTTGTAAATTAGAGAGATTTATCATTTTATATAATTTTAGACTTATTTTTACCAAATTTACTCAAATTTCATGAAAACGAACAACAAGTTATTTATCTCATTATTTTGTCTTTTCTTT
Organism: Bernardetia sp. ABR2-2B; assembly: GCF_037126435.1. Classification (GTDB taxonomy): domain Bacteria; phylum Bacteroidota; class Bacteroidia; order Cytophagales; family Bernardetiaceae; genus Bernardetia. The sequence goes on along the minus strand of NZ_CP147020.1, from coordinate 3,990,654 downwards.
CTAGCTACTTCTCTTTGTTTTTCTCAAAATAGAGCCAATTATAATTACAATAATTCAAATTATAACACAGATAAAAATCCTTCTCAAACTCTACCAGTAGCAACTATTTTGAATAATAGAATGATAGAATTAGAATCAACGGTTTTGATGAATGTAACGGCAGATGAATATGTAGCAATGTTTCATATCGAACAGAAAGGAGAAAAACTCAAAGATGTGCAAGAAAATATGGACAAACGAATTGCTAATTTTCAGAAAGGTCTTTTAGAGTTAGGAGTTAAAGAGAACGAAATGATTATTGATTTTCTCTCGCTTGTGCCAGAATATGAATACGATATTGAGAAAAAGCTTTTTAGCAGGACGTATAATGAAGTTCCTGTCGGTTTTGAACTTAAAAAGAATGTTCATATTCGTTTCAAAGACAACAAAATACTAGATAAAATTATTGCCAAAGCTGCCGAAAATGAGATTTATGATTTATCGAAAGTAGAATATTTCATAAACGATACAGACATTCTCTATCAAAAATTACGTAAAAAAGCCTTCGAACTTATCACTAAAAAAGAAAAACTCTATGATAGTGCAAATATTAAGATTTCAAAGGCTAAGAAAGTAGCCGATGAAAACTTTCAGACTTTTTTTCCTTTTGATAGATACCGTTCGTATGAAGCTGTTTCGAAGGGAAAAACTTCTTTTTCAAAAAACTCAAAAATAAATAATGAAAATCGTACTCCAAGTGCCTTTTATGAAAAACTAGATTATGACAATATAGAATGTATCATCAATCCGACCATTTTAGAACCTGCTGTACAGTTATTTTTTACGCTGAAAGTTCGTTATACTTTACCAAAAGAAGAAAAAAAGGATAAAACAATTTATATTTTGAGTCCAACAGGAGAGTTGAAGAAAGTTAATTTGAAAGAATAAAAGGTTTTTGAATGTTTAGTTTTGTTGTGTTAGAACACTACCCTCAACATTTATTGTCATAAAGACGTATTTAATAGAAAAAATACAACTACTTGACTTTAAATTATGACAGATTTAGAAAAAACTTTAAAAAATCTAGAAAGCAGCCTCAAACATAAAAGAGAAAATACATTATGGAATCATTTTCTAACTTTTACTGAACGTAGCTCTAGTTATTCAGGAACAGTTAATAAAAATGGGTTTGAAGTTTGGAGGTATAGTAGGTGGCAAGGAGCTTTTTATACAGTTTTCATAGGTAAAGTGGTAGAAAGAGAAGGAGTTAAAAAAATTGCTCTCAGTAAAAAACTCAATAAATTTGCTAAGTTTTTAATAACTGGACTTTTCTTTCTATTTTTATTTACAATGCTAAATTCAGCCATTAATTATAAACAAGCCTATGATGGTAGCCATTATTTTTGGGAAATAAAGTGGGACGAAATATTTAATACTACTTTATCAGCTATTGTCTTTTTTACAGTTATGTTTCCTGTATTCTATTACGTTAATAGAGTCAAAGAAAAAGAAGAAATAGAAAGTTTGAAAGAAAGGTTTATAATATATTCTAACTCAACAAATCAGGATTATTTTTGATATATTCTTTGATAAGACGAGTACGATTTGCTCCAATCAATTCTTTGAGTTCTGAATCAGGTGTTTTGGCAATCTTTTTAATCGATTTATACTCAATAAGTAGTTTTTCAATAGTTGCTCTTCCTACTCCTTTTACATTTTCTAAAGGGTTACGAAGGGCATTTTTACTTCTTACATCTCTATGAAAAGTGATGGCAAAACGGTGTGCCTCATTTCGTAAATGCTGAATGAGCTTTATAGAAGGGGATTTTTTATTGATATAAATAGGATGCTGGTCTTCTGGATAAAAAACTTCCTCCAAACGCTTTGCAATTCCTATAATCGGAATTTTTCCATATAAATCTAAATCTTTCAACGCCTGTGCCCCAAAACTTAGTTGTCCTTTTCCACCATCAACAATTACCAAATTTGGCAACGGCTGTTTTTCCTCTAAAAGCCTTCTATAACGACGATAAACAACTTCATACATCGTTGCAAAATCATTCGCTCCCTCTACTGTCTTGACGTGGTATTTTCTGTAATTTCTCTTTGAAGGTTTTCCATTCATAAAACAAACCATCGACGAAACTGGATTTGTGCCTTGCAAATTTGAGTTATCAAAACATTCGACATGCATTGGTAATTCTTTCAAACCCAAATCTTTTTGAAGTGCTTCGACAGCTACAAGTCCTTTTTCTTGCTTACGCTCTGCAAAATCTAGTTTCTTACGAAGTCTTTCTTTTTTAAAGTAGCCTACATTTTTGAGTGATAAATCTAATAATTTACGTAAATCTCCAATTTTAGGATTAATTACTTCTACTTTTGGCAATGGAATTTCTGCCGAAACATTACTAACAATTCGCTCTGCCTCACTTCCAAAACGCTGCCTAAACTCTACGGCTATCATCGGCAAAATATCTTCTAAACTTTCCTCTAAGCGTTTTTTATAAGATTGATTAGCTGTATAGACAATACTTCCGTCTTCAATTTTGAGATAATTTACATATACATTTGCTTCATCATCTAAAAGCGCAATAACTTCTGTATCTGAAATATTCGGATTTGTGATAAGAGATTTACTTTGGTAAGTATGAAGAGCTTCCCATTTTTCTTTTGCTTTTTGGGCTTCTTCAAATTCCATTTTTTCGGCTGCCGTTTTCATTTTAGCTTTAAAATATTCTTTAGCTCGGCTTGTTTTTCCTCTCAAAATATTCCTAATCTGCTCAATATCTTTCAAGTAATCTTCTTCTTCTTGCAATCCTTCACAAGGTCCTTTGCAGTTTTTGATGTGATATTCTAGACATACTTTGTACTTCTTAGCTGCAATATTTTCTTCACTCAGATTGAAATAACACGTTCGAAGAGTATATAATTTTTTGATTAGTTCGTTGAGTGCATAGAGCGTTTTTCCATTGGTATAAGGTCCATAGTTTGTGCCTTGCTTTCTGTTTGGCGTTCTGGTCGTAAAAACTCTAGGAAATGGCTCATCTGTAATACAAATATAGGGATATGATTTTCCATCTTTTAATAAAATATTATATTTTGGTTGATGCGCCTTTATCAAATTATTCTCTAAAAGCAGCGCATCAGCTTCACTATCTACAATTGTGATGGCTATGTTTCTAATTTCACGAACAAGCTGCCTTGTTTTTCTATCATATTGATGCGACTTAGTAAAATAACTAGACACACGTTTTCTAAGTTCTTTTGCCTTTCCTACGTAGATAATTTCATTATTCTCGTCTTTATATTTATAAATTCCCGGTTGGCGAGGAATATTTCGGATAATATCCTTTAAATGTTCTCTTAATTCTTCTTTGTTTTTTGGAGTTGATTGGCTCATAATTTTCTGTCAAAAATTCCTTATTTACTTCACTTTTTATTCTAACTCAAAAATAACGGTTTTGTCTTTTTGTTACTCACTCTATGTCTAAAATTTTTAGTTGAAATAGAAAATAAGTAGAAAAATTTAATAAACAAAAATAACCTTCTTCAAATAATAAATTATTCAAAGAAGGTTTTATAAAAAGCATTTTAACTACTATTTTGAGTATTAGTTTTCAAAAATTATTCTATCGTAAATATCAATGAAAGGAATATTTAATGTTTCGGTTTCAGAAATGACCAACTCTAACGAATTTTCTAAGCCTTCAATAGTCTGAATATTCCATAATGAAGCCGGACTCTGACGAGAATAAATCTGAATTTTTGCTTCATCTTGTTTTACCAAAACATAATGACGAAGTGAAGGAAGCTGTCTATATAAGTCAAATTTATCTCCTCTATCAAACGCTTCAGTAGATTTTGACAATACTTCTATAATCACAACAGGATTTTTGAAAGCATCTTTATAGTTTTCAGCTTGTTCTTTTTCTCCACAAAAAATCATCGCATCAGGATAAAGATAACTATTGCTATTCTCTAAATACAGTTTCGTATCACTATTCATTATTTGGCACGGTTTGCCTTTTAACTTCATATTTATTTCTGAAAATACGTTGCCAGTAACTGTATTATGTTCATACGTTCCTCCTGCCATCGCTTCTACATAGCCATTATAATATTCATATTTTTGGTTCGTTTCTTCTTCTAATTGTATATAATCTTCTAATGAAAGTCTGGTTTGTTTTTGCTGTTGCATGGCTTTTAAAAATTAGTGGTAAATGCTTTCCTAAATATACGCATTAAATGGTTTTGATGTTTTGAGACAACAAAAAACCTTCTCCAAATAATAAATTATTCAAAGAAGGTTCTATAAAAATGTCTTGCCTTTTCCTACCATATCAAATCGCATTCATATTTTTTAAATTCTCCATCTCTGCTAATTAATTTCATTTTTTCTGTTATGGCTTGTGCTATAATGATTCTATCAAATGGGTCACGATGATGAAAAGGTAAGGTTGTCATTTTAATTATGTGCAAAGGTTGGATAGCCAAAACTTGTATATTTTGCAACTGCATATTTTCTACAATTTCCTCTAAAGAATAAGCTAGTTTTAACTTTCCTATGCTCATTTTGATTCCGATTTCCCACAACGAAGCAATACTAACAAAGATGGTATTTTCTATATCTCTCAAAATATCTTTTGCAGGTTTGGAAAGCGTATCATCGCCATTCAAAAACCAAAGTAAAGTATGCCTATCTAATAAATAGTTTTTCATAATTTAAGTTTTGCTTTACATATAGTCTTTAAAATCCTCTAAAGGTTCATCAAAATCATCTGACATATAAGTTACGAGTCCTTTCATTGCTCCAAATTTTCGTTCTTTTAGAGATGGCGAAACACTTTTTTTAGCAATAAAATTATCTACCACTTTTTGAAGGTCTTGTAATACATCATCAGAAAGCATATCTATACGACGAAATAAATTGAGTTTGATATCTGAATTGTTCATACTACTCTATTTTAGATTTTCTGTTTTATTAAATTCTTACTTCAATAACGTGCAACCTATACAGAAAGGTTTGATTACTCACAAAAAAACCTTCTTCAAATAACAAATTATTCAAAGAAGGTTCTATAAAAAACCTCACCGACGTAATTATGTCCTAAAACCCAATTACTCACGCCTAAAAACGACTTCGGTTACTATTTTTATACAAAAAAATGAAATTGATAGTATAAAAATTGTAGTATCTCAATTATCAAAAGCTAATTTCCACTTGCAAAAAAATAGTTTCTTTTTTAAACTTAGAATGAATTTTGTACGTTATTTAATACAAATCTAAAAAATATAATTATGAATGAATTAAAACAATTTTCAAGTTTTGAAGAACTAAAAGCAGATGGAAAACCTACTGAAAATATGGAAGAGACCATAAGAAGGTATAAAGAATATGAAGAGGGAATAATTTTTCTTAGAAGTAAAATTGTTAAAAAGCCAGTTTCTGATAAGATTAAGCACAATAAAAATGAAAAATAATCTTGTTGAGATACTCAAAAAAGTTTGTGAAATATTTAACAGACATTCAATTGACTATATTTTAGTAGGTGGAACTGCTGTTGCTCTTAATGGATATTTTAGAATGTCCTTTTTAGCTGATGGTAAAGTTGCAAGTAAACTTGACTTAGATTTTTGGTACAACCCTTCTTATTCCAATTATTTTAAGTTGTTAAATGCTTTAGAAGATTTGGGAAGAGATATGACGAGAGCAAAAGAAGAACAAGCTCCTAATCCAAAAAAATCTTTTTTTAGATATGAATTTGAAGAATTTACACTTGATTTATTACCAAAAATGGACTCTAGATTAGATTTTAGGTCTTCATTTGATAAAAAAGAAGTTACAATATTTGACGACGTGCAAGTATCTTTTTTATGTTTGGAAGATGTAATAAAGGATAAAGAATTTCATAACCGTCCGAAAGATAGAGAAGATATTGAACAGCTAAAGAAGATAAAAAGCGATAAAGAAAATCTGTAAAATCTGATTTCCACTTGCAACAGAAGTACAAAAATCATGACAAGATGCAGTAATATTCTTTATATCAAATCTAAGGCTTCCTCTACCATTTCTGTTGTTTCAGCAGACCAGCCGTAATCTTGAAAAATAACTTTTCCTTCTTTGTCAATCACATAAACTCTAGGAATATATTCTTCAGCAAAGTAGTTAAATATTTCTCTATTTTCATCTTCAACAATTTTCATCTTTGTCTTTCTATTTTTACTCCATTCTATCAACTCTTCCTTTGAATGTTCTCTTCCTATAGATATAAATTGGACATTTCCCTTTAACTGAATAAGTTTTTTGTTTATTTCTTCCATCGCTACTTTACACGACGGACACCAAGTAGCAAAAAGTAAAAGCACAGTAGGTTTATTACTATCCTTACCAAAAGTTATACTATTGCCTGTAATATCTTCTACTGAAAAGTTTTTTACATCTTGTATTACTTCTAAAGAAAGAAGTTGCTCTTCAGGATAAGTACTCAAATAGGTTTTGTATTTCTTTTCAAATTCTTCTTGAGAAGTTAATGACTCTTGAGAGTGTTGTGCCGAACATGAAAAAAGTAACCCTGTAAATAGGTAGAAAGTAAAATATATAAAAGTCCTCGTTGGTATCATATTTTTTTTAAAATTGAGATATGTAAAAGTCAAATAAAAGATAGTTTCTCTCACCTTTGTTGGTCTTTAACTTCGGCAATGCTGTTGTGATGACCAACAAAAAACACACCGACCAATTTGCAAACCTACCTCCAAAACTAGTGCTAATTAAAAACAAAAAACAAATCTTTTGTCTTACTGCTGTTCGTCTGTCTGTTGTGGGTCATCGTAACGGCAAGCCGAAACTAAAGACCAACAACGGCTTTGAGGAATATATTATCCTTTTGGTGTATGAAAAACAGATATAAATAGATTTCTCTCTATAATATCTGATTCGTCTAATAATTTACTACCCTTTAACAAATATGCGTTATCATAAATCTCTTCAAAATTATCTTTTGAATTTACAAAATCTTTTAATTTTGTTACAGCATTAGAGTAGGCTTGGTCTCCTCCTTCTTCTAATATGAAAACTGATAAATTAGTAGAGTTTCTATTAGCATAAAATGATAACTGATTTAGACAACCTGTAATTGTCTCTCCACTACGAATCTTAAATTCAGCAATAAGTAATTTTTCATTGTTCTCTAATTGAATAGAAATATCTACTTTACCACCTTTTTGTAAAGATTCTGCTGTAACTAATCCACTACTTTGCTTGTAAATAGCCTTTAAGTGAGCCAAAACTGCATTTCTATACACTGCCTCTCTACTTCCTCCATACGTTTCATTTTGGGATGTGGCTTGCTGAAAAAATAGTGGAATATCTTCTAGTTGAGATAAATAATCATACATATGCAAACAGACACTTTTAAAATCTGAAATAGAGAAGGTAGGCTCTAAGCTTTCTGTCAAAAAACTCTGTAACTCTCCTTTTTTGTGTAAAGATAAAACTACGCTTTTTATAAATGTTGTTTTATTGCTTCTGTCTTGATTAGCTTTAGCTATAATTTCGTCTAAATCATCCCACCCATACAATTCGCCAAAACTTTGTAACTGTTGTGTAAACTGAAATTCAGAATACTTATCATATAGTTTTTGAACTATGTCGTTTAAATCATTAATATTCATCTAATTGTTAAGGTTAATTTAAGTGATATATAAAGCTGCTCAATATATGGAAATACTGAACAGCTAAATAATAAAAAATACTAAACTACCTACATATTCCTCCTATACTGCCCCCCAACTTCAAACAATGCTCTAGTAATCTGTCCTAACGAACAGGTTTTAGTAGCTGTCATTAAGTGTTCAAACATATTTTCGTGTTTGATGGCTGCTTTTTGAAGGTCTTTCAAGATGTTTTTGCTTTTTTGTTCGTCGAAAGAATGAAGAGATTTAAGCATATTTATTTGATACTCTTTTTCTTCTTCTGTCGAACGAATTACTTCGGCAGGAATAACGGTAGGCGAACCCTTCGAAGACAAAAATGTATTTACACCCACAATCGGATATTCGCCTGTATGTTTTTGCATTTCGTAATACATACTTTCTTCCTGTATTTGTGTGCGCTGAAACTGTCTTTCCATCGCTCCCAAAACACCACCACGCTCAGTAATTTGGTCAAAAATCTTCAAAACAGCTTCTTCTACCAAATCAGTTAGTTCTTCAATAATAAACGAACCTTGCAAAGGATTTTCATTTTTTGCTAGTCCTAATTCTTTATTGATGATAAGCTGAATCGCCACAGCACGACGAACAGAATCTTCCGTTGGTGTCGTTATGGCTTCGTCGTAAGCGTTGGTATGCAGCGAGTTACAGTTGTCGTAAATGGCATACAAGGCTTGTAACGTAGTACGAATATCATTAAAATCAATTTCTTGTGCGTGAAGTGAACGCCCCGAAGTTTGGATATGATATTTTAGTTTTTGCGCTCTATCGTTTGCTCCGTACTTGTTTTTCATCGCCTTTGCCCAAATACGACGAGCAACACGACCAATAACAGAATATTCTGGGTCAATTCCATTCGAAAAGAAAAACGAGAAATTCGGTGCAAAATCATTAATATCCATTCCTCTACTCAAATAATATTCGGCAAAGGTAAAACCGTTGCTAAGTGTAAAGGCAAGTTGAGTGATAGGATTTGCGCCAGCTTCTGCAATATGATAACCCGAAATAGAAACCGAATAGAAATTTCTAACAGAATGGTCAATAAAATACTGTTGAATATCTCCCATGAGTTTTAGCGAAAATTCGGTACTAAAAATACACGTATTTTGCGCTTGGTCTTCCTTCAAAATATCAGCTTGAACCGTTCCACGTACTTGTGTGAGTGTTTTGGCTTTTATTTTATCATAGATTTCTTTATCTAAAACTTCATCGCCTGTTGCTCCCAAAAGCATCAAACCTAAGCCGTTATTTCCTTCTGGCAAATCGCCATTATACGTAGGACGAGTTTTGCCTTCGTATTTTTTCTTAATTTTTTGTTCAACTTCTTCCTCTAATCCGTTTTCTTTGATGTAAATTTCACATTGTTGGTCAATAGCTGCATTCATAAAAAAGGCACAAACCGTAGCAGCAGGACCATTAATTGTCATCGAAACCGATGTAGTTGGGTCAGCCAAATTAAAACCTGAATAGAGTTTTTTTGCATCATCTAGGCAGCATACATTTACACCAGAGTTACCTACTTTTCCATAAATATCTGGGCGATACGCTGGGTCTTCTCCATACAAAGTAACCGAATCAAAAGCCGTCGAAAGTCGTGCAGCAGGCATTCCTTTTGAAAGATAATGAAAACGTCTGTTGGTTCGTTCGGGTCCTCCTTCTCCTGCAAACATACGAGTAGGGTCTTCGCCTGTACGCTTAAACGGAAAAACGCCTGCCGTATAAGGAAATTCCCCTGGTACATTTTCTTGTAAATTCCATTTCAAAATATCTCCCCACGCTTTGTATTTTGGTAGAGAAATTTTAGGGATTTTGGTTTGAGAAAGGGAAGTGGTATAAGTTTTAAGGCTAAATTCTTTGTTACGAACTTTATAAACAAAATCATCAGCCGTATAAGTAGCAACTTTTGTTTGCCAATCTTCAATGATTTTCCAATTTGTACCTTCTAAAGAAAGTTTTATTTGTTCGAAAGTATCTTTCAAGCCTTGAATGATAGAATCTTTTAATTCTTTTTCTATTTCTTCATTACTCAAAATAGAATCGATTGAAAGTTCTAAACCGTATAATTTCTGTGCAATTTCGGCTTGTTGCTCTACATTTTCATCATAACGACGGTTATTTTCACTAATTTCTGATAGATAACGAACTCTTGAAGGAGGAATAATATACTGTTTTTCAGACGTAGAAGCTGAAATTTCGAAAGAAGAATCAAATAATTTTGTAGGCGAATTTTCATTGACTTTATTAATTTGGTCAATTAAGGAACGATACAAAGTATTCATTCCTACATCATTAAACTGTGATGCAATCGTACCAAAAACTGGAATTTCTGAATCTGGCGTATCCCACAAATTACGGTTTCTTTTGTACTGTTTTTTGACATCACGAAGTGCATCTAAAGCACCACGTTTGTCAAATTTATTGAGTGCAATTACATCAGCAAAATCAATCATATCGATTTTTTCTAATTGCGAAGCTGCACCGTATTCTGGTGTCATAACGTACAAAGAAGCATCAGAATGGTCTGTAATGGCTGTATCAGATTGTCCAATTCCAGAAGTTTCGACGATAATTAAATCAAATTCGGCTGCACGAAGAATATCAATCGCATCTTGAACGTATTTTGAAAGAGCTAAATTGGACTGACGAGTAGCCAACGAACGCATATAAACACGGTCGTTTGTAATCGAATTCATACGAATACGGTCGCCCAAAAGCGCACCACCAGTACGACGACGAGAAGGATCAACAGAAACAATGGCAATCGTTTTGTCTTCAAAATCTATCAAATAACGTCTTACAAGTTCATCAACTAATGAAGATTTACCTGCACCACCTGTTCCAGTAATTCCCAAAACAGGAGCTACTCTTTCAGGTATTAATTCTTTTACTTTCTTTAAAAGAGCTTTATTTTCTTCTGGGTAGTTTTCTACGGCTGATATAATTCTTCCTAAATTCTTTGAATCTTTTTCTTTTATTTTTTCTACTTCGTTTATCTCTACATCATTTCCTGTCGGGAAGTCTGCTTGTTTTAATAAGTCATTTATCATTCCTTGTAAGCCCATTTCACGCCCATCATCTGGATGATAAATTCTTGTAATGCCGTAATTGTGTAACTCTTCGATTTCAGAAGGCAAAATTACACCTCCACCACCACCAAAAAGTTTGATGTGTCCTGCACCTCTTTCTTTCAAAAGGTCGTGCATATATTTGAAAAACTCTACGTGTCCACCTTGATAAGAAGTAATGGCAATCGCTTGTGCATCTTCTTGAATGGCACAATTTACAATTTCTTCTACCGAACGGTTGTGTCCTAAATGGATAACTTCTGCACCCGAAGACTGAATAATTCGGCGCATTATATTTATAGCTGCATCATGTCCATCAAAAAGAGCTGCTGCTGTAACGACACGCAGTTTATTTTTTGATGTATAGGGAAGTTGAACTGGAGGATTGGTACTCATAGTATATTTTGTGTGAATATGGTTGTAGTCATTATTTTACAAAAATACTAAGAAAAAGTGAGGTTTTTTGTTTTGGCTAATTTTGAAGTTTTTTTAATTGTCAAGACACTTGAAAGTATCAGACAATTAGAAAGAAATTTATTATCTTGAAATGAAAAACACTAATGCAATGAAAGAAACTACAACCTATCCGATTTATCTATTTAAAGAGCCTATTTTGATTCCGAAAATGCAGGAAGAAAAAGAGGAACTTATTTTCAAAATAGAAGACTTTCTGATTAAGCACAAAACCTTGCGAAGGGAAAAGAGTAAAATTTATCACGTATGTTTGGAGTATTTTCAAGATAGTATTAAATTAAATCTTGATGTTGATTTTCAACTTTATTTTTCAGAAAAACATATTATTTTAGTAGAATTCATTTTTGATGATATAGAAAGTAAGTTTGTAAAACAGTTAAGAAAATACAGTCAAATTTTTAAAGACAAAGGTTTTTCAGTATTCAAAACGCTCTATCGAAATGCTGTAAAAAATAAAAATCATTCAGTAGAAGATAAAGTAATAATGATGCTTTATGCACATCTACGCAACAATCAATATATATTCAAAGAAGAAATAACAAAAGACAATAAGTTCAAAATTACCTATCAAATAGGAAATCAAGCCTAGAAAAATACTTTTCTCAAAAAAACTCCTCAAATCTCAAAATATTTTTGCAATTTTGATACACTAATAAAATCAAATACCTAATTACCCTTCATAATCACTCATCAAGTCAGTATAAAAGTCAGATTTTTTAAATTCTTCTATCACTTTATCTCTAGTAAGTCGCTCTCCATCTTCTAAATCTATATTTTGAGATTCTATTTCAAGACCAAAAATTTTCATTTTAGTTTTTCCTAAATAATAGGTTGAAGAGTCTGTTACTTCTTTATTGTTAATATAAGTAACATTCATACGTAGAGATGGAAAATCAAATGCTTCAAAAGTTAGTGAATTTATTGCCTTGTCTAGTTCTGTTTCAATTTCTTTAGTTGAATATATATTTTTAATTGCATCAACCACAAAATCATCATTTCTAACTAAACAAGTAGGTAAAAATAAATCAATTATTTTTTGATTTTCATTCAACTCTTTGTAGCAAGTTCCATATAAAAAATCGTACTCACTCTTTTGGATATAATATCCCATCCCACAAGTATAGGTTACTTTATATTTATTGACAGCCTCTTCCAGATAAAATAATGCTTTACTAAAGTCATTTTGCGCAATATAAATTTTAGATAAACAGAGAGCAATTTCATTTTTAGGATGTGAAGTAAAACTACCATATCCATAATTAGATACATCATTTACTGAACTATCTTTCAAAACATCAGAAGCATAAAAATTAGTCTTAGAAAAATTTTCTTCTTCTGAATTAAGTATCCTTAAAAACATTCTCTCTGCTATTTCATCTTTTCCAAGTTTCCAAAAAGAGAGAGCAACATCATAAAACTCTCTATAATTATTTGGAGTCAGACTCTCATTTGCCAAATAACCTAGTTTATTTACATTAATACTATCATTTTTGTTAGGATAGCGAGTAAGACTTCCTCCACTATACATACTTTTATATAAAGTTGGTTTTAATTCAAACTCAATCCTCTCAAATTTATAATCTCCAATAATAAGAGAATCTTCTTCATTATGTGCAAAAACACTTTTTATACTTATCAATAAGACTAAAAATAGCAAGTAACTTAAAGTTTTCATAGATTTGAGATTATAAGGAAGTTATTTTTTATTTAAGATTACACTTATATTTTAGACGAATAAAAATTATTTTTGCTGCAAATTTCTACTTTTTATATTTAAAAGCTACTTTTCTTCAAAATATTTTTGCAATTTTGATACACTAATAAAATCAAATTGCCAATAAAAATAGCGATAAAAAACAACTCTCATGGCTAGACCTCCAAAATCACAAAAATCTACAAGTTCAAAAACTAGCACTACCGACACAAAAAAGACAAAACAAACTCCTTTGATGAAACAGTATAATCAAATCAAAGGAAAACATCCAGATGCTATTTTACTTTTTCGTGTTGGTGATTTTTATGAAACTTTTGGAGAAGATGCCGTCAAAGCAGCCAAAATATTAGATATTACGCTTACCAAACGTGCCAATGGTGCAGCTTCTCAAATTGCATTAGCTGGTTTTCCTCATCATTCCTTAGATAATTACTTACCTCGTTTGGTTCGTGCAGGACTTCGTGTAGCTATTTGCGACCAACTAGAAGACCCAAAGGTAGCCAAAGGAATTGTAAAACGAGGCGTTACAGAACTTGTTACCCCTGGATTAGTTTTGGGAGATAATGTTCTGGAAAATAAGAAAAATAATTATTTAGCTTCTATTTATTTCTATAAAAACAAAAAATATGAGGCTGTTGGTGCTGCCTTTTTAGATTTATCGACAGGAGAGTTTTTGGTAGCCGAGGGAGAGTTTTCTTATATTGAACAACTTTTAGAGCGTTTTGCGCCTTCCGAAATTATTTATAGCAAATCCAATAAAAAAGAATTTGAAACACAGGTAGTTCGTCAAGGAAGTGATTTTTCACAGTTTGCTATCGAAGAGTGGATTTATTCTACCAATTTTGCCTATGAAAAACTTACCAAACATTTCGGAACAGCATCATTAAAAGGTTTTGGGATTGAATCTCTACACGCTGCCACCATTGCAGCAGGAGCAGTTTTGTATTATTTGGAAACAACAGAACACCACGAAAAAAATCACATTATTTCGCTCTCAAGAGTTGAGCAAGACAAATATGTTTGGTTGGATTCTTTTACTACTCGTAATTTGGAATTGCTTGTTCCGATGCATGGAAATGGCTGTTCGCTGATTGAAGTGTTGGACAAAACAGTTACACCAATGGGTGCAAGGCTTCTTAGAAAATGGGTGGCTTTTCCCCTCAAAGATGCCAAACCAATTCAAAATAGGCTTAGAAATGTAGCTGTTTTGGTAGAAAAAGATGGTTTGCAAGGCGAAATTTGTTCATATCTGAAAGAAGTAGGAGATTTGGAACGCTTAATTTCAAAAGTAGCCGTAGGAAGAATCAATCCAAAAGAACTCGTCAAACTTCGTACTTCTTTAGAGGCAATTCCGAAGATAAAGGATATTTTATTAAAAAGTAAGACTAATGAACTGGAAGCTATTGGAGAAAAACTTGTCTTGAATAATGATATTTTAAAGAAACTCCAAAACGAGCTAGAAGACAATCCACCACTTGCTGTACAGCAGGGAGTTACGATAAAAAGAGGAGTTCATGAGCAGCTTGACGAGCTCAGAGATATTTCTAGTTCGGCAAAAGACTTTTTAGAAAAATTGCGCCAACGAGAAATTATAAAAACAAATATTACGTCATTAAAAATTAGTTTTAATAAAGTTTTTGGATATTATATTGAAGTCAGTAATGCTCACAAAAGTAAAGTTCCTTCGGAGTGGATTCGTAAGCAAACCCTTGTCAATGCAGAGCGTTACATTACGCCAGAACTCAAAGAGTGGGAAGAGAAGATAGTTACGGCAGAAGAAAAAATAGCGAGTATTGAATATACGCTATATCACAATTTGGTTTCAGAAGTGGCAAAATACGTAAAGGTAATTCAGCAAAATGCCAAGTATTTATCGATGTTAGATGCGCTTTGTAGCTTGGCAGAAGTAGCAATGCAAAATAATTATGCTTTACCTGAAATTAGTGATGATAATAGTTTAGAAATCAGAGAAGGAAGGCATCCAGTTATTGAAAAACTATTGCCGATTGGAGAGCAGTATGTTCCGAATGATATAACAATGAATCCTGAAAGTGAACAGATTTTTATCATAACAGGCCCTAATATGGCTGGTAAATCTGCGCTTCTTCGTCAAACGGCTTTGATTGTTTTGATGGCTCAAATTGGAAGTTTTGTTCCTGCCAAAAGTGCCAAAATTGGTGTTGTAGATAAAGTTTTTACTAGAGTTGGAGCGTCTGATAACATTGCCAAAGGAGAATCTACTTTTATGGTAGAAATGTCTGAAACGGCTAGTATTCTGAATAATTTGAGTGATAGAAGTCTTGTTTTGATGGACGAAATAGGGCGTGGAACAAGTACGTATGACGGAATTTCGATTGCGTGGGCGATTGTAGAATATTTACATTCTCTTCCTAATGCAAAACCCAAAACACTTTTTGCAACCCATTATCACGAACTCAACGAACTTAAAAATGAGTTTGATAGAATAAAAAATTACAATGTTTCGGTAAAAGAAGTAGGAGGGAAAATTATTTTCCTTAGAAAACTAAAAGAGGGAGGAAGTGAACATAGTTTTGGAATAAATGTAGCTTCACTTGCAGGAATGCCTAAAAAAGTGGTTTTGAGAGCATCGGAAATGATGCACCATTTTGAAACCAATAAATTCAAAGAAAAGGATAAAGAAACATTAAAAGCTGCTCCAAAAACTGAATTTTATCAGAATAATCTCTTTGAAGAAAGCAAAACTTCTGACCCAGCCTTAGAAAAAATGAAAGACGAACTTTTAGCCTTAGATATTAATCGCCTATCGCCTGTGGAAGCACTTTTGAAATTGAATGAGTTTAAAATAAGAGTGGGGAAGTAGTGATTAGTTATTAACGTTTAGTGATTAGTGAATTTCTGTAGCTGTCAGCTTCCAAGCTGTCAGAATTATACTAAAAAAATAATGAAAACAAATTTTGAAATAATAGAAAATTATGCTCTTAATTTTGAAGAAAAACATTTTGATTTACACAACAATTTTGATTTTCTAAGTTTTGAATATTCTATTTTAAAACAAGAAATTAAAATGGAATGGAAAAAATCAAATGACAATTGGGTAGATAAAAATGAAGTAAACAACTTAATTTTAGTTCATAAGTCAGTTTCTTATTTATTCTTCAATAATGAGGTTAAAGAAAATAACTTGAATGAAAATCAAGACTTATCAGAAATTACATTTTTCCCTTCTAAAATTAGAGAAGTTAATGATAATTTTCTTTTACAAAACAATCCAAAAGAAAATGATGATATTATTTATACGTTTGAAAATGGACAAGTTATACGAATTTGTTGTAAAAAAATTGAATTAATGTCTCGCTAAATTTGATTAGAAAATAACCTATGCAAACACTAGAAAAAAAATAGTAACCAAAACTCTGACCTTAGAGGAAAAGCAACAAACTAGTCTTTATATAAAACCTTCTTTGAATAATTTATTATTTGAAGAAGGTTATTTTATATACTTACCTTACGCTTTACTAGCACTCTAACAATTATTTTGTTTCACAAAAAAAGCAAAAAGTTAAACAACTTTTGCAAATAAAAAGTTGTGATTAAAATTTATAATTAAATATTGAAATACAATGAAACACTATCTACTGCAAATTATTTATTTATTTTTATTTTCTATTTGGAGTGGTTTGGCTACTGCTCAAGAACAAAAAATTGAGATTTTTGGCAATTTAGTTGAAGAAGAAACTGCTCAAGCTGTTCCTTATGCTACTGTTGCACTCTACAAAACTAGTACGGAAGAACTCATTACAGGTGTTATATCCGATGAAGAGGGAAATTTTTCTATTTCCACTACCAAAACTGATTTTTATATCAAAATTAGTTTTATGGGATACCAAACCAAAGATATAACAGAAGTTGAAATCATCAATAATAAGATAGATTTGGGAACGGTCTCACTTGCTCCAGATACAAAAATGCTAGATGCCATTGTAGTAGAAGGAGAAACTTCAAAGACGATTTTCCAATTAGATAAACGTGTTTTTATGGTTGGAAAAGACCTAAGTAGCACTGGAGCAAGTGCGCTTGAGGTTTTGAATAATGTACCTTCGGTCAATGTAAATATTGAAGGAGAAATTAGTTTGCGAGGAAGTGGTGGCGTACAGATTCTTATCAATGGAAAGCCTTCTATTTTAGCAGATGATTCGGGTAATGCGTTGGGTACGATTACGGCAGATATGATTGAAAGTGTTGAAGTAATTACAAATCCTTCTGCAAAGTATGAAGCCTCTGGAACATCAGGGATTTTGAATATTATTCTCAAAAAAGAATCAAAAGAGGGCTGGAATGGTTCTATTTCTGCAAATACCGGTATTCCTGATAACCATAGTATTGGAGGAAGTATAAATCGTCGTACTGAAAAGTTCAATTTATTTACTCAATTTGGGGCTGGTTATCGTTCAAGACCAAGAATGACAGAAGCTACTAATAGAAATTTATTGAATGGAAGAACTATTTTGAGTGATGGAGAAGAATTTAGAAATGAAACCTTCTTCAATATTAGACTGGGAACAGATTATCATTTGAATAAATACAATGTCTTTACGCTTTCAGGAAATTTTGCCTACGAAATAGAAGACCAGCCCTCTGAAACTAATTTTAGTTTTTTGGATGAAAATCAACTTATTTCTCAATGGGTACGTAATGAAGAAACTGAAGCTACAAATCCAAAATGGCAATATGAATTGAATTGGACAAAGACCTTTAAGAATAATGAAGACCATACATTTCAGATAAGTGCTTTGGGAAGTTCTTTTGCAAAAGACCTTTCTTCTATCTTTATTGATAAGACTATTGAAGGCGAAAATGTAGATACTAATCAGCTTACAGCTACTACTTTTAATCAAACAGATTATACATTTAAGGCAGATTATGTCAATCCATTATCAAAAAATTATACGCTAGAGACAGGAGCATTGTACGTAATCAATGATGTAGGAAATGATTTTGAAGTACAGAATTTTGAGAACGGAGAATATGTAACTGACCTAAACTTTACCAATAGCTTTGAGTGGAATCAGAAAGTATTAGGTGTTTATATGACTGGTGCTTTTGAAAATAAATTATGGGGAGTTAAGGCAGGTTTACGTGTAGAAAATACAGACCTTCAAACTCTATTAGTAACAACAAACGAAGCAAACTCACAAAATTTTACTAATCTTTTTCCTTCTCTTCATACTTCTTATAAAGCATCAGAAACTTTTTCATTACAAGCAGGATATTCTAGACGTATTTTTAGACCAAGATTATGGGATTTGAATCCATTCTTTAACATCAGAAACAACTTTAATATTCGTGCAGGTAATCCAGACCTTCAACCCGAATTTACAGATTCGTATGAAATTACAAGTATTTATGAGATTGGAGACGCTACTATGAGTTCTAGTTTGTATCACAGATATACGACCGATGTAGTGGAACGAGTTTCTACTTTTTCTGATAATGTTACTGTTACGACACCTCAAAATATTGGAACAAACTCGCTTATAGGTTTCGAAACAAACGGAAAATATAGCCCTGTAAAGTGGCTGACTTTCAATGGTAATTTTAATTATACTTATTTTGACCGTCAAGGAGTTTTTGAAAATCAAAATTTTGACTTTACTGGTAGCCAATGGTCGGCTCGTTTGGATTCAAAAATAAAACTTCCTGCTGATATTGATTTTGAAATAACAGGAAATTACCGTTCTGGTTTTGAGACTGTACAGGGAGAACAAAGTGGTTTTGCCTTTATGGATATAGGCGTACGAAAAAAGTTTCTTAAAGGTAAAATTGTTGGTAATCTAGGGGTTAGAGATGTATTTGCTTCTAGGATTCAAGAAAACTTTGTAAATCAACCAACTTTCGAAAGTTATAATTTTAGACAACGTGGACGATTCATAACTCTTGGTGTAAGCTATGCCTTTGGTAAAGGAGAAGCAATGAGTTATTCAGGCAGAAGAAGGTAAAACAAGTATATTTATCAATAATGCACAAACCCTAAACTCTTGTAATAAGAATTTAGGGTTTTTCTTTTCATAAAATATAGATATAAGTAGATTTAGAATATACAATAAGTTTAATGTTAATCGTTTTTACCTATAACTTTCAAAACTATCTTGGTAATAAATAAACATATAAATCCTATAATCAGACCAATAATAAATTCACTTACGATAGAAGGCAAAGGCAAACTTTCAACAAGATGATGTACGTGTTCAATGTTGTGAACAAATATTCCACCTGCTACCAAAATCATAGCAAATGTACCTATTACCCCTAAACTTCTAACTATAAATGGTAATGTTTTGACAAGAGCAGTTCCTATTTTATTTAAAATACCTTCGTTAGTTTTGCTTTTAGCAATTAAATTATAACCTAAATCATCCATCCTTACCAGAAGGGCAACAAGACCATAGACAAAAACAGTGGCTATAAGTGCAACTATTGTTACTACTATTATTCGTATGTTGAGAGGGCTATCTGTTATGGTACTTAATGCTATAATTATAATCTCAACAGAAAGAATAAAATCTACAATAATAGCTGACTTTATCTTTTCCTTTTCATACTCTTCTATTTGAGCAGGTGTCATTTCTGTATTTAATGAAATGTCTTTTTTATCATCCTTTTTGTGAAATAAATACTCATATATTTTCTCTGCACCTTCATAAGACAAATACAACCCTCCTATCAAAAGAATAGGAACAATAGCTACAGGAAAGTAAGCACTCAATAAAAATACGACAGGTAAAATAATTATTTTATTTAGGAGAGAACCCTTTGTTATTTTCCACAAAACAGGTATTTCTCTAGCTGAAACAAAACCTGACGCTTTTTCAGCATTTACAGCTAAGTCATCAGCAAGAATTCCTGCTGTTTTTTTTGTTGCTAACTTGCTCATGACAGCTACATCGTCCATAAGTATTGCAATATCATCGAAGAGGACAAAAAATCTAGAAGCCATTTAGTTGGTCGTTATATAGTTTAAAAAATGTTTTTGAGTGCTTGTTTTACTTTGACTAAACTACTACTACTCACTAAGAACTATATTTTGTTAGCCTGTCAAAGCTACTCTATGAGAACACAATCTATATAGAAATGTTTTGGTGGTGTTTGATGGATTTTATTGTGATGTAGAAAAAACAGATTAAGGTTTTGCAATTTTTCTTTGCTTATAGATTCCAATATTCGAAAAACTATTTTTATTGATTTTTTCGGTCATCTGAAAATCTTTGTGGAAGTCATCGATGAGGAGAGGACACCGACAACGGCAAAAGATTGATTCAACTCAACAAGAATAAATTTATAGCTTTACTTAACTAAATTTTTAAAAAACTATAAATTGACAACATAAATCATAATGACAACTTATAAATTGATTTATCTCATTAAAAAGTCAATCTGAAGCTAGATAAAAAATAATAAAAACCCTAAGAATTTCTAAAAACTCTTAGGGCTTGAATTATAATTTTATTGTAAAAGTAAAGAACTCTGTAATTGTATTATCCTGTAATTGTCATATAAATCACTCGCTAATCAGTTTTATCAATACAAAATACGGAAACGAATAGTGTCTTCAATATCTTTAAGTTCTTGTATTACTTTTTCGTTGTACTTTTGATCAATATCTGTGATTACATAACCAATTTTTTCGTTAGTTTTGAGATATTGCCCGACAATATTTACTTCGTTTTTGGCAAAAGTCTGATTTATCTTAGCCAAAATCCCTGGTACGTTTTTATGAAGGTGCATCAAACGATGAGCATTTTGAAGTTTTGGAAGTTGTAGCTCTGGAAAGTTTACACTAGAAAAAGTATTTCCTGCATTGATATAATCCATCATTTTAGTAGGAACAAATTGTGCAATATTTTCCTGTGCTTCTACTGTACTTCCTCCTACGTGTGGCGTAAGAATGACATTTGGAATCTGACGCAATTCTGAAACAAATTCTTCTTGATTATTTTTTGGTTCTTCTGGATAAACATCAACACCTGCACCCAATATTTTACCACTTTTGAGGTTTTCTACGAGTACTGGAATATCAACTACTTGCCCACGAGCTAAGTTTAGGAATACTACGCCTTTTTTCATCAAATCAAACTGTTCTTTTCCAATAATATTTGAGTTTTCAGCCCTTCCATCGACGTGCAAAGAAATTACATCAGCAATACTCAAAAGTTCCTCCAAAGAAGTACACATCGTTGCATTTCCTAAGGCTAGTTTATCCACAATATCATAAAAATAGACTTTCATTCCCAATGCTTCTGCCACAACAGAAAGCTGTGAACCAATATTTCCATAGCCAATAATTCCCAATTTTTTTCCTCTGATTTCGAAACTATTATTTGCCGATTTATTCCACTTTCCTGTGTGCATTTCCATGACACTTTGAGGAACACCACGCATAAGCATAATCATTTCTCCAATGGCGAGTTCTACTACACTTCTAGTATTGCTATACGGCGCATTAAAAACTACAATTCCTCTATCTTGACAGGCTTCTAAGTCAATTTGATTTGTTCCAATGCAAAAAGCCCCAACTGCTAAAAGTCTGTCAGCGTGTTCTATTACTTTGGAAGTCAGATTTGTTTTAGAACGAATGCCTAATATAGATACTCCTTTTATTTTTTCTATAAGTTCATCTTCACTTAAAGCACTTGAAAGCAATTCTACTTGATACCCTTCTTTTTCCATCATTTCTTTTGCAGATTGATGAATATTTTCCAAAAGCAAAACCTTAATTCTATTTTTGGGATAAGAAATATTACGAGCTAGTTTATTGACATACAAGAACTCATCAAGATTTTGAGCTTCATGGTCAGCTTTACTAAGCACTTTTTCACGCTTTATATTTTCTGTAAAAGCATAAAATTCATTTGCCAGTCCTGCTTCTTTGATTTCATAATCTGTATAACCATCACCAATTACATAAATATCACCTTGTAGATTGAGTTTTTTGAGCAACTTTACTTTTCCATTATCTTCTGACAAAACATTACTTGCATTAAAACCATTTATTTCGCCATCACTATCAAAAGTAAATTCATTGGCATAAATATTTTCTATTTTGATTCCGAATTTGGTAACAATCGGAACAATAAAATCCTTAAAACCACTAGAAACAATCAGAATAGTATCTTTATAGGTATCAAAAAAAGTTTGATTACGCTTAAATGATTCAGATACTTTTTCGCTTAATTTTTCGATAAGCTCTGGAAGATGACTTTTATTTGCTTCTAAAATTGCAATTCTTTTATGAAGGGATTCTCTAAAAGAAAGATTTCCGTCCATCGCTTGGTCGGTCAAAGATTGAATTTGAGAAAGGCGTTCTTTTTTTTCTGGGTGATTTTGTAAAGCAATTTGGCAAAGCTCATCCATTGCTTCTACTTTTGTAAAAGTGCTGTCAAAATCTATGATAAAATATTTCTGAATGTCAGTAGTTTTGTCTTGTGTCGGATTCATACAGTAATTGAAATGAAGATAATTTATTTCTTGTATTTGATTTTTTGTTTGTGTGGGTTTGGCTACTAAGTTATGAAAAATTAAATTATCCTTTCTTTCTACAATCTGACTAAACGCTCAAATTATCTGTAAATTTGTTTATACGAAGATATATTTCTTTCAATTCTGTAATTTTTTCAAAAAAAATGCGCTTATGTATAAAAAAAAGAAAGTCTTATCTAAAACCTTAATTTATTTACTCGTTGGGTTCAGTTTATTTTTCTATAACTGCTCTAATCATAAAGTTGATTTTTTTGAAAAAAGTAATTTTGATGAAGATGCTAATTGGCTATTGGTGAGAAATAATACTGATTACGATACATATAACGTAATTTATGATAAAGAAACTTTACTTAAATTATGCAATGATTTAGAGCTTCAAGCAACTGAAGAATGTGGAGGAACAACACCAGATAACTGTTTATCTTTATATAAAAATGGAGAAAGAATTAATACATTTTGCTATTGCAGTTGGGAATTAATGTCATTTGATTTTGGACGCTTGGAAAAAAAATTTACTCCTGCAAAAGGTAAAGTAGTTACTATAAACTCTATTGATAGACATAATTTTGTTTTAGATAGTCTAAGAAAAGAGAATAATATTTATTTGTTATACCCTAAAGATACTACCATACAGTTTTATGGGCAATTAGAATTTGATGTCAAACTTATTGATAGAGAACAGGATATTTTTGAACAGGAGAAGCCTCTAGAAGAGATATTTCAAAAAGTTTTCAAACAAGGTAACTATAAGGTAAAAGCTGATTGGTATTTATCAGAAATAGGAACACCTAGAAAGTTAGGATATCACGTCAAGATAGATTGTGATAGCTCATTTCTCAAATATTTTGATGCAAAAAAACTTATGCAACAAGAACTATTTACAGAAATGAGTACATATAAATATTCAAATAAAGAGTTTAGAATATATTATTATGATTGGAATGAATAATATTTAACTATATCAGCAACAGCCACCAAATCTGAGTAATATATTTTCATAAAGTCATTTTATAAGCATTGAAAGCTTCCTTATGAAAGGAAAACAACCTTTGCCGTATATTTATATCTTCACAATAATCTTCAAAGAGCCATTTCGCTCCAACTGCCTGTGCATAGTACCATAATAACCACCTGTTGCACCTCTTATTCCAGCATCAAAGTAGGTAGTATTAAAAATATTATTCAATGAAAAAACAAAACTAACTTTATCATTGATGAAATTTTTAGTAGAAATAGCTGTATTGAAAACAGCATAGCTCGGAATAGAAGATACTGGATTAGAATCACTTGTAGTACGCTCTCCTACCCAATTTCCGACAAAATACCAGTTCAATATATTCTTAAAAGCAGCATCAAAGCCTAAATTTCCTTTCACTTTTGCAATATTAGCAACAGTAGGCGTCTCGTCTCCATTTTTTTGAGTTGGGTTTTGTAGAGTAAGGTTTCCGAAGGCTGAAATATCTGGAGTAATATTGTATTGCGTTTTAAATTCTAAACCAACAACTTGCGCTGTTCCTTGATTTCGATTCTGAAAATTTGGGTTTCCATCATTATCAATATCTCCAATATTTACATTTGAGATAATGATATCGTCATAAGAATTTAAAAAAGTATTGGTCTCAATAAATAAATTCTTTGAAGGTGTAAGGGTAATATTTGCTTCAAAAGAACGCACCTTTTCAGGTAGTAAGTCTGGATTTGGGATTCTTGAAGCTGCTTGAGAAAAAAGCTCAAAATTATTTGGAGGACGGTAAGCACTTCCTGCCATCAACTTTACAGTAAGGTACTCATTTGGATTAGATACTATGGCTAACCTAGGATTTAGTGTAGAACCATATACATTGTTTTGGTCATAGCGCATACCTACAATGATATCAGTAGCCTCAAATAATGACGTATTGATGACATACTGTCCATAGGCTGCAATATTTTGATACACTACACTTTCTCTCAAACTCTCATCTTTTAAAACAGTACGATAAAAGCTATTCGGAGAATTATAAAAACGATTTATACTTTCATAACCACGGTAGCCTTTCTCAACATCAGAGTATTCATAGACAGCTCCAAAGATAAGGTGCTGTGTTTCACTAAGTGTATAATCTATTTGTAGTTCACTTCCTATCAAATAAGAATCGTGTGCATAAGCTGTTCGTTCGTATGCAGAGTCTGATGGTGAATAATAATAATCATAACTTGTTTCTGCAATTCCTGTTTGACGATAATAAGCTTTTGCTAGAGCAAATATTTTTTCAGAAAAGTCTTTTTGATAACTGGCTGATAACGTATTTGTAACCGAACGCCAAACACCTGCTCTTTCCCCAGCTACATTTATAGGAGCAGAACCACTTCCAGCAACTGTCCCTTCACTATCTTCATGACCGTATAAAGGTAATCCATAATATTCTACTGGCGAATTTGAAAACTGCCCTTGTCCCATAGGTCTATCAAAACGACTAAAACCTAATTTCAAACCTTTCCAATTCATTCTTCCTATTATAGAATAGGCATTATCTACAAAACTGGCATTGTACTGTGGGTGGCGTTCTTCAAAAATAGGACCTTCAGAATTGACTAAAGAACCCGAAATCATAACATCCAAACTATCTTTTCGAAAACCTGCAACAGCCTTATTAAAGCGAGTTTGAAATGCTCCATATCCACCTTGATATTCCAAACCATCTATATCTTCTCCTTTTTTAGTAATTAAATTAATAATTCCATTAAAGGCATTTGCACCATAGAGAGCTGAGCCACTACCCCAAATAATTTCTAT
Organism: Bernardetia sp. ABR2-2B; assembly: GCF_037126435.1. Taxonomy (GTDB): domain Bacteria; phylum Bacteroidota; class Bacteroidia; order Cytophagales; family Bernardetiaceae; genus Bernardetia. The sequence continues at coordinate 3,965,420 of NZ_CP147020.1, read as the reverse complement.
TCTTTCAATGGAATGCAGACTATATTGAGGACCTCCCAAAACATTACCTTCTAAGATATTATTTTCTACAATTCCATCTATCATGAGTAAGGTACGCTTATTTTCATCTCCATAAAGACCACGTTGTGCCCAAATATTAGGAAAAACACCATGTACACGAGTAAGGTCAAACCCTGGAATATCTCTAAAAATATCATCTAGAAACTCATAGCCTCGCTCTCTTATTTGTTCGGCTGTAATAACCATAATAGTAGCAGGAGCTTTACGAATACTTTGGCTACGTTTTGTAGCTGTAACTACTTTGATTTCAGTCTCTTTTTTACTTTCTAGTTCATCAAGCGCAAATTTATAACGTCCCTCTTCGTCTATTTGAGCTACAAGAAAATTATGAGAGGATAGAAAAACAAAAAAAAACAAAAACGCACAGGTAGCTATATGAGTAGATTTTTCTTTCATTCTTCTTAGAGTAAAGTGGTAGTAAAATAGTAACTTTTCTTTTCATAAGTATTTAATGGTTAACAAATTATAAAATTAAACCCTAAAGTCAAAATGATATAATCACACTGCTTATAAAAACAGAAAATAATAGAGAAGATATATTTTAGCACACTTCAATTCATAATTCGGAAAGTTTTTACTAATTTTATTCATAAGATAGCTACAAACAGTTTTTATTATACTCAATCCTTCTATTATACTATTTGTATAATAAAATGTAGACTTCCCTCCCAACTTTACTGACTTATGTTTGTCGTTATTTTCAAAACCACTAAACTCAACTTTCAACTTTATATATACAATGGCAGAAATATTAACTATATCAGCAACAGCTACAAAAGCTGAAAAATATCAAGAGCTTATTCCTCAAATTAAAGCACTCACATCAATAGAAAGCGACCTTATAGCTAATTACGATAGTATTCAAATATGAAATCAAGTCTTTTTTTGAGGTAATTTTTATAAAGTAGATGGTTTTGAGCAGACAAATAAAAAATATTTAGGGGAGTTGATAAGAGTTTTTGAAGGATTACTTTGACAAAAAGTAGAACTCAAAATCTTTAAAATTTACACACTTTATTAGATAATATAAGGAGTTGGCGTAGCCTTATAAGAGCTACGCCTATAATAATCTATTTCTTATGTATCTTCTTTCGCACTTGGATTTGTTTATCCCAAATTAGTTGAATACCATAAATACCTACTTTATAATTTGTTATATCAATAACATGCTTGGTTTCAGTTGCAAGATATGATTTACGATATAATTCTCTTCCTAATACATCTGTGAGTGTAATTATTATTTCTTTATCTGTAGGAACTATATCTCTCAAGTCTATTACAAAAATGTCATTTGTAGGATTTGGATAAACTAAGACTTGAGACTGAAAGATGCTTTCATTTGACAAAACATCATCATCATTGTCATCATCACCATTGTCATCGTCGTCATCGTCGTCGGTGGTAGGTACTTCATAAACAAATTCAGCAGAGGTAACCTCACAAACTCCATAGTATTGAGCCACAGCAGTGTATGTACCACTCCTTGTTACTTGATATTTAGTTGTTCCTAGAAGGGTTTTCACTAATCGACTGCCTCTATACCATTTTACAGAACTAATATTCTCATTCGGAGTAATATCTAATGAGTCTTCTCCAATTTGAATGATTTTTATCGTAGGGGGGGTATATACATTGATTCTTTTTACTCCGTTGCGAGTATTTTCGTAAAGACAGTCTCCTACTGTGTATGTAGCACTATAGTCGCCTTCTTTATCTACAATTATTTGATGTTGATTTTCCCCTGCAATAAGTTGTCCATTTCGATACCATTGTATCTTGGTAGGAATAGTAGAAGGAACAGGAGTTATTCCTGATAAGGTAACCTCAAGTGTAGCAGTTTGTCCTTCACAAAGTTGATTTGTACCTACAATACGTGGTGTAATACTTCTAACTCCTGTAATAGTAACACTATCTGCTGCTGAATATCCATCTTTAGTAACAACTAATTTGTACTTATGTGTTCCAATCTTTGCTCCTGAAAAAGATGGTATTCTACTTGTCTCTTCTAATTTACCATCAATATACCAATGATAAAGAGTATTTTCAGGCTGTTTTTTTGCTGTCAGGTTTGTATTTCCTAATCCACCACATATTAAACCATTATCTTCTTGTTCAATATCAGCTACTAGCTCAAACTTTTCAAATATAAGCGTATCAGATTTTAAAATTTGTCCATTTACTGTTTTTATGACACTATAATTTCCACCTGATGTAATTGTTATTGTTCTTTCAGTATTTGGTAATAGTGTTCCATTTTTATACCATTGATAGGTTGCTCCCTCTGTATAATTATCATATATTTGAGCGCTTTGATTTTGGAGTTTGTGTACCCGTCCGTGTTTTATCAATCTAAATTCTGATATGGTAATATCACCTGAACCTACTTGTCTATAGTGTTCGTGAGGAAGGTAGTAAATATGGTTTCCAGCAACTCCTACCATTGCATAAGAAAAAGAGCTAGGATACTTTGGTGATAAATATTTTTGATATACCAAACTTCCATCTGAAGAGTTTATTTTCAAAAAGACAGGTAATACATATATACCAAGAGAATTACGTCCTCCTGCTTGCTTTCCACCTATTCGCACATAGATATGTCCGTTTTCCCATTTTATCCATCTATAATCTGTAGGAAATGCTCCTCTTCTTAAATCCGTGATAAAAGAGAAACCACTTCCAAAATTTTCAGTTTCTTCAAAACCATAATCCCTTACCCATATTTTATTTCCTTGACTACTAAACTTAGCCAGTTTATCAGTTCTTATTCTATTAATTCCTCCGTCTGGAGCATCTACATCTCCTACCATCATATACGTTTCATTCGTTTTGGGATTTAATGTAAATTTAGCTCCACATAATCCTTGTTCGGATATATCCTTTACCCATTGAACATTACCTTGAGAGTTTGCCTTTGCAAGAAATGCACTCTTACCTGTTGCACTGTATTGTCTTCCTATCATTTGAAAAAGTAATGGTTCTTCTCTATTACGATCTGAGGTAGTAACAACAAAAGTAAAGTATATGTCTCCGTTATTACCTACTTTGATTCCCTCTGATTCTATCTTACCCTCTACTAGCTCTCCCACTTTTAAATCATATTCTACATTTGCATTTTGATTGATTTTAATAAGCTGAGATCCATTTAGTAAATATATGTTTCCATTTTTGATAGTAGAATTTTCTATTTCATTGGTAGATATAATTACTTGTTTCATTTTTTCTAACCTACCATTAGAGGCATCAAAACGGAGATAATTGCAATCACTTTGAAAACTAGGGGAATGAGATGAGAATGTTAAGTCTTTAAAGTCACCAAAACAATATATTTTCCCCTCAAAAACTTCAATAGATTGTATTCCACGTCCTATTTTACTAAAATAATCTCTTGAAGACTTATCTGATTGATTTACCCAAACTACATTGCCAAACCTATCATACTTTACTATGTATAAAGTGGGAGATACCCTTCCCTCTAGATCTGTTTGATAATCCAATGTATTGTTTCCAAATGTAGAATTTCCCCTCTGGAAACCAAGTACATACAAATTCCCCTCTTCATCAGTAGTTTCTGCCATTTGAACTTCCAACCCAAACTCATCTCCATCTTTAGCCCAATTAATGTTTCCACTTGGAGCTACTTGAATAAATGCCATCTTAGAAGAACCACCTGAAAGAAGCACTCGGTTGTTTTGAAGCGTTCTAGAATTTCCATCTACTGACAAAATTACTTTTCCATCATTATATACTGCCATTTCTAAGGCTTCATCTATCGCATAGTAGTCTGGGTCAGGAAAATATTTTTGTGCAGGTGAACCAAATTCACTATCGAACTCTTGAGTATTGCTACCATATTTATCAAAAATATGAGTAATCTTAGCACTTAAATCGGAAAAACTATAAGTAAACACATCATGAGACAGACTGAGCAAATGAATTGTTCCATTCTTTACTTGCATATCTACTAGCGTAGGTACATTGACACTACTAGGATTAATATTTGTGATGAGTGTTTCTTCTTTCTGATTACCTGTTTCTGCATCTACAGTCAGAAATTTGTAATCATCATCTTCGTATCGTCCTGCAATACATAACTCGTTTGTCGTTGGATTGAATGCCATTCCAATACTAGAATCAATAGGATATCTATACTCACCACCTCTAATAATATCTTTACAGAAAAATAAGATATTTCCATCAGAGGAAAACCCAGTAATTGCTATCCCATTATGGTCTTCATAACTAGAACGACTAAAAGACTCTGTTTCTCTTAGAATATTATTATTAATTCCGTCTCTAATCAATAAATTATAATCATAGTCTGTTAAAAAGTCGCATATCATATATACGTTGCCATTCGGATTTAATGCTAACTGTCTAGGATAGATATGGTCTGTTTCTATACGTCTGCTCCAAATTATATCTCCTTTTGGGTCAAATTTATTCACTAATACTGCTCTTTCGTAGATAGCAAAAGCAATATGAATATTTCCATTATCATCGATGAGCATGTCCATACCGATACCTCCATTTTCAACTTCTTTTTCAAATAGCTTATTTCCATTACTGTCATACTTGATGATATATGAAGTCCCATTTACTTTCTTGAGAACAAAAACATTATCATTTTTATCTACAGCTACAGTTGTGATTTGTTCGAAGTTTTCATCTGATTCAGATTTCTTATACCATAACACCTCTCCCTGTGTATCCAATTTCATAAATACCAATCCCACCTTACCGACTTCCACATCATAATCAGCAATTCCATACTTCGTATGTCCTTCGTGATAACCTGCAACATAAGTATTATTTTTAGAATCAGTTACCATTTTAGTAAATAGGTGATAACCCATTCCTCCTGCTCTCTCTTCCCATTCGAGCTCTGGGGCTTCTGTAGCATGTAATAAAAAATCAGTTTGTGCTGATATACTGACAACAAAACTGAAGTAAAATAATGTAAAGTATAGAATTCTCATATTGTGTTTTTATTTTTTTATATATAACATTTATTTTACAAAATAAACGTTTTTACCTGTTTATATTGCGCTGCAAATATAAGTGAAATTTGTAAGAAAATGATTAATATTTCTTTTACAAATTACGCTAAAAAATAAAAAAGTTGTGATTTCTGATTTGTTTGTGCTATCCATATAAAACATTTAAATTATACGTAAGTTTGTAAAAATGAAATTTTAAAAGTAAACATAAATCATCATTTATTCATGGCAGAAACATTAACTATATCAGCAACAGCTACAAAAGCTGAAAAATATCAAGAGCTTATTCCTCAAATTAAAGCACTCACATCAATAGAAAGCGACCTTACGGCAAATCTTGCCAATATTGCAGCAGCCTTGAAGTATGGAATGGATTTTTTTTGGGTTGGTTTTTATCGTGTAGAAAAAAATGATTCTACTGACTTTGAAAAACAAACTCTTATTCTTGCACCCTTTCAAGGTCCTTTGGCTTGTACTCGTATAAAATATGGGAAAGGAGTTTGTGGAAAATCTTGGCAAGATAAAGCGACTATTTTAGTAGAAGATGTAGAAAAATTTGAAGGACATATTGCTTGTAGTACCGATTCCAAATCTGAAATTGTAGTTCCTGCCTTTGATAAAGATGGAAATGTAGCTTTGATTTTAGATGTAGATAGCGATAAAGTAAATGATTTTGACCAGACAGATAAAAAATATTTGGAGGAGTTGATGAAAGCTGTGGAGGGATTACTTTGATTGTAGATTGCAATTCATAATTTTCTGATTTTTAATCTCTAAACTTACATTTTTTTTGGAACAAAATAAACTTACTTCAAAACGCATTCTTATTACAGGAGGGGCTGGTTTTATTGGCTCAAACCTTTGCGAAAGATTTTTAGCTCAAGATAATAAGGTTACTTGCTTGGATAATTTTTCGATGGGACGAAGAGAAAATATAGCTCATCTTTTAGAAAACCCTAACTTTACACTCATTGAGGGAGATATTCGTAATTTAGAAGACTGTAAAAAGGCTGTTACTGATGTTGAACTTATCTTGCATCAAGCTGCACTAGGTTCTGTCCCTCGTTCAATTGCCGACCCAATTACTTCTAATGATGTAAATATTTCTGGCTTTGTAAATGTTTTGGTAGCTGCAAAAGAGGCAGGGATAAAACGCATTGTGTATGCAGCCAGTTCTTCAACGTATGGCGACCACAAAGCATTGCCTAAAGTAGAAGAGAATATTGGTCGTCCTCTTTCGCCTTATGCCGTAACCAAATATGTAAATGAACTTTATGCAAATGTCTTTTCAGATTTATATGGTTTGGAGATTATTGGGTTGCGTTATTTTAATGTTTTTGGAAGAAAACAGCGTCCTGATGGTGCTTATGCTGCCGTTATTCCAAAGTTTATTGGTCTTTTAATGGAAAATGAGCGACCAACTATTTTTGGAGAAGGCGATTTTTCAAGAGATTTCACCTACATAGAAAATGTCTTACAAGCCAATGAACTGGCAGCCACAACAACAAACCCAGATGCCATAAATCAAGTGTATAATGTAGCTTTTGGAGAGCGCACAACTGTAAAAGAGATGTTCGAACTGATGCGCTTACTTCTTAGTAAATACGATTCTAAAATTGCAGCTATCGACGCTATTTATGGAGACAACCGTCAAGGAGATATTCCTCATTCTTTAGCTTCTATTGAAAAAGCCAAAAAACTATTAGGCTACTCTCCTCAATATTCTTTCAAAAAAGGACTTACAGAAGCCATTGATTGGTATTGGAAGGATATAAGAAAATAATATCCAACAAAAAACCAAACAGTTTATTTTAAAACAAACTGTTTGGTTTCATAAAACTAGTAGCTCTGTTAGGAATAGTTTAAAAAATCATAAACTACTGCAATACAATGATTTACGGTATTTTATGAAAATCAAGGTGTCATTATAGGTGTCAAAACAACTACTTAAATTATTTTAGTAGCCACCTTTTTATCCTTTCTATAGACAGTTTCTCGCTTTTAGTCATTTATGAGTTTAGCCAACATCTCACTCTTAATATGCTGTGCTCTATTACCCACATCAAACTGAAAAGCACTAAGAAGCGCTTGCTCGTCTTCACCTGTTTGCTTAGATAATATTTCTGCTTGATTTCTCAAGATGATTTCTAAGTGCGCTTGAATAGAAGCATTTGAAGCAATGGTATTTGCAAATAGTTTTTCTGTAGAAATTGAAGGCATATTTTTTTTAATAAAGATGAACTACAAATTTACTCTTCTTTTTCCTCATATAAAACAATACTCTTTCCATTTTCCACACTCATACTTGGAGTGCCGTTGTAGTCAGAAACTTTTCCAGTAACACAAATCGTTTTTCCTTTCAAGTATTCTTCAGGTTTGTATGGAAAGTTTTTGACCTTATCTGCAAAGATGGAAACTGTAAAAACTTGATTGGGAAAGGCTCTATCTAAATTAATAAATATATTTCCTTTACTTGATAGCTTGGTACTGACCACAGTTCCACAGATAGTCACTTTCTTATTGGATTTTGTCTTATACTTCGCTTGATTTGTATTGAAATAACCTTTTGGCAGAGACATTGGATCAATGGCAGCGACATCTTGTTGCTCATCACTTGGTATCCATTCTTTGCCATCCGTCATTGATTCTAGTCTATTTTCTAACTCATCACTTAGGTTTGAAAAAAAATCTATCTGAGTTAGCTTTTCTATCTCATCAATAGAAGTCGTAAAAGTGGTTAGTAATGACGTAGAGGCTGCATTGGGAAGTAAAAAAGCAATGCCACGACTATTCTTCAAATCAATGGCTATTTTAGCATATCGTTTTGGAATAGCTACTTTATTAACTCCTCGTTCTATTTTCTGTACATCTTGACTGAGGATAGGTAATGTAACTACATAAAGCGAAGTGTTATTTTTGATAACATAGGCTCTCAAGGCATCTTCTAAGTGTGCCCAAACCTCCCTATTAAATTCAGCTTTTTGAGGGCTCATATTAGAATACAAAAATGATTCAGAAAGAGCTTTTTCAGACCAGCGAAAGTCTGCCGAAGGAGCTAAATGCCCTCTATCATAACCAAAACCATCATATTCTAATTTTCCATTCTCTAAAGTATCCACCAAAAAGTAATCTTCTTGTTTGGCAGAGCCTGTACTGACCTTTTCGTCTTCTCTAAAATCATTACTTCTTCCAAAACTTGTCTGTGCTATATCTGGGGTAATGATGTGCATTACCCATCTAGCTTGTTCAAATTCCTCAGCATAAGTGAGTATCATTGCTGAATGCGTAATTACTTCGTCTTTAAAATCTGATTTTGGAAGTCCGACTGCATTCAAATCTTCAATTATTTTTAGAAGTTTGAGGCTGTCTAACTGATTTTTTGTAGTGGTTAATTTTTGCTCTAAATTCTTTTGTTCTTGTTTATAAGTTTGAATTTGCTCATTTAGGGTTTGTGCTTTTGAAATAATGGTAAAGCAAAAAAAGAGAAGCGAACAGATAAACAATTTTTTCATTTTGAATAAGGGGTTTAGTAGTGTGGGATAGGAATATACAAAATAAAGACCACTTGAATAGTTTAAGGGGTCTTTATTTTGGATGTTCACTCTTCCCCCAACGTTTCAGAAATTTTATAGAGTTTCTTTTTATCAAAAATCAATACGCACCATACCGACTCCATCCACCACCAAAATACTGGTTTTTAAAGTGGTCATATACTAAGTCTGTTTTTATTGTGATGTCTTCTTCTTATTGATAGATTGAATAAAGTAAGATTCAAAAAACAAACTCATTCAATTCTTTTTTGATTTCTTTCCATTGAGGGAGGTGGTGATTCATGTAAGCATAAAAACGCTCGTTGTGATGGCGTTCAAGGAGGTGGGTAAGTTCGTGGACAATGACGTATTCTAAACAATGTAATGGTTTTTTAGCTAATTCTAAATTAAGCCAAATTCTTTTTTCTTCAATGGTGCAAGTTCCCCATTTAGTTTTCATTTGTTTGATGCGCCAATCATTACACTTTACACCCATTTTAGTTTCCCACTTTTCTATAAGACTAGGAATGTGTTTTTTGAGTTCAGAGCGATACCAATCACTCATTACTTTATCTTTTTGCTCTTGGGTAGAATTAGGACGTATTTGTAAATCTAAATGAGTTTTAGATTTTAGAGTTACTTTTGGGTTTTTGTCTTTCTCTGTAATCCGAAGAAGATAACGATGACCTTGAAAATAATGACTTTCTTTCTCTTTATATTCTCTTTCAGACTGACGTTCTTGTTTTTGAAAACTACGTTGTTGTCTTCTTATCCAACCAATTTTGGAAACTACAAACAATCTCAATGTATCATCACTAACACTCAAAGGAGCTGCCAAGCGAATACGACCTTCAGGAGGATGTACTGATAAATGAACATTTTTGATGCTTTTTCGAATGACATCAATATTCAAATTTTCAGCTATTTGTAATGTGTTATTTTCCATTTTTACTTGTATTCAGCTTGCTGTTTGATAATCTCAAAGATAGATTCTAATTTATCTTCGCTCTTATGTTCCACTAAGATAGGAAGAACAACCTGTATTTTCAAGTTTCTTTCCTTATTAAAATGCCCTATCCAATTATCATATTTGTTAAGTAAAATAGATTCATTCAAAGCAAGTGCAATCGCTTCATTTTTTTCTAAATTATCATACAAAGCTCGTTTGGCTGGTGTATTTATGTCGGCAGGATAATCTTGTTTTTTTCCATCTGGCTGCATGTCTTTAGCCAACTCTTCGTATTTTTTCAATAACTCTTCGTAGCTAATTGCATTTGTTTTTCGCTGCTCTATCAAGTCGCCCAGCAGTTCGCTCATCTTTCCATAAAAAATAGGGTTGATAGGCATTTCTTGAATGATGATTTTACGAATATTGTTTTCTACAGCTTCAGAAATAGACTCTTTGCTTTTCTTTATCTGAGGAGATAAATGTTCCGTAGCATCTTCAATTCCATTTTCAATGATGAGTTGTAAGAGACTTTTTTCTCCCAAATTAGAAAGCATACGACTAGGATCAGCCGTTAGATACATATCCAATAATTGACGCATCTCTGGCTCGTATTTTTTCAAATCTATATAATCGCCACTATATTCTTTGATACTATTTCGTAACTCTGTGTATTCATTGACTAGCTTTTTTATCTTGTCAGCTTCTTCTTTAGAATAGGATTGCAAAATTTCGGAAGCAATATTATTATAAGAACGAATTAGAGAAACAACAGCTTTATAGAAAGTCAAACGTTTTTGTTCTCGTTCTTTTAAATCTTCTGGTTTGGAAGGATCACCACAAAAGTAATTATAATATTGAGGTAATTCTTTTGGAGGAGCGACAGGCTCACAAAGATGATGTAGTGTTTCGATGGCATCATCTAATCGTTCTTTATTTTTTTCTTGACGACTAGAAAGCAAATCTTTTATATCTGCTTCATCAAATGAATCGAAAGCATCAGAAGTATAAGTGCTAATAGAATCTTCTAGTTTTCCGAACAAACTTTGATAATCTACAATGTATCCAAAATCTTTGTAATACTCATCTTCTTCCTCTTCGTTACCCAAACGGTTCGTTCGACAAATAGCTTGAAAAAGACCGTGGTCTTGCATCTTTTTGTCAATGTAAAGATAAGTACAATGGATAGCATCAAAACCTGTCAATAATTTATCTACAACAATTAAAAGCTGCATCTGACTAGGGTTTTCTTTGAACTGCTTTTTAGCAAAGTCTTCAAATTTGTCAGCTTGAGTAGTTTCAAAATTATAATCTTTGAGCATTTTTTGATAAATCTCATACTGCTCTTTTTTCTCTGTTGTTCCGTCGCCTGTTTCTTCTTGTTTTGTGCTTTGTGCGTTGGGTTCGAAACTACTCACAACAGCACATCGTTTGAATCCGTAATCTGTAAAAATTTTGTAATAGCGACAGGCTTCGTAAATACTACGAGCAACAAGTATGGCATTTCCTCGTTTGGCTTTCAAACGTGGTTTTTTGGCAAAATCCATTTTAATATCGGCTACAATACGCTCTAAACGACTTTTAGAACTAAGTAGTTTTTGCATTGTTCCCCATTGCTGTTTGAGTTGTGCCTTGGGTAAATCATTCATTCCTTCGGTGTGAGCATCAAACCAATCATCAATACCTGTTTGATCGACAATATGCTGATCTACATCACGAGCTTCATACAATAAATCCAAAACAACATTATCCTTTACGGCATCATTGAATTTGTAAGTATGAATATAAGACCCAAATTTCTCTAAACTCGTTTTTTTATCTTTTTTGAGTAAAGGAGTTCCTGTAAAACCTATCAAAATACGACTACCTTCAGGAAGTAAGGCTTTCATAGCATCGTGCAATGAGCCACTTTGAGTACGATGACATTCATCTATAAAAACAACAAACTCTCCTTTTGGACTGAAATTTTTAGGACGTGCTAAGTCTTTGAGAAATGCTTTTAATTCGTCATTGTCAGTAGTGCGCTCTCCAAATTTATGCACTAGCGTACACATCAGACGATTGCCAACATCATTGAGCTGGGTAAGCAAATCGGCACTACTTTTTGAACGTGCAATCGTTTCTCCTACGCCTGAAAAAACGCCTTCAATTTGGTCATCTAATTCGGTACGGTCAGTAACAATAAGCACTCTTTGACTATCTCCGAGTGGTTTATTTTCTAGTACCCATTTGGCAAGCCAAACCATTGTTAGACTTTTTCCACTTCCTTGTGTGTGCCAAATAATACCACCTTCTTTATTAGAAAGGCTTTTTTGTGCTGCTTTTACACCAAAGTATTGATTTGGACGGCATAATTTTTTTGTTCCAAAATCAAAAATGATAAAGTTATAGAGAATATCCATAACTCGCTCTTTGTTCAGAAGCTCTTTTATTTCTTTATCTAATGGAAAACTATCAGGTTGGTAGCTACTTTCTTCTTCTTTCCATTTCAAAAAGAATTTTTCACTTGTTCCTGTTGTGCCGTAATACAAACCTCCACTATCATTACCTGCCATAACGAGCTGAACCGTTGTAAAAAAAGGCTTTACAAATAAATGCTCTTGACAAGATATATTTTGACGAATACCTTGACTTACTGATACGCTTGACTTTTTGAGTTCTAAAACTCCAATAGCAATTCCATTGATATAAAGGACAATATCTGGACGACGTGTATGATTTGCACCTTTTGTACTAACTTCTTCAGCAACAGCAAAATCATTTTGATAGATATTTTTCCAATCTATAAAATAGACAGTTTGATACTGCTCTCCTGCTGACTCTTTGACCGAAACACCATAACGCAATAAAGAATAAACCTCTTTATTTACTACATAGAGACTATCCTGTGCGCTGATAGAAACAGCTTTTTCTAGTTCATAGAGAGCCTTTTGAATCAAAACAGGTGTATAGTTTTGCTTTTTTAGAAAAGCCTCTATATCATTTCGACGAAGATTATGATTATCTTCTTTTGACAAATCGCCAATGTAACGATAATCTAATTCGTTTTGAAATACCTTGAGTACACGGTTTTGTACTTCACGCTCTGGTGAAACAGTTCTTTTGCTCATAGTAGTCGTATTTTTCCAGTGAGTAAATTTTGCATCATACCTTGTTTAAGCTGCTCTGCTTTTTGGAGCTTTTCTTCTAAGATTTCTAGCTCATTATCCATATCAGATAGAATGGTGGCTATTTGAGTTTGTTCTTCTAGTGTTGGTGGTGTAAAAATCTCTATTTTTAATAATGAACTTTTATTTAATTTTGCCCTTGTTCCTCCAACAATGAAATTGAGAATATTTTTATTAACTATTGAATAAAATAAATAATCTTGACTAAAATCTACTTTTGCTTTTAAAATGTGAGCATGATTATTTACCCAACACTTGCCAGCCATCTTATAAGCAATAGGGCGATTTTTGTATTCATCGAAGTATCCTCCATCTTCTGCTATTAAAATAATTTCATCATCAATGACAAAATCATCTACATAATCAACTATACCATTTGCTCCACAATATGGAATATCTCCTTTCATAAGGTTTCTTTGATTATCATTCAAAGGAACTCTTAAATTATCTAATACGTCCACAACTTCCCCCAAAGTCTTCACTTCCCAATCCTTTTTCGGCTTTAGAAGTTTTTGCATAGCAGCCTGTTTGATATTTTGTTTTTTCTGTATGAGTTCTTCCAAAGAAGAAATATATACATCGGCATCACTCAAGGCATTGGCTATGGCTTTTTGTTCTTTTAGTGGTGGGAGAAAGATTTGGAATATTTTGATTTGTCCTATATTCAATCCTTCTCTGTTACCACCAGACTGAAAGCTATCAATTTGTTTTTGTCCAAACTCAGAAAGTAAATAAGAGCGTAAAAAAACAGAGTCTAAATAATTTGGATTGGGTCTAATAATACAGACGTGTTGATTTACATTACCTCCAACTAGAAATTCATTAGCAATAGAACTTCTACCAATTGAAGCTCCTGAAATATTTAGAAAGACATCATTTAGGTGTATTTCAGTATTTGGAAAAGTTTGATGAATAATTTCTTCTATAAATACTATTTCACTTAATTTTAAATTTCCCCAGCCAATATTTTGACTTCTTACAAAAGGTCTTCCTTCAGATTTATAAACTGTTGATCCTCCTGTGGGAGTAATACCACTACCAATCTTTAAAGTCAAATCGTCTAGTGTTAGAGTTCTCCACTCAGTAATATTATGATTTAATTCCATTAAAATCCCATAGTTTTAAGGTGAGCAATTACTTTACTTTCCATTTCTTGTTGTTTGGCTTGTAGCTCTGGGAGTGTGCTTTGATAACGCTCTGCCAGTTCACGTATGCGCTGGGTAAGGCGTTGGCTAATACGTTCCATTTCAGACTTGATGTTTTTTTCTAGTACACCTATCCATTTGTCTTCTACAATAAGCTGTTTTATGTCTTGCTCAGTCAGCTCTGGGTATTTCAAAAGAGCCTTTCCATCTAAAGAAGCCTCTTTGGTTTTGATTTGAGCATTTAGTTTTGATACCTTTCCTTGTAATTTAAGGTAGCTTTCTAAAATAGTAATCTCTTCTTTGTCTTGTTCTTTACTGTCTAGTTTTTTGAGCTTTTTAAGATGTGTTTCTACATTCTTTTTATTTATTTTTTCATACTCATAAAAAAGACCGTCTTCAGTATTATGTTCTTCTTCTAACTCGGTAATTTCTGAAAGTGCTGTTTCTCGTTGCGCCTCTAAATCTTGTAGTGTTTCTTTTTCGGTTTTGAAAAAGCGTTCAATGACGAGTGTCTTAGGCAAAATATCACAATCGTGTCCGATGACTTTCTTTGTGGTTTCTTTTCCTTTCTTTTTGATTTCTTTGTAAATAGGCTCTACATTCGCTTTCCAACCTTCTAAAGCAATCAAATAGGCATCATCTTGCATTGTTTCATTCCAATAACTCATTAAATGCTGATAAATATCGTATTTATCTAGTAATGGTTTGTTGGTGTAATGTTGCAATAAATCTTCTGAAATAGTATGAATTAATTCTTTAGGTTTGAATCCTATTTCTAAGTTTTTGAGTTGTTGAGTTATGCGTGTTTTCCATTCTAAAAACAGATTTTCCATTTCTTCAGAAAAACTAACAAATTCAGCGTGATTAAAAATAGCTGTTTTGATGTCTTCTTTTGCTATGCGTAACTGGCTGTAATTAGGTCGGTCAGTAGCTTCGAAAAGGTCATTTTTAAGAGAAGGATATACCGTCCAATATTTCTCTAGGCTTTCAATGTCTATATTTGGAATTCCTCCCAAAAGGTGCGCCTCAATATCTTGTATATCTTCTTCGTCTTGGTTGTCTATGTATCTTGGTAGATTTAGATTATAGTCATTTTTTGGGTCTTTAATCTCTTCAATAGCTACCAAACGGCTATATTTTGGAATTTCTAATTTTTTATTAAAAACATCTACCACATTATGAATATCTTGCTCACGAAGTCGGTTTTTGTTTCCGTCTTTGATAAATCCTTTGGAAGCATCAAGCATAAAAATATGCGTTCTGTCATTGGCATGTTCTTTATCAATGACAATAATACAGGCAGGAATCCCTGTACCATAGAAAAGATTTGCAGGAAGACCTATAATTCCTTTTATATATCCTTTATCAATAAGATTTTGACGAATAACAGCTTCGGCATTTCCTCTAAACAAAACACCGTGAGGCAAAATACAAGCAGCTTTCCCTGTGCTATTTAGGGATTTGATAATATGAATCAAAAAAGCATAATCGCCATTTTTATCAGGAGGAACTCCAATACCATCAAAACGACTAAAAAGGTCTTTTTGAGGACTAAATCCTGTACTCCAATCTTTTAAAGAAAAAGGAGGATTGGCAACTATAAAATCAAAAGTTCGTAAGTAACCATTCTCATCTTTAAAATTAGGGTCTGAAAGTGTACTTTGTCCTCGTGCAATAACAGCCGAAGTATCATCGTGCAAAATCATATTCATACGAGCCAAGGCAGCCGTAGAAACATCTTTTTCTTGTCCGTAAATACTTCCTTTTCCATCAGCTTCATCAAGAGCCTTTAATAAAAGTGAACCCGAACCACAAGTAGGGTCATAAAAAGTAGTATTGTTTGTCGTATTTTGAATATCTAATACTTTTGCTACAATTCGGCTTACTTCACTTGGTGTATAAAACTGTCCTTTACTTTTTCCACTCTGTGTAGCAAAATGACGCATCAAATACTCATAAGCATCTCCAAGTAAATCATCTCCTCCAGCTTTATTTTTACTAAAATTCAGCGCAGGATTTTCAAATATAGTAATGAGTTTGGTAAGTCTATCAATCATTTCTTTGCCTTGACCGAGCTTGTCCGTATCATTAAAATCAGCTAGATTTTTTAGTTCGTCCAGTCCGTTGGCAGTAGTTAGTGAAGCAAAAATCTTATTCATTTTGTCGCCTATCTCTGCTTTTCCTTTAAGGGCTGTCATTGCTTTGAAACTTCCATCTTCAGGAACAACTAAAGCACCATAAGGATTTCCTTCGTATTTATCTGAAACGTACTTTATAAAAAGCAAAGTCAATACATAATCTTTGTACTGACTCGCATCCATTCCACCACGCAAAGCATCACAACTTGCCCAAATAGAGCTATATAATTCTGATTTTTTAATTGCCATTTATTTCTGTTTCTCTTTTTTTTACTTAAAAAGTATGTTTTAAAATCACTAAGCAAGTAACGAATTTATGGAGTGCTACACAAATTATTTTTTGATGTAAAAAAACTCCCTACTCAAAAATAATTTGGAGTAGGGAGTTCAAATTCAATAAAAAAGATTTTTATTTCTGAGCTAATCGCACGAAATTAACTGGAGGCAAAAGAATTGGATTTATACCTGCTTTCATAGAAACAGAAGCTAGATGTTCTCGTACAAATGGAAAAATAATAGCAGGAGCATTCACTTTTGCAAAACTATCTACTGATAGTTCAATCTCTGTTTCTGGACATTGAAAATTACCAATCATTTTTATTAAAGATTGAATTTGAGGTTCTTCATTTTCAATCCCTGCTTTATATTCTACCGTTAGACTAACAGTTAAGTTCAATCCATTTTTTTCATTTTCCACTCCAATAGATATGTCACCTTTGAAATCCTCATCTGAAAAGCTGACTTGGGCAGTTCTTTTGAATGAACTTTCCATCAAAATCACATTATGAAGCGTAAAATTTTGTTTTTGTTCCATATATAAATTATTTAAGCAGCAGCAGCAAAAGCATTTTCCTCTCCTGAAAAATCAGGTTCTTTGGCAGCATTAGAATGAATATAATCTAACACATTTTCTACAGAATTACTTTCTTTGTGAAAATAAATATTGTCTATTTTAGTATTAGCTTTTGTTTCTTTTAGTGTATTATAGGCTGTTGCAGAAAGTAAGCTACCTACTTTATGTGTAGTAAAAATAGCAATATCAGCATAGTTTGCAGTTTCTGCTAAACGTTGCATATCATACAAGCTACCCTTTCTAAAATATTCAGGATTTTTTATTGAAGATAAACTTTTCTCACTTAAGAAACCGATAGCTTCATTAGGAAACAACTTTCTAAATTTTCTATAAAACTTTTCCTCCATCTCCAAATAAGTCTTATCATTTTTATAATAAGAATAAGGCAGGACTTCTACATAATGACCATGACATAATTTATCATACTCATATCGTAATTGGATATAAGGAATATGCTCAATAATTTTATCTAATTGTAGCTTGATAAATTCTTGTGGATTCATAGTATTGTGTTTAAATATCTAAAATAAATTTTATATCTGAAAGTGTATGTTTGGTATTTAATAAAGCAAATTTTGCTTCTTCTTCTGTTATTTCCACTTCATTGTAATCAGCATCAACTCTTGTTTTTTTTAAGTCCTGTAAGAACTTATTAATTCTAATCTCCTCTTTATAATCAGCTTTTTCACAAATTTCGTCTAAAACTTTATTAATGATTATATTATGAGAATTTTTTTCTTTATTATTACAATCAGTGATAAAGTCTTCGTCCTCAATATAAATAAACTTAATAAATTGAAGACAGCTATAATATGAACAGTGAATGCTAGAAGCATAAAACCCTTCATCTATAAGTTTTTGAGCAGCCTTTAAATTATCTTTTGACTTCTTTTTTAAGTGGGACATGAACAAATAGTTAAAGCACACTTTACTAATTGAAAAATGATTTGTTCTTATAAGTAGTGAATCATACAGCTAAAGTAATAAATATGCAGCACTTCACAAAGTCATAAACGATAAAATTTTACTATAAGTTTAATTTTTATGAAATAATAATTATTTTTTTGGTGTAAAAAAAACACCAACTTTTTTTGGGTTGGTGGGGTGAAATACAGTAGCACTATCGACTTAAAGTCAGATACATATAACTCACTCGTAAAATGTGAGCAAGTTATATACTTTAATTTATATCGCCTTGGAATAATCAATTAAATTCCCCAAATTATCAGTTTTTTTGTTATTAGGATTTGTTCTCAAATAATCGTTGTCACCTTTAATAATCTCTATCTCTTCTCCATCTATCCAATCTCCGTTAGCATAATCCCATTGGTATGTTTTAGCTACTTCAGTACTCATACCAATATTAAAGATAAGAGTACCTTTATTTACTTTTTGAATTGTTTCTCGTCCATTTTCAATTTTATGAACTTGATAATCAGTTATAGTACCAATTTGATTGCGATAAATGCCTGATACTCTATATTTTATAGACATAGAATTATAAATGTTTAGTAAAAATAAATTAACGCTCAATTTTCCTTTTGATCCAATAAAGGGTAGAAAGGCAAAGGTTATATACAAAGTAAGCATCTTCTTCATGAGCTACAGGAATGAGTTGTTGATTATTTCTATTTGCTCCTTGTCCTAGTAGGTGAATATATTTGGAAGCATAATCAAACGAATTCTGTATGAGACTACGAAATTGCTCCCAACCATTATCAGTCTCTACACTTCTTTCATAATATTCTTTCAACTCAACAGTAACATTATTTCTATTACTTCCTGTTTTAAACGTTTCTATTACTGGACGTAGAGCAAGAATACTATCAGACCATTTACCCTCTTGTATAAAATCTTTAGCTTTTTTCATTTGCTTATATGCACCATCAAGACCATTTTCTAAAAATACTTTTAACTCACTATCAGATGGCATATCAGAAATAGCTTTTGTGAATTTTTCTTTACTTGGGTTATTCAATTCTAAAAGAATAAAATCACCAATACCTAGTTTTGGTGCAAATTCTTTTACCCATTTACTCTGTTCAATGCTAATGCTTTTATCATCCTTGCAAGTCTGTACAACTATATTTTTATAGGCTGATAGATAGTCAATATCTAAATGTACTTGAAAACTAGCATTGTCATTTGTTTTCACTCTATCCTTTTCTATCTCTCTAATAGCTAGTTTATCAAGAGAAAAGTAAAGGTCAATATAAAATGTTTCCTCCTTCATATTCTCTATTTCGTCGTGATGACTAACTTGACGCAATGTAAAGTTACATTGAAAGCTAGAATTGTATTCAGAGATTATTCGCCCATTCACTTTTAATTTAGAGGCAAAAGATAAAGGCGCATACATGGGTTTGTAAGTAATTTGTAATTGAACCCTCAATGTGGGTTTTAGATAAGCAGTATCTACTTGTATATGTTGGTAGTTAGTGAATCTCATACTTTAAAATTGTAATTTAATAATTAGAAGTAGAATATTGTAAATTAGCTGTTATTATCAGTATTTTCATTTCTAATCTGACTTACAGGATGTTTTCCCAGTTTTTCTGGGTACTTATTGATTAACTCTTTTTTCCAAAACTTTAGATTAACCACTCCTGTAGTTTTCCTACCTGTCCAATATTCTCCTGTCAATTCTTTATTTCCTTTAGCTGATATAGATATATTGAACATCATTGTACCAAAGTGCTGTGGGCTTCTATCTTTTACAGTCTGTTTAGGAATACTATCATAAGAGTAAAATAATCTCAAAATTTGATTTTCTTTGTTAATCACAAAGCCACTTGTAAAACTATAACTTTCCATTTCTGCTGTCCTCATCACACAGCTAGTATTTAGTAACGTTTGTTTAATGGTCAAAATAACAGGTATTGGGTTAGGGGTTGTATTTGTTTTAGGATCAACCCAAGTAGAGTGAATAGCTCCCTTCCAAGTACCTTGTATGTTAGGAATAGGAATCAGCCAGTCGTAAAATATTTTCCATTTCCACATAAACTCTACAAAGACAAAGAAGAATATCAGATCACCTGTCACCACCATTGGTAGTGGCTTCAAATAATATATAAATGTTTTTTGCTCACTTTCTATAGGAAATATCAGCAATAAAATCACATAAATAATCGCTGAAACTCCAACGAAAAGCCAAATAAAGTATTTTCTATCTAAGTATTTCATTTATTTAAATTCCAAATAATTCCTCATTTCTATTAAAAATTGATTCACAGTTTTTACATCCCATTTTCTCCCATTATGAAAGAGGTAAAGCATTTCTGATACTTCTCTCCACTCTTTGCATTCAGAGGGATTCTTTGTTTTATTGTATAAGTAGGCTATTGCTGCTTTAACTCTTTCAGTCCAACTAGAATAGTTGTTTATTATATTATTAGGTATATTCCAAACAAGACACTCAATTAGAAAAGAAGAGATTTTTGAAGAAACCGAAACTCCCTCTTTAATCATCTGATATCTAATTCGTTTGAGTATTCTTACCAATCTTTTATACTTTCTCCCAGTTTGTTCGTTTTTCAAACGTCCATTCTCAATATTAATCTTAGGATAATTAATTATTTCATCATTACTCAATGAGTAAAATTTTACACCTTCTTTGAAAACTTTAGGTTTTCTACTTCCTAAATACCTATAATTTCTATATTGAAATGATGGAACAGCATCAGCATCTACTCTATATGAGTTAGAATGAATTTTTATTGATTTATTATCTGGTGTAAGTCCCTTTTCTCCAAATTTTCCTAACAGAGCTCTATAAACACTTTTTCGAAACTCTTGGAAGTTATTTGTACCTGCTGTAAATCCATAATGTTCCCTTGTGAGTCCAGTTGGATATGAAGAGTAAAATGTATCCTTTAGCATAATACAAACATCAACATCACTTTCTGCTCTAACATTAGTATTATTTGCATAAGAGCCTTGAACAAATACTTCAATGTTTCTATTTTGTAATTCTTCAGATGCACGAATAGCATCTTTAATCATACTAATTGCATTAGAAATTCTTGCTTCCTCGCTTTCACTAGCTGGTCTTTTCCAATGATTAAATGTCTCTTCTGAAAATCTACTCATGAATATATTATAATTTTACGGTGTTATGTTTGTAATTATCTCAAAGTATCAATAAACTTCGTTTCATTTGATAGTAGTCTCTAAATCTTATTCGCTTTTCATTCCTGTATTTAAGGGAGAATCAAAGAGTTATTAATTTTCTTTCTCTAACACTTCTTTTTTTCATTTTGATTGATGTTTTTAAGTAAGGATTTATGATTCTATCAAATTCATTATGCTTTATCTAAAAATTTCTTTGTCTGTCTCACTAAATTAACATACAAATCCTCTTTTTCATTTTCGTCCATACGGCTGACAGGTTTAGTTGGAGGGTTCATTGTTTGATATTGACTTATGTCAGTAAACTCATCAAATAAACAAGGCTTTAAAATAACAGTCAATACCACAGCTCCATGTTCTTCAGCAGCTTTTAATAAAGGAGGTAATTCCTCATCTGCAATAAACTCAGAACCTAAAAAATCGGTACTAACTAACAGAATAGCAACTTTCGTTTGTTCTATAGCTTTCTTTATTTCGTCTTTCCACTTTTGTCCAGGCTCAATTTTAGTATCATCCCAAAAGTCTATTTTCTTTGAAAATGGCTTAAAGTGTCTTTTTATGTCTAATAAAAAGTCTGTGTCTAAGTGACTATAACTCACAAAGACTTTGTTCCTTTCTTTGCCATCTGACTCAAACTTTTGGTGTGCTATTTTTGGCAATACACTTACCTCTTGCTTTATATAATAAAGCAACTTATTACCTCCTACATCTACTTGACACTCAGAACTAGCCTCTCCATTATGAGCTTTATCTATATGATTCTTTACATATTTATGAGTGTGCTTATAAATTTCATCAAGAAATATAGCTTTACTCACATCTGAATAAAAACCATACAATTTTGAACGTAGCTCAGATACTTTATTATCAACATTGTATCCCAAAGATGCTTCTATTGATTCTTCGAAAAAATCTTTAGCCTCTAGTTTGATTACTTCCTCTTCTGTCATCATAATTATTTATTAATATAACTTGCTTTTAATTTGAGATTAGTGTTTCCCTCAAAATAACCTGTGTCTCACGATATTCTTGAGCTTCAGCTATTTTGGTAAATTCAATATCTGCGTTGGTATGTTCTAAAACTGCTTCTTCTATTTCATTTAATGAAACATTGAAAAATTCTTTTCTATTATTGATTCGGTTTAATCTACGCTCATTGAATATTCTATGTAGTTGATTTTCTAATTCAGGTGCATTTTCTGAATAAATCATTGCATGAACATCAAATGAGAAAGGAACAGAAGCATCTCCCAACTCTTTTACTCTGTCCATTGGCTCAAGTCTTCTTGTCATTCCAATTTTGTAAACACTCTCTCCAAAAGAACCAATATTTGAGATGATGTACACATGACCAGCTTTAGTTTGCTGTGCCATCGATAGAGCTCGTTCTTTATTTTTGTGAGCCTCCTCTAGCTTTTCTCGTAAAGCTGCTATTTTGGCTTCCATTTTTGAAAGCTCATCTCCGTGTGCCGATTCTAATTCTTGTTGTGCTTCCTCCAATGCCTTTTCGTAACGCTTTTCTTCCTTCTCTGCATCTTTCTTAGCTTTTTCTATTTCACGCTTGGCTCTTTCCTCTTCTCGCATTTGCTCACGGATTTCTCGTTGCTCTTCTTTTTCTTCTTGTTTCTTGACTTGATATTCGTGGGTAAGGCGAAGTTCTACTAATTTCTCTTCTAAATAAATTTCTGTGATTTCTAATTCATTCTTTTTATTTAATTTATTGATAGCGTTGAATGCTTTTTTAATCCTTTCCTCAAAGCGTTCAAAGTTATTCCATTTTACTTTTCCTATCAATGCGTCTGACTCTCCGTTGAAAGCACGAATAGCTAATTTTTCTGCTTGGAGTATCATTTTCTTTCCCTCTGCTAAACTACCACCTACTGACCATTCTCTATGGCAAACTGCTGCTTTTCCTGCTTTAATTAAAGTCTTTTGTCTATTTACACAATCTTTGATTTTTTCTTTATACTTTTCAGATGTATCAAAATCAAAAACAGGTTCATATATTCCATATTCTATGAAATTAACGTCATCTTGATAAATTTTTAGAGATTTTTCTAATTCTGATAACTCAGATTCTAAGTTTTTTATTTGAGAAGATAATTCACTAGCTTTTTTATCTAACTCTTCATTTTCTGTTTTCTTATCTGTTTGATATTTTTCTAAATCAACAATACCATTATATTTTTCTAAGTCCGTTTTAGTTTGAGTTAATTCAGAAGTCTTTTTCTCTAAGTCCGATTGTAGAGTTTTTAACTGTTCATCTGATTTTTTCTTTTTATTGATTGTTAGAAACAAGAAAATAGACAATCCGACAATAACGAGTAGTAAGAATATTTCTAGCATAGTAAATAATTTTAGGGTTCACTACTTAATGTCAAAAACCACCAAAATATTACAAAAAATCTTAAAAATAATTAACAACTATCTGACTATCAACAAAATAAACTTAAATTATTTGTTAATAAATATTAACATTTGCTGTATTCACTGAATATTATTTTATAAAACAATATTCTTATTTTTTTTGAAGAAGCATATCAATAATCTTATTCGCTCTATCCAATTGGCTATGTAAAAGCTCGTTTTCTCTTTTCAAAGACTCAATAACCACGTCTTTAGAAGCGTCAGAACCATTACTCCCCCCCTGCACCTGACTTACATTCTTTGTCTTGTAATAAGAAGATATTAAAACTCTGTAGTTCCGTTACCATCAGCATCAAAGTTTAATTTATCTTTTTCTTTTTCAGCTTTTGAGCTGTCTTCACAAGTTTCTAAATAATACTTAGGTTCTTCATCTTCAAATTTGATAATTCTAGCAATCCAATTATCTATATTTTTTCTTGAGTCTTTTTCTGAAAAGTAAACTCTTATATCATAGTTATCAATTTTATGATAGGTCCCAGTCTTTTTTTTATTTTCAGCATTATATAAAGATAAATCAAGAAACCTCATAAGTGATTGATTTTGGCATCTAAAAGAACTGTCTATTGAAATGAATTGATTTAGAACAGAAACAGATTTTTCAGATGACCAAGTCATTTGCTCATAAACAATCTCAAAATTTTCAATTTTTGGAATTGGTTTTTTCTTAGATTTATTTTCTTCTTCTATTCTCTTAGCTTCTTGTTCTGCTTTATACGCTTCTACCTCTGCTTTCTGCTCAGGAGAAAGGCACGAAAATAAAAATAAGCATAGCACAAGAATTGAAAAAATATATTTCATCATAGTATTATTTAGAAATAGCCCTTTCCAACAAAGACTGCGTATATTTCAGTTGCTTTTAACAAAAATCTTTATAATTCGTATATTTGTTAGAGAATAAAACGATAAACATAAAAATATTACAAATATGATTACAGTTACCACAACTCGCACAAATGTAGCACACAACACCTATGTAGAAAAGACGATATATAAAATTTTTGGTCTTACATTTTTAAAAACATTTCATAATGTAATAGTAAATGATAAACACTTTACTATACAAGGTTTAATAGACTTCTTAAATAAAAAATGGCAAGAAGAGGCTAACCAATAGGCAAAGCCATGGAATACTTCTTGCTTTTACTTATAGCTTTGACCAAACAGCATTTCATCAGGCGCATCAGAGAGTTTGACAACGGTAGCTTCATGTATATCAAAATTCCACTCAAAATCCGTTGGAATTTCATTTTGATTTAAGGTGGTTATGTATTGCATTTCTGGATTAATATTAGTCAAACTGTGCATATAATTTAAGGACTTACCTATTACTTTTTCGTCTATTGAGTGTAATATTCCGTCATGACATAAAAAATGAGGGAGATTTCTAGCTTGTTGAATGATTAGAGTAAATACAGTTAAGTCATAAGCAAGGAGTTGAGCTCTTCCACGTCCTAAAGATTTTTCTTTTGGAGTTTTGATATTTATTCTACAAGACTCTGTTACTTTTTCTCCCATTTTTATATCTAAAGAACCGTTATCTGAACCTACAGAAAGACCTATTTCTTTGATTACAGATGAAAATAAAAGCCTTATTTTCTTTACAGTTTCATCTTCTTGACTAAGAGAGCGAATTATTTGTGTTTTAAAAGCTTGTGCATCAGCTCTAGCCTCACTAATATCTATTTCTAACTGATTTAATTTTTCCAGTTCTTTTTTTGTAGTTGCAAGTTTCAATTTTTCTTCTGCTACTTTTGTGAGCATATCAGTGATTTTAGTAAAAGATTTTTTGTCTTTCAGCGTTCCTAAATATAACTGTTTTTCTGACTCAAGGGATAAAATGTTTTTACCTATCTCGCTTATTTTTTCATTCAAAGTTTCCAATCTCTTTTTTAGAAAGCTCTTTCTATTTTTTGAAATGTTTTGTCGAAACTCTATTATATCATCTAACCTCTTTTTTATTTCAAAAGCCAAACTTTTATTAAGTTCACCATACATTTTCTTGACTTTATCAACATCTATATCTATTGCTAACTCTATACCTTTTTCATACTCATCCAATTCTTCCTTGAAAGAACGCTTTCTGTTACGTAACTCTTCTATACGAATATCTATTTCTCTTACTTTACTCTCTGTATTTTCATCCCAACCATGTGTGTCGAAATTTTCTGCCATATATTCTAATCTAGCTATATCTCTTTCTTTTTCGTCTATTGAGTGCTGTATTTCGTCTATATTTGCTTTATACTCTTCTTCTAATAAATGAGTTATCTTACTTTTTAAGTCTTGCTTTTCTTTTAGTTCGTTAGATTTTTCACTGTGTTTATGTACTAAGTTATTAGATATACCCAATAAAAACATATTATACATTGATAAAATATTTCCATTTAGGGAATATCCTGTGAAATTTACTGGATTATCTCTCTTTAGCTCACTTTTGTCATCTTTTATAAAAAACTTAATTATTCTTCTAAACCAAGATGAGTCACTAAATCCTTCATAGTGATCTTTCTCAAAAAATAAACTCCACAAGTGTTCTTTGAAGTCAGCTTCCTTTTCGTATTTGATTCCCACTTTATTAATTTCTGAAAAGTATATTTCATTACTGCCTATATACCTCTTGATAGTATAAATTTTACTATCAATTTTCAGGTCTAATAATATACTTTTTTCTTTTAAGAAACTGTGAGAAGAATCCTTCAGATATGATTTAGATTTAGTGCCGACTAACAGATAATCTATCAATCTAATTATAGTGCTTTTCCCTATTCCATTAATATTATCTATACCTCCTTCTTTATTTCTATACTCACCCAAAATTATATTCACCCCTAAGTGAAACTCAATAGAAGGAATAATATTATCAGTCGAATAAAGTCGTTTGAGGGTTACCATTTTTTACAAGTTTGATTGTGTAGTCTTCTACCTCTATATAACCCAAAGCGTATAATAAAGTTAGAGCTTCCAGAAACATATCGGGACTGTATCTTTTGTCAATTTTAAGAAATTGCTTCATTACATCCTCTATAATAGAGAACTTTTTTTTTCTGATTAATAGTGATATAACCTCTGCGCCTATTACAAAGGTATTAGTTTTTAAATCAGAATTTTCATTTGGATAAAGCATTTTTCTTTTTTTCAGCAAGTGTCTTTTTGCCAATATAACATCTTTCAAACAAATATAAAAGTACACATCGTAAATAATATTTGTATTTGTCATCCGAAGTTTTATTTGATGTTTCGGCTGCTCTTTTTTCGTATTTCTTCAAAGAATTATATAAAGTATCGTTATAGTCTTCAAGAGCATCACGTACTTTCTTCTTTAAGATATTGACTTTGTCAGATTTACCTTTGAACATTGTATCTAAAGCTCCAAAATATTTCATTCCATCTATAAGCTCCTCAGTCACTCTATCTATCTCCTCTCCACTAAAATTAATTTCTATTTTCTCCTGTGGATCAATAGCTGACTCAATAAAACTACTTATTTGAACAGAAGTATCCTCTTCCAACCTAAGCATTCCTATAACAACCTCATAAAGTAAATCGTTGCTAATTAAAGAATTTTTGATTTCTAGCCACTTACCTATTGCTTCAATATCTGCATAGTTTTGAACACTTATCAACTCTACTAAATCATCTACACCAACTAAAATGACATCACTCTTTAATTCTCTTAGATATTCAACACGTGAAGTAGTCATCTCGTTGTTATAGACAACTTGCCAGTTTGGGTACTTATCAGAAAAGTTTTTTTCATACTTCTCAAAATCTCCAGGCTCTTTAGCATTTCCACTCTTACCTAACTTTTTCTTGAATTTATTCAAATCCAGTTGGTTGGGTCCATAAACAGCTAATATAGTATTACCATCTAAAACCCCATCACTACCACCATCTCTTTTCTGCTTGATAGTAGTAAATCTTGTACTACCATAACACTTTGTATAGAGGAAGTTTACAAAACCCTGAAAGTGTATTTCTTTTTTACTTCGAATACGCTCTTTTATGATGTCTCTAGTGGTACTTTCCATATAACAAAGGAGTGGTAGTTTATTGATTGATTTTATTTTGAAGATAGGGAATAATATTTTTTTTATTTACTCAGATGCACGACCAAAACGAATAAAAGCTAACTCATTTTTGAGTGAATTTCTAAATAATGTAGTTTTTGCTTCTGGAAAATAGTAGGCTTCGATAATATTAGGATTATAACTGGTCACAGGAATCATCTCATACTTCCCTAGTTTTCTTTGAATTTTCTCAAAATCCCATTTAGTCCCTTGTATTAAATTAAAAGCCCATTTAGTTTTTGGATTTTCCTGTATATATCTTCCCCTTTCCAAATCAGTCATTCCCTCACTTGAATCGTTTGATTTGCTTATTCCGTTTTCATTTTTATTGCTATTTTTTGGCAAAAAGTCTAAAATCACAAAAGCTTTATTATCTTCAGTCTTTTTAGCATCAACATTGAGAATAAAATTTTCATACTCTTTCATCTTTATCTGTTCTTGGTTAGCAAACGCTACAAAAAGCTTATTTGCTTCTTTTTCTCCTTTCTTATCTCCTAGAAGATTTTTAAATATAGCAGTTGTCACAGCAGGTCCTACATTTTGATCATCAGGCACAACAAACAAATTTAACTGAATAAGACTGTAGTTACCATCAACACCTTCAATTTTCATAACAACATTTCCTGCCATTGCACCATAAGAATTTTTCTCCTCTAGTTGCTCAAGCTTAAAATAATCTCCTACTTCATTTTGAAGTAACTGCTTTCTTGTAATCTTTATCCCATCGGCTTCCTTGGCACTAACTCTTCTGATTTCATTACCATCATCATTAAATTGGATAGACTCTCCTTTTCCATTTGTAGTAATTTCCTCTACAACCATATCAACCCTATCAGGAAGATTATTATCAACTACTTGATTATTTGGATTATTAATTACAAAAAGAACAGCTCCCGTGTACATTAAGAAAAACAATACATAAACTGCACTAATTCCAATCTTTATTCCTTTCGAAAAACTGCTGCCTTTCCACAAAGCATAAAGACCTACAGGGAACATAAAAATTAAAAGAGGAAGAACAAAGCGTTTTTTATCGTACCAGCTACGATTAGGATTTAAAGAAGATTGTGGTTTTTGAGTATCCATTGTGTAAGAAGATATTTGTAGTTAAAAATATATTAGGTATTTACAATTAATGACAAAAACCACCAAAACATTACAAAAAACCTTAAAAATAATTAACAACTATCTGACTATCAACAAAATAAATTTAAATTACTCGTTAATGAATATTAACATTTGCCTATTCACTGAATATTTTTTTATAAAACAATATTCTTATTTTTTTAAAGCGTCTTGAAGAAGCCCTTGCGTAAATTTCAGTTGCTCTTTCAAAAAAACAACCTCTTCTCTCAACTTCACGACTTCATCTTTTTCTGATGATGTATGAGTCGTATTAGTTACTCCTCCTCCTTGTGTTTGATTTACATTTTTCAAATTTTTCGACTTATCAATGATGTTGTTATTCTGAGAATTAGAACTATTATTTTTATTTTCAAACTTAGTTAGAATCTCTATTTCTGTAGATTCTATTAAATCTTGAACATTTAAACCGAAAATTTCAGACACTTTAATCAAAATAGTTAAGTTCGGTTCAGATGATCCTCGTTCATAATTAGAAACCATAGTAGTTCCAATACCCATTAAATCAGACATCTCACTGATGCTGTATTTCATTTTTTTGCGTAATACACGCATGTTTGATCCGAATTGCTCTTTCATTTAGAATTGTTCTAAATAACGTTATTAACGGATTATTTTTAATAAAACCGTTGTAATTTCAATTAAAGTGTGCTATGTTTGTATTACCAATTCAAACGAAGCACTACAAAACTACAAAAGTTTTAGTGTAGTGCATAATGTACAATACAAATTTATGCAGCACTCCACGACAATCAGAAAAATAAAGCGTCGCAAACCTCGCAGACTCAATAAAAGAGCCGAGCATTTGTGTATTACTTGCACCAAAACTTTCAAACGAGAAATGGAAGTGATTGCGTTTTTGCAAGGACACAAAAATGTAACGGACTTTATCAAATCCCTTATTGAAAATCCAGTTCTTTCGGTGGCAGCTCCTGCGCCTTTACCAAAAGAAACCCCTTTAAAGAAAATTCATTTTTCAGAACAAAAAGGAGATGTAGAAGACGAAAAATCCCAAGTTCGTTTTTACGTGTCCAAAGAAGAACGCCAACGCATTAATGAGCTAACTGAAAAAGCTGATTATAAATACTATGCTGATTTTCTACTGAGTCAGATTGTACCTGTTGTGTTGGCTAACCAAAAGCAGATTGACACCTATTTGGACTTTACTGAATCGGTACAACAACAAACAATATCTTCCAATCCAAAAACACCAAATGTATGACAGCAACCAGATACCGATTTCTTGAAAAAGAAATCAATCGGTTAGGTACTGACATTTACCGAAAAACAAGCAACGGTCAGTCCTGCAAAAAAGCAGAAAAACTTTTAGCCGATTACAAAGCAGAGTTCAAAGCTGCAAGGTTAAAAATAGACCGAGAGCTTAAAGAACTCAATAACTAACTTCTATGATACAAAAGCATCAAGGAGAACCACATGATTGTGAATGCTCCACGCCACCAATAGAAACCTATATTATCTCTGCTAATGAAGTCTATTCAAAGGAAGACAAGAAGCAGATGATAGAGGAGGATATAAGTTGGGATTTCCATTTTGACTTATGTTGCAAATGTGATGGTATTGTCGGCATTCTTGGATAAAAACTAAACACCTAAAAAAATGAACAAAGGCGAACCACACGATTGCGAATGTATGGAACATGAAGACTCATACATGGTAGATGCAGAAAATGTCTATACCGACAAAGAAAAAGAAGAAATGCTCAAAGAAGGAGTTTCTTGGGATTTCAGTTTTGAACTCTGCTATCAATGTGATGGCATCGTCGGTATGATGGGTTAATCTACTAATTTATCTAAATCAAAAAACTAAACATCTAAAAAAAATCACCAAACTACCTATGCTAACTAAAATACCTACTCAAACGGATTGGCTAGGCTTGTACGAAGCAGGAATGGCAGCCTTCATATTCGGAATGCTACTTCTAACATTTGGAATTTTATTCCTAGAGTGGTCAGAACTAGCCAAATCAGTAAAATCAATTTTCAAACTTTTTATCAAGCCTAAAAAATCACAATGAATCACGACGATAAATTCAATTTAGATTGTCCAGACTGTGGCAAAGACATACTTGCAAGTATAGAGAACGAATCTTGTGATTGTACAGATTGTCAGATTCACATAATGTATGAATTAGATGGCGACGATGTAATCATTACTGAAACACAAGAATTTCATTAATCAACCACCAAATCTATCTATCACTTTTTTAAAAAAAACAAATCAAATGAGAGCAAATCCTTATAACAACCCAGCCCCAAAAAAGCAGATTGCTAATGTTAGGGTCATCGCACAAGATTTCAATTCAGACTATGCTATTATCTGTTTTGATAATGATAATGAAGAAGTTCTTCATACTAAAGCAAAGGCACGAGCAAGGTCAGACTTTGGGAAACAGCTAGATAGTCAAAGTATAGAATACAAAATTCTAAACAGGGAAGAACTACACCTTTAAAATCACGTACTCACGAATCACCAAATACCACCTAAAAAATAAATTTCCAAAACCATAAAAAATCAAACCGATGAAGTACAAACCAAAAAGTAAAGTAGCTGTATTTGAGTTCTATGAAGAAATAAGTGAAGAGATGGACAAGGCTTATTTCTGTGGAGATTCAACAGCTATTAAAGAAAGAGCAATAGATAACCGACACCATGAGCGATTCGATAATCATCTTAAAATAAACTGTAACGATGAGAATCCAAGCAATGACCTTCTACGAGAACTTCATAGCATTTGCCAAGAGCCAGAAATAAGTAGAAAGATGGATATAGAAATTCTAAGAATCGCAACAGACGAGCTAGAAAAAAGAAGAGAAAAGGCAAAAGAAGAAGCTCAAGAAGTCTATCGCAAACTGATGGAATCAGAACCTACTCAAACGGAGCAGGTAGCATAAGGCAAAAGACAAAGCATTGGTAGAGCAGGGTGCTAAGTCAATTTTCCATCTAAAAAAAAGATGGTGAACGTACTGCTCTAAATGGAAGTGATATGCTATGGTAAGCATCGTGAAGTGGTTATAATTTTCAAATGAAAAGGAAGCGCACCACAACCCAGCGGTGGGGGAGTTTTAAAAAATAGAGTAAACAGTTGAAATCCTAAAAACTCAAATATTCTTTAAAAAGCTTTGCAGGTTCGAACCCTGCCACTTCCACAGGCAATCACCTCAGAAGAGTCGACTGCAACAGGGCAAAACAAGGAAGATTTTGCCCTTTAAGAAACAAGCATCAAAAAGTGATGCTCCTCTTCATTTCTAAATTCACTACTAGCCTATGCGAAGAGGTATAGGAGTTAGTCGCTCCGATAAGTAGGTTAGTAATTTTGGGTCTTTAGCTTAACGGTCAAAGCAGTTCACTCATAATGAAAAGATTACAAGTTCGAATCTTGTAAGACCCACTAAATAAAATTCTATTCAATCAGAAAACAATGAAAAAGCATTTAAAGAAACTCATTCGGCACGCTCTGTATCATATCATCTGTTTT
The DNA here is from genome assembly GCF_037126435.1 of Bernardetia sp. ABR2-2B. Classification (GTDB taxonomy): domain Bacteria; phylum Bacteroidota; class Bacteroidia; order Cytophagales; family Bernardetiaceae; genus Bernardetia. Next base: position 3,933,323 of record NZ_CP147020.1, on the reverse strand, counting down.
GGAATCCGTGTCAAAATCGAAACTGAAATCTTTATCTCTAATCTATTACGCAAATGAACGAGCTAATCAACAACCCCATCAACAAGCCAAAAGAACAAGTATTTACTTTTCTCTCAAAACTCAAGTCTGAAACAGGCTACCTAGAAATCAAATTTGATTTTACAGAATCAAAATTTAGAAAACTCTCTGATCAAGAAAAAGGAGAGGAAAAGCAAATCCTAAGTAGTCATTATAGCATACTTGCTATGGTGGAAAAACTAAAAACGGAAGTAAAAGAGCTAACAGGACAAGAAACTCACATCGCTGAATTTTCAATTTATGAAACACCATCAAAGCAATAGTATCAAATGGGTCTTAATCCGACACTACTGGAAATCAATGAAACGATGGTTTCCAGTTTGGGTAAGCTATGAGAAGATAGACAACTACTCTTTTGCACCAGCTACACAATTTGAAAAAGAATGCTTCGGATATCGGATTCAGAACAGTCAGATAATGGCGTATGAAGAAAAAGTTTTTGACAAAACCACAGCCTTTCAAGTAGCCTATTTACTGCTTGAAAAAGAAGCAAAAAAAGAGCAGAAAGAAGCTCAATTATCGTAACCATTGACACAACGTGTCGTGTACAGTAATGTAAATAATAAATATTAAAAACAGTATTTTAATTATGAAATCATCAAATATAAAAATAAAAGAATATTCTTTTAGAAACTCTTGGGAAATAGAATACAAAGTAGGTAGAGATTATTTTATAGCCTGTATCGAAACCGAAGATTTAAAAGCTGTTTTTGATAATTATGATTATGAAAAACACGACACTCCTGCAAACTTCTTAGAAGAAGATGAAGACGTAGAAAAACTGCTCACTTGGTTTCATACAGAGTTTACAGATGAGCTTGAGCCTATCAGCAGAAAAGAGAGCGAACTGTATCAAGCAAAAATAGAAGCAAGTAAAGAAGAGAAAGAACACAAACTTCCTCTTGAGCAGGTAGGAGAAGATAGTGTAAAGGTACACTTCAAAACTACTTTTGACAAACAAAACGGAATGTGGACAGAAGTACCAAACCCAGCCTATATAAAAGCTCTAGCCCAAAGAATGGAACAGATGCAGAAAGAAATCGATTTTCTCAAAGAGGAGAATCAAAAGAGAGATGATGTCTTACTGACAACAAAAATGATAGAATATCAATACAAAATCTCTAAAAATACAATTAATGAAGCAAGAAGACACAATCGCATTACAGGATTCAAAATCAATGGCAAAGAATACGGTTACAAAAAAAGAGAGATAGAAAAATACATACAAGGAGATAGAAGGCTGCAAAAGGCAGCTTTATAAACAAAGAGTGGAAGGCTAAAATGGGTTCGAATCCCATCACTCTTCAAAACTTCAAATCAGTTTTATTCAATTCAATTTTTATCAATTTTAATTTATTTCAAAACTATGGACAATCAAACAACAGAGCTAATTGTACAAGAGCAATCTCTTACTACAAAATCATTTACACAGGAAGAAGCTAAGAAGGCTTATCTAACTGAAAATACAAATGCCAGTATCACTCATGACTTTTGGTCTTTTCAACAAGTGAAAAATAAAGAGATTCCAAAAGAAATAGAGAAGGCAGAAAAAAGGCTTGAAAAAGCTGAAACAAAAGATGAGTATGATGATGCAATTTTCCTGCTTCGCCAGTACAAGCGTGTTGGAGTGAGCATTAGCAGAATGGTAACATTGCCAATGGAAATAGAAGGAGAATTGAAAAATGTAGAAGTAGTTGTTTTTTATGACCCTCTAACAAAAAAGGAATTTTCAATGAAACAGACTATACCTGTAAACTTAATCAAGACTTTGAATATAGTTGCAGGAGAAATAGTAGATGGCGAAAAAGCAAACCCAAATAAATTCTATTTGAGAGGGCAAAGAGTAGATATAACGTATGAGGGCAGAAAGAAAAACACCTCTAATGACAAAGAAAGTGATTTTGTAGACATCAAACCATCTCTTAAGCAATAATATGGAAATTCAAAACAATCAACAATCTGAAAGCCTGTTTGCACAGGCTTTCAAAAAAATGGAACAAGGAGTAAAGTCAATCAAAAAAAACACTCCTCAATCCATCAATATAAAAGGCTACGGCTTTAAAGAACTGGAGTCAATGCATAAAAAAGGCTTGTGTCCTCGTGGAAACTACGCATCGGGTCGTAAATTATCTCCTTCGGCAGCCTCTAAGTTTTTAGGAAATCCTTTAGAATATATTCGATATACTCAACAACAACCTTTTTTAGGAAGCGAAGCTACCGAAATAGGAAATGCTTTTGAAGATGTTCTCTTTTATGGAGAGAAAGCAAAAGACTACTTGCACGTAGTAAGATTACCTAAGCCTACTCAAACAATGGCTACAAAGGCAAACAAAGAGGCTTTTGAATCTGCATTAGCAGAACATTCCAGCGATAGACCTTCTATTCTATCAACAGACTATAATAAACATGTAGATTCTCTTAAAACTCTTCTTGAAAGCATATCAAAAAAATCTTTTGATGAAGAGTGGGAGATGATTCCTTATATCAAGAAAAGCCAAAAGTCTTGTATTACAGAAGATGGTAAAACACTTCTGACAAATATGTACAAGGCTTGTCTCCAAAAAGAGTTCAAACTTACGCAAGAAATCAAGTCGTACAATCGCCAAATCAAGGTTGAACGCACTTGTGAAGTAACAGGGCTTAAAATGCTCGGATACCTTGATTATCGTAGTGAAAATGAAAAGCATGTCATCGAAACAAAAACTATTGATGATATTTCCAAAGCAGAAAACCGTGTCTGTTATTCACCTTATGCTATCTGGAATCAAGTCGCTTTTTACTCCTATTTCGCAGAAACGGTTACTCTACTTTTTGTAGAAAAAAAAGAACCATTCGGAGTTTTACGAATGGATTTTTCAAAAGAAGAGCTAATGAAACTTAGAAACAAATTTGAAAATGAAGTCGCTATTCCTTTCGCAAAGGCATTAGAAAAAGGATTTTACAAGACAGCAGGACAAGAAACAAAAACAAATATTACTCGCAAATTAAGGCTTAGATAAGCCTTGCAAGAGCAGTAAATGTATTATTTAGAATTTTAAAACTCTTTAGAGGAAACATAGAATGCAGGAGAAAAAACCTTTTTACTTAGATGCTATCAATGCTTTTTGGATAATTTCAGAACCTGAATATCTCAATGGAAACGAAATCGCTTTATACTTTGTCATTCTCAAAGAATTTAATCGATTTGGTTGGAAAAAAGATAAGGTAGGAATTTCCAACAACCTGCTTGCCGAAAAAATATCTGTGTCTGAAAAAACACTTATAAAAGTAAGGAACAAGCTAAAGCAAATTGGAGCTATTGATTTTGTCAAAGGTAAAAAAGGCAAGCTAACAGAGTACAGGTTATTGACTATTACCTGTAATAGTTCCAGTACAAATTACAGTAAAAATAATATTACCTGTAATAATTCCAGTACAAACTCCAGTACAAAGTTCAGTACAAACTCCAGTACAAAGTTCAGCCATCATAAGAGTATAGATAAAAGATTAAAGATTAAAGATAATACAAATAATCATGAGGATTTTTCGAAAGAAAATTTTGAAGAAGGAATTTCTGAAAATCAAGATTTCGAAAAACCGAGTGAAGAGGAAATTTCAGAATCTCCAGTAGAAACTGAAAATGCCTCTCCAAAAAAAGTTGCGCTAAAAAAAGGTTCTCAAAAATCAAAAGCCAAAAAGCAAACTTTGAATGAAGAGCAACAGGAATTTTGGGATTTGCAGATTAATCAAATGCCAAAGCCTCACGACTCTGATGAGCTGCAAGATGCTTGGATTAGATTCAGAGAGCTGAAAAAGCAGAAAGGAAAGCCACTTGCGCCAATACAAGCAGAGCAGCAACTTAGAAATCTTGGAAAAATGTCTTTGAAAGTAGCCATTGAGCAAACTGAAAAGGCAATCTTGGGAGATTGGTCACAAATATACCCTCCTTTTCCAAACTCATCAAAAAAAACCAATTCAAAAACACCAAAACAAGACTTCGAAAATGCAGACTACTCAAGAACTACCCTCAAATAGGTTTTCTGATGCTAAAAGCATTCAAGAACTCGCTATTCATCAGTTTCAAAAACCTAAATCTCAAAAGATAATTCCGTTCAATGCAAAATACTTTTGTGAGTTTGCTACGGCGTATATGCGTAATGCTTCTCCAAATAAATCTCAAGAATTTGTTTTGGACAAGACAAACGAAAAAGTCGTAAAGTTACTTTGGGATTATTTTTTCAATCCTGTGAAATTTGACAAAGATTATCAGCAATATTCTTCTGCAAAAGGAATTTTATTGTTCGGTGCGCCTGGTAGTGGAAAGACGGAATTGCTTTACATTTTTAACGCTTTATGTCAAGCTCACAAACTATTCCACTACAAAAATAGAGGAAAGGTAATGTACGGATTTGGCTCAACCTCGTTTTGGGATTTACTCAAAATGCACGAGGATAACAAGCAGCCGATAATCGACAATAGTTCACATTGGTTTTATGATGAATTGGGTTTAGATGCATGTAGAGCCTACAAAAGCTATGGTAACTCTGTGGACATTGATACACGAGTTTTACAGCTTCGTTATAAGGTTTTTAGGTCTGGCACGATTACTCATTTTACGACAAATCTAAATTTAGAAATGTTTGAAAATGAAGAAACTGGCTATGACCAACGAACACGAAGCCGATTGAAAGAGATGTGCAACTTCATTCCATTCACAGGGAATGATAGAAGAGCATTAGTCAAACTGCAACGCAAAGAATTGGCAGAAGAATCTAACCAACTGACTACCGAACAGATAGAAGCCAACCGAGAAATATTCCTAAATGAAATTAAGAAGGCGAAAGAAACAAAAGAATACCCTCCTTTTGAATTTAGAATAGTCATTTGGTACGACTTAGCTATCAAAGAAAAGCTGTTTGAATTGTCAGTAGAGCAGCGTTGGGAGGAAATGCTACTTGCAAGACAAGAAATATTTGATAGATACAACACTGCAAAAGCTCAACTCCTACTTAAGCATAAACGAAAGGAATGGACAGCTTTTCAAAATCAAATTGAAGATAAAAAAGTGATTCAAAAAAATGTGTTTGAGAATGAATCCATCAGCAGAGCAAAAGTAAATTCAATAATCAAATACTACCTAGAAGCCTAAAAACACCAACATCTATGAGCCAAGAAAGTCAAACCGAAAAGATAGAAGAGAGCAAACCTAAATTTCCTTATCCAAGAAAAATTCAAGGTTTACTAGACCCAGTTTTTTACACTATTACCAACGAAGAAGTGGAAGATAAGGATAGTTTTGAAGGAGTAGAAAATATCTATATGATAGAAAAAGATGGAGTTAAAATTCCACTTGTAGAAGCTGTAACCTATATGCTATCTACTTCACTTCTTGCCAAATTATTTATCAATCTATTCAAAAGAGTAGTGGATTTGCGAAAAAAGCAAAAGGCTTATTTCAAAACTCGCTTAGATATTCAACTTGAAATTGCCAAAGAGGCTGAATATACGGTAGATAATTACATAGAAGTATGTCGGACTACTTATGAGACGCTTGTAAAAGTCAAATAATCAAATTACCCAAACTCATCTAATAAAGACTAAAATCACCAAAAAATACCAAAAACTATGAACTCATCAATCATCACTTCAATAGAACAACAGTCTCCTACTTCTTACCAAGTAAAATTGCAAGGAGAATCAAAATCTTATACCGTTTCAACGAAATACTCGCCAAGCATAGCAAGTAAAAAAGCAGGAGATATAATCTGTTATACTAAGAAAGGAAAGTTTATCAATGTCATTTCTTTCAAAGACATAGCCATAGGCATTGCTTCAGATATTTTGAAAGAAGTAGCAGAAACAGCTGCAAAAATTATCATCAAGAAGATTTTTAAGTAAAGGCATTTCAAATCACCCAAATTTATTCATCACTATCAAATTTTAAAATTTATGCTCACTAGAGAATTAAAATCAACTTTCAATAAATCTTTAAATGAATTTAAAGTGTTTGTAGTTGCTCAAACTGAAAGAGGCAATTCATACACTACACAAATAGCAAGTAATTCTGATTATGCAGAGTACAAAAGACTCTCAAGAGATATACTCTCTGTGCTATTATCTGACAATAACTTGCCACAAGAAATGATTAAAGATTGCTTGATAACAGGAATCAAATTCAACGAGCAGACCGATAAGCAGACTGGAGAGCTTGTGCAAACAGTTCAGTTTATTCTTCATCATTTTGTTGAGAAAATGGAAAAGAAAGGTAAGCTCATTTACAACTATCTCAAAATTCCACTTACTAACCGTGAGTATATCTCCCTGCCTGATAGAACGGTTAGGCAAATAGGAGAGCTACAAGAGTTTTTGAATAGAATTGCTATAAGGTCTTTCGAAGCAGAGCCAATACAAACTGTGTTATTTAATACTACAACAAAGTCTAAAAACGAAGACACGCTAGACTTTGATTTACTAAACCAAGCCACAGAAGAAATTACAGGCTCGGCAGCTCCTCAAGAGCATGTTGAAGGAATGAAAGCAGCTACAGAAGAAAGACTCAAAGAAAGAAATAAAGAAAATAATCAACTGGGTATCCCTGTAGAAATAACAGAAGAAGACTAACTATGAAAATCTACCATTGCCAAGCTAAACCAACTATTTGGCAATGGTAAACTCAAAAAATAATCAACACCAAATTTACCAACCTATGTTCAAATCAAGAAAAAAACAAGCTCTTCAACCTAAGCAAGAACAAACCGAAGGTTATCTAATACTCCCTATCGTAATCGGAATCTTGAAAGGGGTTTTGAAAAATGATATTATCGCTTCCTCTCCAAAATTAATGATGGCAGTAGAGAAAGTTATCAAAGAGATGGAAAGTGATAAGAAAATCGCTCATCGTGTTGCTCACTTAAACAATGATTTTTTGAGTAATGGCGAAGCGAAGAAATGGTCTAAAATGATAAGTCAATCTATTAGAGAATTATCAAAAAAAGGCATCAAAGAAATTGTACTACTTCTAACTTCGAAGGATACAAATGTTCCTTTGTCGGATGATGAATACGCTTCTATCGTGAATCAATCCTATACCGTTTATTTATTCTGTCCGACCAAAAAGCAGATAGATATTTACAGCAAGGAAATTGAAAATTTTGATGAGTATGTGGAAGACTACCGTATCATATTGGTAGATAGTAAGGAGCTTCCGTTTTTCTTACGAGTGCCGAGTGTAGGTTATTTCTATTCTCCAAAAGAAGTTGAACTATCGGATGTAAACAATCAAAAAATACTTACCACGACAGCAGAAGTGCAACGAGTGATAGAGCAAAACTTATCAAGTATTCGGCTTGTCTAACAAAGCACGAACTTATTAAAATTAATTTTTATACACTCACTTTACTACACAAAATGAAATTTACATATAATAATTTCCCAATTATAAAATTTATGGAATCTGATAAAGGTTGGGATTCTTTTTTAGATAACTGCTTCTATTTTACCAAGTCGTTTTTAGAAAATTCTTTAGCTGTTTTTGATAGCAAAAATGGTTTGGAAACTATATATAAAAATGTAAATGATTTTAGAGGCATTCTTTTGACTAAAAATGACGGTCTTAATTTAGAAATAGTTGTTGATTGTTTTAAAAAAGGAGATGAACTTATATTTCAACATAAATTATATGTAGAAGGTATTTTAACCTCACAGCAAGAAAACATCATTTTCCGAGATAGCTTAGATGTAAAACTATCTATGAGTTCAAGTTCAAGTAATCGCAAAAACAATGTTCATATAGCAAAAGGCGTGATGGCTTTAATATTCTTTTATCAAAATGCAGAAACAAAAACTGATGAGGTTTCTAAAAACTCTAAAAAATCTAATTCAAAAACCAATCATTTTGTTGAATTTAAAACTGATGTAAAGATTTTGAATAATAGTTGGTTTACAACTGTAATAAATAATAATGCTTTTAATGTTAAAGGTCATTTAGCTTGGAGAGCTTGTGGTAAAGGAAAGCAAGATAGAAAGCTAGTCTGGATTGATGAGTTTTCTAAGACAGGATATGTGAGAAAAGCAGGGGTTTTAAATAAATAAAAATCAAATTCAAAAACACCAAATTAATCTAATCATGTCTGTAAAAACGTCTAAGTTCATCAACTTACCAAGAATCGTAGATGAGTCTATTCGACTTACTCTTATATCAATAAATCACAATATATCTAACCATTTGCTTAAAATGTACTATGGAGAGACTTATAAAAAGGAGTTAAACAAACCAACATTGCTTTTTATATTTATTTCAAGACTCAATGATATGAGAATGAGAATTGACCAATTAAGAAATTCGGAAACTAGACTTGAAACGTATGGAGGAAAGATGGTCAGAAACTCTAAGTATGACTATTGTGAAAAGGTTATAGCTTTTTACCAAGATTTTACAAACAAAATGTCTGATTTTATCAAGCAGCATAAAGTCACAACAATAGAAGGAATTGCTTTGGCAGTAGAATGTAAATGTTGTGAAAAATATGTGAATCTGCATGTTATAAAAGACTTTATAGATTATCCTTCTTACTGCAAGATTCAAAAGCTGATTGATGAGAAAAATTGCCAAATGAAAATTGTGAGGTACAAAAAAGCAAAGCGAAAATTTGGTAAGTGCAAAACGCATATCGAAACTTTACAATATCAACTATTCTGAATATAGAAATATAAAAATAATCATCAAATGAACACTAATACATCCTTAACCCAAGTCAAAATAAAACTCCTTAGTGAAATTATAAGAGATTTCAATTCAGTTGAGTATGAGAACAATCCAACGGCTAGTTATTTGGAAGGTCGTCAAACTGAAAATGACCGTCTGACAATTCTTATCCAGCAAAAGTACATGGCTTTGGTAGAACAGCGAAGTGTAGAGGAACAACTAGGTTTAAAATGCTTTCAACTTTTTATCCCTAAGTCTTTTCCAAAAAACCATAAAAAGGCTGGACAAGAAACACAGTTTGCAAAGCGAATCATAACAGGTCGTATGATTCAAGTTCTGAAGAAAGATTATGCTTATTGGTTGGATGTGGTTCGTAAAGTTCAAGATGGAGAGGCTTATATCTCTGTGGTGGAATGGGAGCAGAATCGAACCGAAACACAAAGAGAAGTTTTGAGATTAGATGCTTCTTCCAATATAGAAATTCAGAAAGTTACTTTCAGTAAAAAGTTTTTCTACCTAAGGCGAGTTAGATTGTGTCCAGATGAGCTCGCTGAAAACTGTGGATTCAATACCACAACAGATTTTAAAAATTATTACAAATCATTTCCTAAGTCCGAACTGGCTATGATTCAGTTTACTGGTTTTAGGTATTAAGCAAAAATAGGTGTCAATGAACCTCCAATCCACAAAACAAATCCTAAATGAAGTCTCAGAGAATCACGATATACAAAAGTATGTTTGGCTCTTCTCTGGAGGAGATGACTCCTTGGCTTGTGGCAAGGTCTGTATGGAATTTTTACCCAAAATAGATTATGCTATTTTTTGTGATACAGGTACTTGCATTCCTCAAACTAAACAGTTTGTGATGGACACATGTGAGAAAATGGATATTCCTTTACTCATCGGAACAACAACCGAAAAAGACGACTACCAAAACTATGTTTTGAAGTTTGGTTTTCCTGGACGGAATCATAAGCAGCATACAGTAATGTATCGAATGCTAAAAGATCATTCTTTGCGTAGATGTATTTCTAAAATACGCAATCGCAAGAGAAATTATAAAATAGCTCTTCTTACAGGAGCTAGATACGATGAGAGTACAAGGAGAATGGGTACAGTAAAGAAAATTGATGCTCGTGGAAGTGATATTTGGATAAACCCAATTCAAGATTGGAGCAAGTCTGATATTCACAATTACTTTCAAAAAAATAATATTGAGCGTAGTGTTGTAGCCCAAACCATCGGCAGGAGTGGAGAATGTAATTGTGGTGTATTTGGCAATAAAGAAGAACTGGACGAAATCAACCTTATCAGTCCAGAATTTGTAAACCAGATGAGAGAACTAGAGCAAAAAGTAAAAGCAAATGGCTTTTGTTGGGGTTGGGGAGAAAATCCTCCGAAAAATTGGGCGCAAGTCTCACAAGGACAAATGTCTTTTGAAGGAATGAAAAGCGATTGGGAAGACCAGCAGCTTTTTATGTGTTCTACTTGTATGAACAATACACCTTTTAAGCATACAAAGGAGCGAGAAAAGCAATTACTTGAGTACAAGACTTTACTAAAATCTTGTAAGGGAGATGAAGACTATGTTCTGCTTATCGGTAAGATGGTAAAGGCTCTCAAAAGTCCTCGTAATTTTCAAAAAAAGCCAGAAGTGATTAATAAAATTTTAAAGGAGCATATTAAACTAATCGTAAATAAATAATGGGACTAGATATATATTTCGGTAAAATAGCAAAGCCTAACACTAACAAATCTCTTCATAGCTTTGATAATAATTTTACCACTTTAGAATATGAAGAAATGGAAATTTGCATGAATGTTTCTAATTCACGCAAAACGTTTAGAACTGTTACAGATATAAATGCAACGGCAAAAAAATCAAATCAAATTAATCATAGTGGATATGATTTTTGTAAAGCAGATGAGGTTATCTGCACTAAGAAAGGATTGTTTAGAGTTCCTTACTTAGATAAAAAAGTTAAATTTGAAGATTTAGTGGAATATCAAAAAGAGTTTTTTCTTTTTTGGATTAAAGAAGTAGAGTTTGATTTGAGTTATTGGTTTTTAACTACAAAATTTAGACTTGATATTCCTTTTATATATACTCGTGAAACAGCATTGTCTTTAGTTCCTTTTCTAAAAAGTGAGTATATTTATTTGAAAGAGTTTTTAGAAAACTTCAAAACTGGAGTGCATATTATTTATTTTAGCTATTAGCTATTTACAAACACCGAAAACTAAATGAAAGCATTTATAATAAAGAATAACCCAAGCGAATTTTCTCCTCCAATAAAATGTGGTAGTGCTAATGGCTATGTAATAATAGAGAAGTCTCACTTTTTACATGGATATAACTGTGACGAAATACAAGAGATAATACCGAATTTAAACGTACACGGAGGTATAAATATGTCTTTATCACAAGATTTGTTTGAATACATGTACATAGAAAGTCCATATAATGTAAAACAAGTATTTGAAGAGTATGAAGACGGTTGGATTGTCGGTTTTGATACGATGCACTTAGGAGATACTCCAGATAAATGGACAGAAGAAAAAGTGTTAGAGGAAGCCGAAAATCTAAAAAAACAGCTTTTAGAACATAAATTACCAATAATATGAAACTCTTTGACGACACACCTTTCAAGCATAAGCATTACGACAAAACCTGTCGCTCCTGTAAATTCAGAGAGCGACATCAAATGGGATTATCTATCATCCAATATTGTGGTATAACTCCAAGCAATAGAACTGAAAATGGGCTATTCAAAATAAAAGCAAAGGATAGGGCCTGTCCAAAATATGAAGAGCTTGAATCAAAACTAACTTATAAATCAAAATATAAAAACTATGAAAACTCAAGAACACAAAATCGTTGATATTAATGACCTCGCAGATGTGTGTGATTTCTTCAATGGCAAAACGCCTGTTAATAATGGCTATGGCTGCGAACATAAAGATTGTGAAGAATGGGAGCTTGTAAAAGTTTCTAAAAATGGAGAGCATCTGAGGGAAAGTTATCTTAAAGAAAAGATTTTGAAAATTGCTATGAGAAAAAAGTACGGAAGCGTGGCACAAATAGAGTTAGCATTAGGTACTAAAGAAGGTAAAGAATACTATAATAAGCTAAAGTATTCTACGATTTACCAACCCAATTTTGTTCAGATGTTTGGTTGCTACTGGCAAGGCAGATGCCATTCTTTTAGTTGTCCAATTGCACAAAGATGTGATGTGCAAGATTTGAAAGAGTATGAATCAGATTTTCTTTCAGATTACGAAGGAGAAGACGATGATTATATGACTGATTTAATGTTGGTAACTGACCCTAATCTTATTGAAAAACTATAAATATCTAAAGACATGAACATTATCCAACACTACAAAAAATTCTTTAATCTTGGAGATAAAGCCATTGACGAAAATGACCAGTTACATATTGACTGGGGAGAGGCTTTGATTGAGGATTATAAAACAGAGAGGTCTAAAATAGAACCTGCTCCACAATCATTTTTACCTTATGAAGAAGAGGTAAGAAATGAAGTAATTGAAAAATGGATGGATTTTGAAATTATTAGACCTAAAAGCCGAAAAGACGGTTTTACAAAGAAAGACTTTATCTTTCATATATTCAATAATGGATTTCGTTCTGCAATAAGCTTTATGGTTCAACATCGGAAAAGAAACGATAAGGAATTTGCTGAAGCTATAAAAATCACTCCTCAAGAAATACAAGAAATTATAGATGAGGCTATTAAGAAGCACTCCAACAAAAAGCAAATTTGTAAGATTCAAGACCACGAAGGAGAATGGTATTGGATTCCAAAAGAGGTATAGAATACTTAGACAATCCAGATGCCTTTGACGATTTTATTAATCAGTTCAGCCAGTACGCTACTGGAGGAGATATGAATAATAGACCTTCTGTTTTTGAGGGTATCGAAGTTGAATTTATCTAAAGAACAATAAAACAGACCAATGAAAAACTATACCACAAAAATAGCAGTCAGTAAAACCTCTGGAGAGATAATCGAACTCTTGACAGAGAATGATGCTAAAAATATAACCATTCAAAATTACGAAAAGAAGCCAGTAGGAATTATTTTTTCGTTAGATATAAAAGATAAAGAAGTTCGTTTTCTGTTAGAGGCAAATGTTGATGCTACGTTACGTGCTATGGTTGTTAATAAAAAAGTAACGAAATCTCACAAGAATATAGAACAAGCTGAACGTACAGCGTGGAGAAATTTAAAGCTATATTTAGAAGTCAAATTAGCTTTCATTGCCGTTGAGGGAGAAAAAGAGCAGCGCATGTTAGAAATGCAGAAAGAGTTCTTTGCCAATATGATTGATATGGAGCAAAAAACATTATTTCAAGCGTATAAAGAAGATGAAAAGTTACGATTAACCCAATAAAATTATGGAATTTGAAACGATTCAATTACTGATTTTAATACTTTTTGTGGCATCCTCATTTGCTTGTTGGTATTACAATGAAATGCAAAAAGCTGATAGAGAAAATAAAGAGTTGCAATACAAAATAAAAAGCAAGGATGATGAATTAAGTTATCACAAATCTATTAATGAAGAACGTAAAAAGGAAATCGAAGAAGGAGCAGAAAGACTTTCAAATGCAATGAAGGAATCAATGTATGGAGTGCCAAAAATGAAAAATCCTCCTTTACCCCCTACTAAAAAAGACAAGAAATTCAAAAAAACAAAAACCGTCAATCGAAATATCATTGACCCAACCACAGGAGATAGATTACCAATTGTAAGATGTCATTGTGGAACAACTTATAATGAATAATCTTATGATTTGTATGGGTGCGATTGTGAGAAAAAGGTCATAAATAAGAAGTAGAAACATATTTTATATCCCCCTAACTTCATTTATATACTCCTCTGCATCAATGTCTTTCCAAGTATCTTTTGCTAAATTAATTTTACTATCAAGATAATCTAAGTTATTACAATTCTGCTTATCTAATATTTTACCCAATTTCAACACAAAATAGTTCTTATCTTTTTCTGCACCCCACTCTTCTTTTCCTTGAGCAATCTCAATGGATTTTAGTTCTATTTCAAATTTGGGTCTGGTTTTAGAATAGCCATTTGAAAAAATAATACTATCAAAGTGTTTAATAGTGTACTGTCCGTTTTTGACCTTTTGACAAAGCCTTCTAACCCAATAGTCTGTAATGCTTCTGTATTCTTCTGATTTTTGACCAGAAAGAATCATATCAAACCATTTTTTTGTTAGATTGAGTTGTAAAGTTTTATTCATGACATTAGTTTTTTTTGAATCCATTCAACAAACCATAGAAAAAAGCACTCACTTCCTTTTTTGTAAGACATGTAGGATTGGAATTGCAAAGGTTCATAATTTGCATATCATTAACTCCTTTCATTGGATGTGTTAGAGAATAAAGGAAATAATTAGTTTCTGTATTTTTTCTTTTACCAAAGAAGTTGTATTTCTCTATTTTATACTCGTGTAAAAAGTATCTATTGTGGAATTTCTTGTTTATTTCTTGGAATAAATCGTTCAACTCTTTGTCTTCAACTTTTCGCATTTGCTCAAGCCTTTCTCTTTTGATTGTTTCGATTAGCATAATCTTAGGGTTATATAATTTGGTAAATTGTATTTAATAGGATAGCATACCAGAACCACAACAAACAGGGCAACCTCCCCCTTGACAGTTATTACACGGAAGACCTTTCATAGTTTGTTCAAAGAATTTCTGCTCTTCAATACAATTAATACACCTTCCATCATTAATTAAAATTTCTTCTGACTGCTCTGAGCAGCTCTTACACTCACCTGATTCTAAATTGTCGAATGAATAATGTGTTTCTGTAATCATTTTTTTATTGTTATAATTGATATTTGTTATTCAACCTTCTCAAATCGTTGCACCAATTCAATTCCGTACATAGACATTTCGCTTCCAGTATGATATTTTACATCAACAATATCTTGATCAACATCATTTTTGCCAACATAAATAATAGTAACTGTATCATCAGCCTTCAAAGTTGATGCTTCTCTTGGTTTAATTTCTTTCCAAACTTCGCCAACTTTAAGCTCGTAATCTGTTAGCTTGTAAGAATCATCTACATCTTTTTTGATTACAAAAAACAGAAGACATAGAGCTATAAAAAAAGCTATAGCTAGGGTAGCTACTGCAATGATAAATGTGAATATGTTTTTTAGCATGGTTAGTTATTTTGTGAATTGAGAATCAATTATTAGCTTCATTCTTGATTCAATTTCTAATTGTAAATCTTGTATCTGTGATTCATTCTTATAAATTAAATTACCATCACTAGATGTACCTCTTACACTTGTTTCAGTTAATCTTAGTAGTTGATTATTTAGTGAACGAAGAATTAAATCTTTTGAAATTAATTCAGTTGCTGCCTCAACAAGTATCTGATATTTTGATTTCATAATAATGATTTATACAAATTTTTCTAATTTTCTTATTGGAAGTAAAACCTTGCTTTCTTCTTGAACAGAGCCTTGCTTTATAAAAACCAAACCTTTACATTTTTTACACTTTTGCCACCACTTACCCTTGCCACTACCTTTGCATTTATTACAAATTTCGTAGGTAATTATTGGCTCAAGTTTTACTCTACTCATACAATAAGAATAAGTCTGACTAGGATAACCAAAGTGAGAAATACTTTTTACATTTAGCTTTTGAATGGCAGCTATATATTTTTTATGATTTGCTTCCTCCTGCTCTCTTTCGGCTTCTTTTAGTAATCGCTCTTGCTCAAATCTTTCTATAAACTCATCAATGTAAAAATCGACACAAGTTCTTCCAATTTTTAAGCCTTGGTATTCTTGTTGTTTCATTCTTCTTCTTTTAAAGGATCATTTATAGTTTTAGCCTCCAAACTCTTCTTAATTCTATCAAACATATATTTAGCATGGATAGGTTTTTTCTTAAACTCTGTGTTTTTCACGAATCTTGCCAACCAAAGTCCATTAGCTCCCTGTATTTGAGGGAAACGACCTATTTCATTCCACTCTTGATCTGTAATTTCCCTACGATTTGGATTATCAACACTACAAGTCTCAAGGTGCTTATCGTGATATTGATATTTGCCAGCTTCGTATGCAGAAGCTATAAAGTAAACCATAGCTTCTAGTTGCTCGATATATTCTTGTTGATCCATTGTTTCCATGTACTTTAGATTTTTATTTTACATTCAAAACTTCCCACTCCCACTTCCGATTTATAAAAGCTCGTTCAAACTTTTTACGATTAAATTCCGACTGCTCATAGCACAAAACCGAAAATATCCAGTCCGAAATATATCCATTTCTTGAACGCCTACGAATGGCACGATTCACGTGAGATTTGCAATGAATTGCAGTCATGTGTTCAAGCGCACGAGCAGCCAAATTATTTGTTTCTCCGAAATAAATGGATTGCGTTGGCTTGTGGAATAACATATAATTTCCACCTGCTGACCTTTCAAAAATTCCATTATTTCTATTTATGGGTTTTGTTATACCTTCCATTCTCAAAATAGAGAAGCTAAACTTTCTATGGCATCTACAAAAAGGTAGTAGCTCTTCGTGGAATGTTCCGTTTACTACTTCTTGGTAAACATCCCCATCTATAAGAGATGGATTACTTCCTATTCTAAGTAGTGCTACCATAGCTCCCTAAATTAATATCGTTACCATAATTATTTGGGTCGTCAATCCCCATTGATTTAAGTCCTTTCCGTATAACTTCTTCTACTATTTCAGATTTTGACTTTTTACTTTTTTGAAGTATCTCAACACCGTGCATTGTGTTGAGACAATCTGAAATGTCTGTTGGTAAAGTAACAGATACAGGTACTCTAATTTCTTTATTCGTACTCATAGAATTATTTATTAAATAATAAATATATCGTACTATTTATTAAATATTACGATAATTTCAATAAAATTCGTTTTTGTTAAAAATATTTCAATAAAAATACGTATTTATTTTCAAATTTACAATAATTAATTTATATTTGCTTATACTCATTTAGATTCTAAACCTCTCACTTATAAGCAGATGGAAAATATAGCTAACTCAAAATATAAAATTGATAACTTCAATTTCTACTTAAGAACTACTGCTGGCAGAACGATGTATGCTATTGGAATGGTAGTAGCGAATGCTGTAGGTTACTTGTTCTTTTTTAAAATGGTTTTTACAGAAAGAATAGCCAGTTTTGACCAAGAAATGGCTACTTGGCTACCTTATATCATAGGAGGTGTATTTGCTATTGTTATGGCTTCTGGAAACTATATGGCAATCATTAATAATGATAAAGAACTAGCTAAAAATATGTATAGGCTTAGTATAATTTTGAGTATTTCTACCTATGCTCTAATGCTACTCAATAACCCTCCTTCGTTTTGGACTGTCAATGATATATTAACTAATGGGAAAGTAACAGGCTGGACTATTGACTGGCATTTCGGTAAAAGCCAATTAACCTTCCTCTTTATGACACTTGGTGTTTTAGTACTCGCTGTGATGCCTGATTATTTATGTAAAAAAGTTTCAGAAAAAATTGCTCTTGATTATGAGAAAGACCCATATATGATTTCTCTTAATGAAACCTTCAAGAAGCACCAAGAAGCCAGGATACAGCACGATATAAGCAAAGCTACTAAATCATATATTAGCGATGAGGAAGCTGCTGAGAAAGAAACGGCTGCATTACTTAAATCCTTGGGTATCAAAAGACAACCTGCTTAAAATAAACTAACTATTATAAACTAACCTAAAAACTACAAAAAATGGAAAATCAAAACACCAATCCAAGTCCAGCACTTCAAGAAAATACACCTTCAAGAACAGCAGACTTATTAAAGGAATATTTCAAATCATCATCAAGTACAAAGACAGCTTATAACTTCCTCAAAGTCTTGGCTATCTTGTTTGTAGCTTCCTTTCTTTGGTCAAGCATTGCTGAGAGTTCACTTCAATTCACTTTTCCTATCGTAGCCTTGCTCTATATGGTATTTGTATTTGGTCAAATTATCATCAAAGAAAACGACGGCAGAATCAAAAAGTCAGATATTTTAGCCAAAACTCTAACGGCTGTTACGGTAAGCTATAATGTACTAAAGGAAGAGTTAGAAAATTATAAGGAAGCTCATATAAAAAACAAGCAAGTCTTGACAGAATGGGAGCAAGCAAATAGCTATCTCAAAGTAGAAAATAGCAACCTCAATGAGAATTTCAGTAAGCTCCGAGATAGCTATGATGCTGTAAGTGGAAGGTTAAGTTCTGCTGAGAAACTAGTAGTTAAGTATAAATCTGAACAAGAAGGCTTTGATAACATCATCAAAAAAGAAAAAACAGATGCTTATGTACTTGCTATTCAAGAATATGACGAGTACACAACACTCAACCGTGCTATTCCTCAACTAAAAGATGAGGATAAAAAACGCTTTGCAGAAGCTAGGCAAAAAGAGCTAGAAGCAAGGATAAACAAAGCTAAAGCAAGGTCTGAGCAAGGTTAGTAGTTAGATAAGATCGATTTACTTCATTGATTAAAGGCTGTGAAGTTTTTTGCAGTCTTTATTATTCTGTTTTTATTCAATTACCAAACTATCAAATAAATAAAATTATGAAAATCAGCTCAGAACATAAATCATTAACTCTTATGCTTTTGCTCTGCATAATAGCATTTGGTTATCTAGTCTATGATTCTACGGAAACGCATATTCAAGAAGTAACTGTTGTTGAGAAAAATATCAATAAATGGTATCCGAATGGTCAAGCCGTTTGTGGTTATCTTTTTAATGGTGGAAGTGGCGAATGGCATCTTGTTACGGAGAATCCAGAGAGAGATTATAATTGTTTAGAAGTAGGCAAAACCTATTTAGTAGTTACTAATAATCAGTTGGGAATTAAGAAAGTTCTTAAAGAGAGATAATATGAAACTACTATCAAAAATTACTGATTTTATATTTAGTGATAAAGCAGAGAAACGTAAATGGCATTGGAATAATCCTTTTGAAAAAAGAACTAACTGCTTCGATGTATATCAAAAAGGTAATGACAATTATTTCAAGTATTTGAGGAATGAAATGCCTTCAACTGTTTATGTCGTAGAGATTTGGATAGAAGGTCGCAAGTTAAGACAAGATGGCTTTAATCGCTTCTACCCAAGATTGGTCTATAAAGATAAAGAAGAAGCTGCTCTAATAGCTATACAAACAGCAAAAATTAGAAACCTAGAAATTGAGGATTATAGAATAATACTTTCTATAAACGGACATGAACAAATGGAAATGTCTATTTATTAAATTAAATAATTATGTCTATAATTTACCAAATACTAAACTGCCTACTATGCCAATCGTGATATTCCTTATTTTATCAAAACAGACTTTTACGAAAAAAAACAAATGCTTTTAAAAAAGTAGGGTAAAAAGTTAGAGCGAGATATTCAATATAGTAAAGAAAGACTGTTACTTTTGTAATTAAACAGATGTAAAGTATGGGAACTGGTATGTATGATGAATTTTGGGTAATTTTAGGTAAACATTTTTTTAAAAAGTTTGAGTTTTCTAATCCTGTCAAAATGATATACAAATACTCTAATTCTTTCAATGAAGAAATAAAACCAAACATAGAGTAACATATTGAACATTCAACTCCCAAATATAGACTAGCACACAGAATGTGCTTGATGGTTCTTTCTACTTTTTGACAGAAGAACTTTCTTAAAAAGATTTGGGGAAATAGGCTACCTATTGTGTAAATGGATATCTCTTGTGTTACTAGGAAGTTTAATTTTCCGTCTTCATTATTTTAAATAGAGAGGCGTGTTGCCTAAAAAAAACTTCAAAGTCCCTGTTCTGAACCACACTATACAGATGAAGAGCTACCATTTTAATTACTTATACACTTCTATAAAGAAACTAAAGTCACAACTTTTTTATAAATTTCAGTGCTTTCACTTGTTTTTTTATCTAAAAAATTGTACATTAAAAGGTGCAATTTATTGTACAACTAAATTTTATAGTTATGAAAGTTGTAAAATCATCAGTTTTAAGAAAAAACCTTAAAGATTATCTCAATCAAGTGTCAGAATCAGAAGGAATAATTCTAATACCTAGAAGTGGTATAGATTCAGACGATAAATCTGTCATAATGGTTTCTCTCAAAGAGTACAATTCTTTGAAAAATTTTAAGGAGAGGTATCAATCTTCTTTACTCAAATCTGTAAACTAAATCTTAAAGAAAGGTTTATTTTTGAATTATGACTAAACGCTACTTAGCTTAAATAGAGTCAATATGAGATTATCATTTGTTGTAATTGGATTGTTATTTTTCATCACTTCTTGTAAGAGCGAATGTGATACCTGTCCTTATGAAAAACTATCTGATACAGATAGTACATGGATTCATTCATCAGAAAGAATTAATGGAGAGTTTTCGTTAGAGCCTTCTGTTGAAGCTGAAATAAGCAGGAAAGTAGCTGATTTACAGCTAGGTATTGAAGGAGATATCAAAGCTAATTTAATGAAATTTGATAGTGTTTCTTCCATTTCTACATTTGACGAGAGCTACAAAAGTATAGTGCGAGAGTACGCTTTCATGAGATTGTTTTTCTGTCCTTTGTATAAGACTGCTTGTGAGACTGGTATACCTAAAGAAAAAAACCGTATAACTAGAGAGTTTATGACCAGATTCGATAAGTTTAGAAAGGAGGTAAGGAATGAAAAGTTGAAAGATAAAAAAGTGTCTCAGACAGAGTTAAAAACTAAGGAGGATTCATTGACTAGACAACAAAATTACAATCAGAGTAATAATAGTCAAGATAAAAATACTAAAGCTATTTTATTGAAAGCTACACCATATTGGTGGGGAAATACAGAGTACATAGAGGTAAATAACCAAAAGCGTAGTATGAGCAAAGAGTATGTTGGTCATATTTTAATACCTCTTAATGATGAGTTCGAAGATACAATTAATGTAAAATTGATAGCAGCTAGTAAAGAGGAAGAAGTATTTACTATCCCAAATACAAATGAAGATACTTTGAAATTTAATCCATTCAACTAATATGAAAATCAAACTATATTTTTCTATTTTACTTATATTATTTTTTTATGCATTCTCATTACAGGCTCAAATTTCTGATGAGAACTCTAAAGTAATTATTTTTATTAAGCCATTTAAGAATAAAAATAATCCATCAAGTGATATTTATGCAGCTATATCAAGTGCGTTCAGAGCTGGTTTAATAAGTAACACTAAAAATAACACAGCAATAAAGATAAAAACAGATATTAAATCTGCTCCTGTTGCATTGAATAAGATTGATGCTGATATAATAATTATAGGAAACGTATCTTTGGTAGAAGACGGTTTGATTACCGTTGTTATTAATGTAGAGGCTATTGATGGAAGTATTATAAGTACATTTTCTGAAACTATTCCTTTAACTGATTATAAAAACCCAACTATGAGAAAAAACTTCTTCATAGCTCTTGGAAAAAAAATAAATGAGGAAGGTGAATTAGATATTTTAGCTATTCATATTTTAACTGATAGAATAAGGGGAAACAATTAATATTTTTTCTCTTTAATAAGAATCTGAGTGGGGTATACTAATTTTTATAGATTAAAAAAATAAAACTATTTTTTTTACAAAAACTTATTTATGAAAATAAAAATTCTATTGCTTTTTTTTACTTTACTTCTTCTAAATTCACTTGTATCTTCAATACAAGCTCAAGTATCCAAGGATGACTCTAAAGTAATTATTTTTACTAAGCCATTTGAAAATAAGAATAACCCTTCAGATGACATTCGTAGAGCTATATCAAGCGCATTCCAATCTGGTTTAATAAGTAGCACTAAGACCAACACATCACTGCAAGTAAAAAGTGATAATCAACAAGATATTTATTTGAACCAACTAAATATTGATATAGAAATTACAGGAAATATATCTTTAGTAAAAGATGGTCTAATTACTGTTATTATTAATGCAGATGATACTGGTGGAAGCAAGGTATCTACATTCTCTGAGAATATTCCTCTAAGCGACTATGAAAATCCAACTATGAGAAAAAACTTCTTCAGAGACCTTGGTAAGAAGTTAGTAGAAGAAGGGAGTTTTAATGTCTTTGCAAGTCGTATTTTGTCTGATAGAATAACAGTAAAAAATAATAGTGTATCAGAAAAAAAAACAGGTGTAATATCCAATACAAATAAGCAAATTCCGCTCGAGGAAGTAATTACAACAGAAGCCATACCAATATTAGATAAAAAATTTCAGACACAAGTCCTTATCTATAAATTTGCTGTTCAAGATGCCATTACCACTATAAATAACCATTCGCTAGATACTTCAAAATTAAAGCGAGCAATAGATAAAATAGAAGAAAGTATAATTAAAATAGATTCTATCTATAATGCATCCCCTTCTTATGTACAAAATATATATAAAAAATATAATATTCACACTTTACGAAAAACATTAGATATAAAAAAAGCATGGCTTTTAGTAAATTATTATTTAATGGTGGATGATATCCTTGAAATTCAAATGCATGATGCATTATCATTTATAAAAAAAAAGGAGTTTAAGGATTTCGAATGGAAATCTCTTAAAGAACAATCTATTAACTCAATAAATGGAAGATTAAATGTTTGGAATCAGATGATTTCTTTGTATCAAAATAGGCGAAGCATAGATAAACAGAAACAAATAAGCGATAAAGAAAAAATATCTGAATTTTTATCTATTATTAAAATATTAGAATCAATTAAAAAGTTAATAAACCAACTAAAATTATGAAATACATTGTATTTGTATTATTGTTTTGTTTTAGTGCGTCCATAGCAAACGCACAAAATTCACTTTTTGAAAAATACAAAGACCTTACACTGAGTAAACAAGAAGAAAGAGTGTTAAGGCAATTAGAGGATAGAAAAAAAAGAACAAACAGAAGAAAAAAAGTTATTGATAGTTTAGATGCTAGACTAGAAAATTTCGGAGTATCTATGCATATTGAATTCATAAAAAAAGCAAAACAGGAAATATCATTAATGAGGGAAGATATAGGTTCTGTAAAAGCTAGTGTACAGAAAACTATAGAACAAAACCCAAGCTCTCCTTCCATTGTGTTTTTAGAGATGATAAACAATATAGAAAAAAGTTTAGATACACTACAGATGACCTATCTACCTTTGACATTTGATGAAATAAAAAATAAAAAATCTAATGCAAATAAAGAATTAGAAAGTTTTGTTGATAATTTTAGTGATATTCAAAAATATTTAAACATTCTAAGGTCAGAAAAAGAACGTATAGGAAATGGAAAAATTGATTATGATTCTACTCTATTCGCCCCAGGGAAGTACAAGCTCAAAGATGAAGCAAAGAAGATGTTGTATGACTATGTTATAGAAAGATTTACATTTATGGAAAATGAATATGGCAATCAGCAATTGACAATACTTATATCAGCAACTGGATATGCTGATGAACAACCTTTCAAAATCAATGATGGTAGGAATTTTATCTTAAATCACAACTTAAAAGGTAGCTTACCAAATCGTAGTACTTCAATAAATCTCTCTACACTTACATCAATTCAGAATAGAAAGTTTTTGAATGAAGTTCTTTCAAGAAAAAGAGCACAAGAAATATCTAATTACATAGAATCAATTTTATCTGACAAAAATTGTGAAATTTTAGAAGTCAGATCATTAGGCGAAGGAGAAAAGTATCCATTTACAAATGAAACGTATGAGTTTGATGATATAAGAAGGAGGATTTGTCAATACTATATAGTATACGTACCTAGTTTTTTAAAAGAATGATATTTATGCAAAATACAGCACATCTTTTATTAGATTCTGTCATAATTAGTCTCATCAATTTCTTTATATAATAAATAAACGTTATCACGGTTAATAGTGGTAGCTTTTATATATTTCCTGTCATATATGAAATAAGCAGTGCTTATCTTTATATACGTTTACTAAATTTAAAAATGATACACTAATGAAAAAAATACTAACTCTGTTTCTTTTTATACTTGTGTATAATATTCCTTTATTAAAAGCACAAACTTCAATTTTAGATATATATCGTACTTTAAAGTTAAGCAAGAAGGAGGTAAAGACTCTTATCAAATTAGACAATGGAGCTAAATTAACAAAAAAAAGAAGATGTCTTGTCTCTAACTTAAATGATAGATTAGAAAGTCAGAGTATATATTATCGTATTGAGTTAATAAAAGAAGTAAAGCAAGATATAGATAGTTTAAGAAAACAAATAGACTCATTAAAAAGACAGTTCTATAAAAATGACACATCGGAAATATTCGTATTACCACCATCTACAAAAGAAAGTGGGAGGCTAAATTCGACTTTTAAACACAGGAATACGTGTTTTTATCAAGCTATAATTCTTAATGCCCTCTCACTAAATTCCTCCTATAAAAAGATTGTGAGAAAATATCGAAGATATACATATTCTAAATATAATATGACTTTCGTAAAATGTTATATTCATTCCATTTTTTATGAGTTCAAAGCGAATAAAACTATTCTTAGTTTCAGTAACAGCCGTTCACCATGCTTTAATTAGCACCAAGCAAAAGAAAAAGTATTGGTGCTTAGGATAACATAAACAAAATATTGGGTGCAAACCCAACTTCATCTTGGCTAACAAAAGATGAATAAAATAATAATTGTAGAAAACTATAGTAAAACCAAGTTTAACATTTAGAAAAATTGTTAAAATTTATTTCAGTTCTGTGCTGTTGTTTAGTTTGAGTTTGTTATTACTGTCTCCAGCTCTACCGCAACTGCTGAAAAATAATGACTGTCAATTGCACTTTATAAGTGACAGCTATGTATTCGGCTTGTAGCCGTGGTTTTTGTAGTTTGTAGCATCTATCCCAAACAAAAAAATAGAGTTTCAAAAAAGATCTTCTATTTTTTTATATCCTGTACCTACCCTCCAAATATCGTCCAATGTCCAGATTCAATTTGAAAGTGCTCTTTTTGTAAGAAAGCTGTATTTGCTTGTCTTATAATTTCAAAACCTAGTTGAGAAGGTACAGAGTTTATTGGTAGCATTTGCTCGTCAATATTATTGAAATTAGGTTGTATGCTCATTCTCCAAGTAAATGCATCTCCTGCTTCTGCCGATATAATAAGGTCAATAACAGGAAGTAAAATCTCATCCCCAATGACTGTCCCATCTTCTAAATTAAATTTATGGAAAAGAGTATATTCAACTACATTATTTTTCACAAGCTCTATTCTTATAAATCCATTTGGGTTAGGTTGATTAGCATTATACCTTAACCAAGAAGATACGTCATTTGGAATGCTTGGATATACTCTAAAAGGAAGAGATTCAGCATTTGCATCTATATCTGTATAATCTACATCTTTAAAACATACTAATTTTAAAGTATCTAAAAGAAAATTATAGTCTTTTGTTTGAGGAGCTATCCATTCTCTATTATTTATCCAATAAGTTGCCCCAACAGGTAGACTAGTTTGTGTATTAAATTCTAAAACATTGTGATCTCTTTGTTCAGGTGTATTTACATTCCAAACTTCTGCATTTGGTAAATACTGTGCCTCTAGTATTCGAACTTCCATTGTTCCAGGGCCAGAAGCATTTACTGCAATTCCTTGCATTAAGTTCTTCCATTCTGTCTCTGCTTCTCCTGCCCATTTCCATTGTATATTCACTCCATCAAAACGCATTTGAGGTTGGTAATAGACTCTCCAGTCTATCATTTCTTGGTTTAGCGTATTGAAATTACCTTGCAGAGTGTCAAAATTACCTTGTAATACAATAAAATCATCTAGTATCTCAAGGAGCTGCTCTTGCAGATTATTGTTCCCAAGCTCTGGAAGAGATGAACGAGTATAAACTACACCTGTTGTATCTAAAGTTGAAGTATTTGCAGGAAGGTATAACTCCCCAATTACAACTTGAAAGTTTGTATTTGTAAGTGTTGGAGCTACTGGACTTGTATTTGGCGTTCCTTCAATAAGAAAATATTCTGCATCCAAACCTCCTGCAATTTCTTCATATTTATGTTCGCAAACTACTAGGTCTATTCTTGGATTCGATGTTGTATTTGCGCTTACCTGTAAAGAAATAGGAGCATCTTCTATAACTAAAACACCTTGTTTTGAGCGAACAACACCTACAGTAGAGGAAATAGAACCATCTTTTTTAGGAAAAGAATAGCCTGTGTTCTGGTGACTCAACTGCAAGAATAAATTAGAATTTGGAGTAAACTCAAACCCACGATATAATCCAGGGGGGATGATTCCAATCAAAAATTCATTAAACTGAAAACTTATATCATCACTTAAATACTCTATATGTCGTTTTTGTGCCATTTTATTCTATCATATTAAGTTATCCAAAATTCTATTTTTTTTATTCTATCATGTCCTTATATAACCTCAATTAAAACTTAGATAAAGTAAGCTACAAGTGTATAAGAACCTGTCCCTATATTTCCAAAATATACACTACCTTGACTTATTGTTGGCTTATTATCTACCTCTTGCCCACCTTTATATAGAGTGTAAATAGGCAAATCATCGCCATAAGGATGGCTAAATTCAACAGGAACATTACTATTAGGTGGTACAGTTAATGACTGTTTAAATACTTTTCTGTAAATATTTATCCATTCTGTACCATTAAAAATAAAAACTGACTTCTCTCCTGTGCCTTGATTAATTGTTCTTATCCAAATAACATCCTCATGTGGAGGTGTAGAATCTTCTATCCAAACCCCTATTATTTGACCTAAATTTCTCTCTGCCATTTTATTCTATTTTTTATAATTCTTCATCTTTTGGTATAACTGCACCAGTCTCACTAACAGAAACTCTTGCAATTTCATTTACAAGTTCAGTCAAAAACCTCTTTAAATCATCTTCGCTATTATGTGTATGAACATCTTTTGTGGAGACAAGCAAACTGTAGGTAATTTCTTTTATTTCTTTATCATTATTAAGAACTCGTTGTGCAAACAGTTGTCTTTTATCATAGCACGATTTCGTAAGTAAATAATTTTCATCGTCTCTTTCTAAAACTAGTTGTATTTTCTCCATTTCAACCTTCTTCTTTAATGGAGGAATTGGCTTTGGCTCATCTCTAATAGAGTGAGCTATATTTGTTTGTAATATATCTAAAAGACTAACTAACTTGTCTTTACTACCATACTTAGTATTTAATATTTCTATTTTATCTAATATTGTTACCATTTTTTCAGTTTATTAAATTATCTATAAATAGTTACTGTTTTCGGATTTGATTCTTCTGTCTGAAAAGTTGTTGTGCTTGGAGGTTTATCGAATTCTATATTATACATATAGTTCCCTTTCAATAAATCCAGCGATTGTTTATTATTATTATTATCTGATTCAATCTCTAGAAGTGTCTTAGTGTAATTTACTAATGATTGATTGTAAATTTTACCAGTAAAGTATCTACCCAATGAAGAGCTATCTGTAAATGTCCTACTTGATATTAACGAAGGTAGAGTTACACTAGGAATAAAGCCATTTCTTATCACACTAGCCTCTACACCATCCACATAAATCTTAAAATTACTTATATCTGCTCCCCCTCCATCTGAAACTAAGTGTAAATTAACAGGTGTATTTAAAGGTAAAAAAGTGCTTATTCCACCACGGTAATTACCAGCATATACTGTAAAAACGATATGGTCTGCAGGAAATCCAAAAACATTTAATCCTGTAAAGAAGTAAAAACCAGTTCTCCCAGAAGCTGTTAATGTACTAACTGCTGTACTCTCTGACCTATCCGTAATCTCTATTCTAGTAAAAAAAGAAAATGGCGAGGTTGTGTTTAGAGTATCAACATTGCAAGAAAAGTAATCGTTTACTCCATCTAATAGTATCGAATTATAATCTCTCTTACTAGCGATTTGATTAAAGTAAAGCATATTAATAAGTTAGGTTAGGTTAGCTACATTAAGTATAAAGCCTGTTCCTGTGTGAAATGGTATAATTACATAGTCTTGATTGTCCACTCCTATAATTGTGCTACCAGTTCCTCCATCAAAACGACCTTCATTTGTTATAGAAATATCTAATTTTGTACTAGCTTGAATAACTTGTATCCAATAAGTAGCTCCTAGCTTTCCATTATTTAAGTATAAGTTTAGCATTCCACTAGCTCCAGTCAAATCTAATATTATATAAGAGCCATTATCTAAATTAACAGCTTGAATAGGATTTGAGCCGAGAACATTTATAGTTTGTTTAGTTGTATAAAGCTGTTTTGTGGATATTGAATTGTAGCTTTGTGAAAATTCCCAAAAGTTAGACAGAGAAAGAAGGTCTATATTCGGCAGAAAGACTTCAAAATCTGAATTTTCATCTGGGTTTTCAAGGTTATTTACAATATCTGTACGTTTGATATAAAGAGAAGTGTTGAATAAAACAATATCGTTTTTCTTGTAATTTGTAACTAAACTAAACTCTCCTTTCCAGTCAAAACCCTTTCCTTGTATGTTTATCCATTCAATGCCATTCCAAATAAACCCTGCTTTTTCATTTGTAAGAGGATTTATTGTTTTTAACCACAATACATTTTTATGAACAGGCTCTTCTTCACTTATCCATATTCCTGTAATTTGCCCTAAATTTATAGTATCTGCCATTTTTTTATCATTATCACATTACTCTCAAATAAATATCTCCATTTCTAATCTCAAAACGATTTGCATCAGCCCCTTCTGCTACCAATTCTCCTCTATTATTTATCACAAAATCTACATCATAAAGAGAAAGGTTTTCATAAAATAAATATGTATTAATTATACTAAAACGAATCAAGCTAGAAAGCGCATCTTTTCCGTTATATAATAATGCCGTAAGCCGTGCATTGATAGGTTCATTGAACTCTATCACTTCTCCGACGGCTCTCATTATTTCTTCCGTCAGCTCTATATTTCCTGTCAATCTCAATTCATATCCAGAGCAACTCTGACATCTACCACCACTATCTAATCTACGTACTGTATCATCTAAGGTGAGAGGAGAATCTAATGAAGAAATTACCCAAGATTCTACAATCTCTACACTATCAAAACCAAGCATACGTAAAGGAATTTCATACCCTAATGACGTTCCTCTGATTTTATACAACTGAAAAGCTATTTTTAAAACTTTTTTTCTCAAATCAATACCATTTGTTAGTCGCATTGTCATTCCTATTGTTGTCTCAAAAAGAGCAACAAATTTATCATACATCGTATCTGCTAACATTGTATTGTCTATCAAGGCATCTAGCAAAGGTTCAATGTTATCATCAATATCTTCTCCTATAATTTCATTGAATCTTTCTAGTTCTCCTTTTCCATCTGCATCAACCACGCCCTGCTTATCGATTTTATCATAAGCAATTCCAAAGTATTCCCATATATTTCTCCCCCAGTAATTACTCATTATATTCCCCCCTCCGAATCTATGAGAACGTCATTGGCGTAGGCTAACACCATAGATGGTTCTTTCAATGATAAGTTATTAGAATAAGGGTAGGTATAAAACTCCCACTTCTTACCAAGTGCATAATCTGGATTTGGTAAAATGGTAAACTCAACTTCATTTTGAGTAATAGGTGTACCTACCGTAGTAGTTCCGATTGAAACGCCATTTTTAGAAACTCTAAATGAAGTGGCAGAAACAAAAGTAATTGTCCATTTTATAGTTTCAGAGGAAAACTCTGTCAAAGATTTATTCCAAATCAGCTCTGTTGTATTTTCAAGAAGTGGTCTAGCATAGGGTTCTACATAAAAATAAATTGTATCCGAACTATCTACACCTTCTGTCGTTTCGACAACCTCTACCAAATCATTTATTTTTACTTTGCCACCGATTACTTGGGTAGCAGCAGAAAGAAAGCTCAATATATTTTCTTTTACAGCAGCGACTACGGCAGCACGAACGAAATTAGAACGCACTTGAATAGCAAATTTTACTTTTGCTTGTAAAACACCTGCGCTTCGAACTGTAATTTTTGTCGTCATCATTCGTCTTGGCTCAAGAAAGTTAGCCACATTATCTAGTAAAGTTTGTGTCGCTGTTCCTCCACCTAAAGGAGAGATATAGATATCTACGTATTTCCCACAGTCAAAAAAATGCCCTGCACTTCCTACACCAGCAGCTAATAAAGGAACGTCACTGTAATCGCTAGGCGTTACCATATTATCTTGTGTGCGAATAAATATTGGTATTTTACGCTGTAAATCTTCTAAGCTCTCAATATCTGCACCTCCAGAGGCTCTATCAGGATTAGTAGCCTTTAATACAAATCCAGAAGGTGTTGTAATGGAAGAAATAATATCGGTAATCTGATTTTCAGATACATTACCTGCGACTCCTTGAGAAACTGCATAATTGACCGTGATTTCAGAACCTACCTGTGGAATAAATCCTTTTACAGCATCTCCAAAAGCAATTTCCATCTTACGAGATTGTCCAACTCCTGCCACAAAATCGTTATCTGTTTGGAAAGACCTCAAGAACGAATCTTTAGAGGTCCAACCAATTCCATCAACTAAAACTGAAACAGAACCATCTACGATTTCTTCAATGAGTTCGAATGTTTGAGATGTTGTGCCGTCCGAAGTTCCGACTGAAATATTTGTAAAATCTATTTGCTGCACAGCATCTATAAAGCCTTCTGTTTCTCCTGCTAGAATAGTAAGATTATCTGTTGTGGTATAAATAATTTCATCTATCGTTTGTACTTCTGTTCCGATGGGAATAAGTACATCAGATGGCAATGGATTTTCAAAGTAAAAACGAAGTTCTACTGAAGCAGGAATAACACCTTTTATTCGGTAACCAACCATCTTAGCAAACTTGACTACATTTTTATAACGGGTAGTCGTTACCAAGAAACTCTCCCTTGCCTGTTCATCGATATAATACCCAAGCATTTCGGCAATGCCAGACCAAACATCAAGCATAGCTCGTAAAGGATCTGTTTCAGAGTGGTCGGTATGACTTGGTAGTTTTATAGGGAGTTTTGCAAGAACACTATTTACTGTCTGTTCTTGGCTTCTGTCTGAATAACCTACCCATTTATTTTTCTTGCTCATTTTATTATAACTGTCTTTTTATCGTATCAAAATATCTATAACATTGAAACTCTATACTTTCCTATTCTCAAGAATTTTTTATAACCATTTCTTTCAGAAAAAAGTAAAGGTTCTTTGTTTGATTTTATCCTTATACCTGCACCAAAAACACGAAACCAATATTTACTTTTTGATTGTGATACAGTGAAAATAACTTTATGAAATACTAATAAGCTATATTGGATTGTATTATCAAACTTATTTATTTTCAGTATGATTACTTTCCTGACTCTCCTCTTCAACCAGCTCTTTAAGTTCATAATTATTCTTTCGCTTTATTAATTCCTTCTTGCTCCTTTTTCTTAACTAAACCTTTTATTTGATATTGACGATTCTTAGAAAGAACTTCTATCAAAGCTGCATCAATTTCAACGTATGTGATTTCATTATTTTTCTCTTTGCAAAAAAAGTCTATTGCTTCAAGAATTCGATAATGTAGTGATTGGATATTACATTTTACTTCAATTTCTTTATCAGTTATTGCCATTTTCCTTAAATATTAATTTCACGATAAAAAGGATAAACATAAATCCCTTCTTCATTGCTGCCCAGTATTTGATAGCTGATTATGCACTTGATTGCATTTTGAGGAAGCTCTTGCTTTTCAAACTGCACGTTTTTTATTCGGATTCGCTTTTCCCAAAACTCTACTGCATCTACTATAAACTCTTTTAAAAGCGTTTCTAAAATAGTATCGTTTGGCTCATATCTTAGCTTTTCTATTCGCACTCCAAATTCAGGCGCAAAAAAACGCTCATTTGTTGGCTGCAAGAGAATAATAGCAAGAGATTGATTGATGAGTTCTTGTCCAGATACATAGATAGAACGCCCAGCAGAATCTACTTGCAGAGGAAATGCTAAACCAGTACCTGTTATTTTATCACTCATTTTATTTTAATAATTTACTTACTTTTATTCCCCAGCTTTTCAATCTTGTTACAGTATCTGGTAGAAGATTATCACTAATGGGAGAGCCTCCCATTGTAACTTTTAATCCTAAAACAATAGATTTTAGTTCATTCAATAAACTATTCAAGTTTTGAGAGCCATTCTTGATTTCTATTTTACCTCCATTTGAATTAATAGAAATATCAGCTTTACTGATAATATCAATCTTTCCATTTTCAAAAAGCTCTATACTGGCTTCTTTTGATTGAATAAATATTCTGTCATTTTTCAATGATATTCCATCCAAATAACGTTCTTTAAACTCCTTTGGAATTTCTTTATCTGAAAACCAACCCATTTCCCAAATAGGCATTTTTGGATCTCCATTAATAAAGCTAATCCAAACACCACTATTTTTTGATGGTATAGACCAAATTCCAATATCATTACCATTAAAAATAGACTTTCCATAAATCCAATCTTCAAAAATTTGATTTCCAAAAACAGAAGGTACTTTTATTTTTAAACGACCACGCTTTTCAAGGTCCTGATTATCAATAACAATTCCTTGATACAAACCATAAAATCTACCTCCTTTCTCAAGACCTTGCTCTTGGATTTCATTTTTGAGTTTTTTATTCATTTTTTATTCGCTTTCCATTCTCGTCAAAAATTACGACCTCACTTTGCGCCTTGTTTACTACCGTACTCCCTTGTGTTTTATTTACTTCTTGATTTTTCGAACTTGCCTTATCAGGTTGTACATTCGTTACGGACTTACTCGTTGCATTTTTTCTTAGTTCGCAGGTAGTTTTATAATAATCTCCTGCAACAATACTATCCTTTACAGATATAATTTTCCAATTTCCTTCGTGTTTTTTTGCTACTCCTGCAATCGTCAAGACTTGATTTTCTTCTAAGAGAGGATTGCCCACAACGACTAGTGTAGCAGTAACATTTGATAATGATTTGTCTTCTTGAATTCTATTAACCAATCCATCATTCTCTGACTTGTCAATAGAACCTTGAATCAATTTTCCATCTTCCGATGTTTCAGATTCTGTTTTTTTAATAGGAAATACTTTTCTTTCGTTGCCGTTTGCATCTACTTTTATTTCATACTCTCCTAGCTTTTCTTTATCCTTATCATCACTTTTAGCTTCGCTTTTTTGAATCTCATTCGTTTGAGGATTTATTGAATAAGAAGTGATTTTTTGAGAAGAACTATCTTGCTTAGTATATTTTATTTTGGGATTAAAAGAAATTATATCTTTTCCCCATGTATAAGTTTTTATCGAATCTTTCAAAAGGTTTCTCTTCTCTAAGACCAATGTTTCCCCAGAAACTCTAAACACAAGATTTTCTTTTTTAGCTAGTTGCGATAGAAAATCAAAATCCGATTTTTGCGCCTGTGGTAGATATGAATACTTTTTTCTAGTCTTTAGAACTTCCGTTTTGTAGGAATATTTATCAGCAATTTCTTGAACGAGTTCTGATAGTGTTTTT
The DNA here is from genome assembly GCF_037126435.1 of Bernardetia sp. ABR2-2B. Taxonomy (GTDB): domain Bacteria; phylum Bacteroidota; class Bacteroidia; order Cytophagales; family Bernardetiaceae; genus Bernardetia. Next base: position 3,899,964 of record NZ_CP147020.1, on the reverse strand, counting down.
TTATTATGAATTTTATTAGAAAATTCTTCTTTCATAAACTGTCCAACATCGGTAGCGTCAATTTTTACTTTTATAACATCTCCATAAGGAGAGCTAGAATCTGAAATTACTGCTACCCTAGGTTCAATTTGAACCCCACCGATATAACCAAAATAAAACTTGAGTTTTTTTCCACTTACAAGCCAATCCTCATCAAGCTCAAAAACATTTTTCAATGTTACAGAAATACGTAATATATCATCTTTTTCAATATTTCTCTCGTAAGAAAAACTATCGACACGAGAAGTTATATCTTCTCCTGTTGAAGCAATAAATATTTTATAAAAAGGAGAACCTACGATTCCATTCATTGATAAAATTTCAATAAAAATGTTTTAAATTAGTATTTTTATCAAAAATAATGATTTTTATTGAATTTTTATCAAAAAATAGCTATTAATTCATTATGTTTGTGATGTAGTTCATTTGTGTATTTTTGGTGTGAGCTCACAGTTTTTAGGTGTTTAAAGCCCTCGTTTTATGAGGGCTTTTTTATTTTATGATAGTTTCCATTGCTGAATATCTGGAATAATAATTTCTTGTCCGATGTATTCATCCAATAGCCAAGGCTTTTCCATATTATTTGCGTTTGCGATAACGTGCCAGTAATTTTTAGCTTGTTCCACAAGAGAACCATAATATTTGTGGGCTAGAATAGTTATTTTATCTCCTGCCACAACTAAGTGCGTTTGGAATTGTAGGTTTTTCGTTGGAGTTCTTTCTTTTGTTTCCAAAATACGTCTTCCATCTTCGAAGATTATCAAAGAACCACCTGCGTATAAATTACTCTCGTGTAGTCGGATTGGTTTTTCTGTTGCCATACTCAAAATTGTCTTATGTCGTTTATACTTCTATTCCTGTCCATATCTAAGGCAAAAGAAATAGTTACTTCTGCTCTTCTACTTCTCCAACCGTTCTTGTTGTCAAAATCTGTAAACTTAGAATCTACGCTTTTTACAATATAAGTTTTGTTGGCGAAGAGATTACCAAAAATCACTTTTACTCTTCGTGTTGGCGCATTATAAGAGTCATTTGCCATTAAACTCTCTAGCCAATTAATATCTCTCAATACTGTATCTTCTCCACTTCCATCATAGACAAATTGGCAAGACATAGAAAAATTATCACTACCACCTGTATAATGGTGCAATGGATTATTGCGCCCTGGAACATCAATCGCTGCATAGTTTCCTGTGCGCTGCTTTGATATTTCCTTTGGAACTTCTTGTAATTCAAGTCTTCCAAAAGGTTCTGCTAATTCTAAGATGTAGATTGAGCCGTCTATTGCCGATAATTGGTGCTGCATTTGTTTATTTCTTTTCCAGTTTCTTTATTGTTTCGTCTATTCCTCCAATTTCAATGATTTGCAGGATAACAGCTTTGAATTTTTCCCAACCTCCTATGTGTTGTATAAATGCAATTAAGCCTACTATCTTATCAGCAATTTCTAGTATTCTTTTTACTTTCTTACCTGCAAAAAACTTGAACCATTTTACAGTCTTACTTTTAAGTATTTTTTCTAAATCTTCATACCAAACATAAGCATCATGCTCTTCAATCACTTCTACTTCATCCAGTTGAACTTGTAATCTCGCTTTCTCTATTTTCGCCAACATATTACTATAATTTCAAATTATAAAACTTTTTTTTACCAAATTTACAAAATAATCAGCTTTTTATTGAAAAATCAATAAATAAGTGGTCTATAATTTTTATATTTGGTTTTAGAAAAGAAGAATTTTTAATATAAACCCAGTTTCAACCAGTATGAAAAATTACAAATTTTTGCTATTCGCTTTTATGTTGCTGATTTTTGCAACTCCTTTGTTCTCCTTCGACTTTGAAGATGATTTTCCAGATAAGGAAACTTCTCAAAAAGTTATTCTCAATGTTGCTCAAGAGAAAGAAAAAACACGACTTCAAGATGAAGGCACAGTAGATATTTTTGACCTTTCAAAATGTGATTTTTACTCTCCCAATATGGCAGGTTTTAGTAGAAATGATGCAAGAATAGTTTATAATGACGCTGTAGATTTGCACAGTCGGTATCATCTAGCAAACCCTACAAAAGCAATTACCGTAACGGATTTATCAAGGAACTATAATCCCTTTCGGTTTTTATCTAAATCAAATCGGATATTCATCGCTTCAAACTTGCAATCAGATAGCAATGACAAAGCGTAGGAATACTACTCAATTTTTAAAAAGACTAGATGGACTTTAAATCCACCTATCTTTTTTGAAGTTAGATAATAACAGAAAAGGAATAAGGCTTTTAGTTTAATCCAAGATTACTTAAGCCAAATATATAAACAAACAAAACGCATTTACTGGAGAAGGTAAATGCGTTTTTTTATGCTTTTGATTTTACTTATTAAGTTTATCCAACAAATCTTCATACTCATACAAATTCTCAAGAATTTGTTTTTTGCCATTAGCTTGTGGATGATTATCAATCGTAAGTTTAGAGTATAAGGTGGCTATTTCTCTATTTTTTTCAGCTGCTAGTTGTAGAGCTAATTTGATAAGTTTATGTTCTCTCTCTGTAACTTCTAAAGTCTGCATAGTTTTTTAGTAGATAAAAGTTTTGAATAATCCGTATTGGGTTTGCTTTAAAAAATCTTTGCTAGTCGGGCATTTTGGTAATTCATATTCACTTGCAGCTTCTCTATACTTTTCATTCATTTCTTCAGTTCTGACAAGTAAAAAATGTGCTCGGTTTGGATTGGAAATTATGATTTCAAAAATTTCTTCTTTTTTCATTTTATTAGCCTCTAATTGCTGTAACATAAGTTTTGATTTAATAAGTTCGTTTTAAATTTACACTACTGTACACGATACATCGTGCGAATGGTTACTGTTTTGGCGAAGAAAGAATGATTTATTTTTAGGTCTAACTTAGGTCTATTTTACGTCTAAAACACGTCTAAGTAGGTCTAACTTCTAGCATCGTCTAGTTCCGTGCGTTCAGTTATATTCTTATGTATTTTTTCTCCATCCAATTCAACACTTACATTTACAATAGGTGCTTTTTGAGCTGCCACACTAGAAACAGACTGTCCTGATTGAACAGCTTCCTGCATAATCTGCGTTGCTTGTCTTTGAGTTTGTTCTTTTTGCACAGAAGCATTATTAATATTATCTACCTTCTTTTTGAATGAAGTATTCGCCTGTTTTGGCGAAGTTGTATTATCAGAAACTCCACTTCCTGCCAATCCAGTTTGATTGATAGCAGCTTGTTTTGCTTTTCCTTCTCCAGTATCTCCACCAATTCCAAAATAAGAAGCAACAGCCTCGCCCCCTGGTAATGCCTTTAAAGAATTGACTAAAAAACTTGTAATAGAAGACCAACTTGCTTTTATTCCTTCTAATAAGTTTGTTGTAATTGCCATTCCTATTTTACCAAAGAGTTGAGGAAGGGAAATAAAGCCTCCTTTAAACTGCTCTATATATCCATTTATTTGAGAAAATGTATTGGTAACAAAGTTATAGAATATGATAAATCCTTCTAAAGCAAAAGTTACATAGTTAGCCACAAGCTCTAATGCCGTAGCGATGGCACGGATTGGAAAAATAACCACTTCGAAAGCTATTTTGCCCAAATTAGAAAATGTACTTACATCTCCTCCTAACTTATCAATAGAAAACCCTGCCTTGGCTAACAAATCAATAATAGGACTGAACGCTTCGCCAACTCTTCCAAAGGCTTCCCAAACAGAACCAAATACATTTTTAAGATTTTGAAAGCGTTCGGCAGCTCCTCCAAAGAATGCTTTTATACGAACAATCCAAGTACCGATATTTAATGCAAATTCTCCCAAACCAACAGACTGTAAAGCCTCGTATAATTCCCCACTTAAAGTAAATCCTTCATTGGTTGCTGATTTCCAAATGGCTATTACTGCGTGAATAGCTCCTCCAATTTTCTGCATAAGACCTAAGAAACCATTTGCAGGAGCTGTATTACCTTTCAATACATTTGTAAAACTTTGATATGCTTTTACCATTCCATAAATTGCTCCAGCTACGGCAGCACCTACTGCAATATATGGCAATAGAGGAATCAAGGTGGATACAAAAGCTCCTTTCAACATTACCAAAACAGGTTGGATTGCCATCATTGCAAATTTTACAGTATGAAAAGCCGATACAAAACCTCCGAGTGCTACTAGACCCACTCCAATACTAGCAGCTAATTTTATAACGAACTGTCCAAATCCTGTATCTGAAAACGCAGCAAGAGATTGTACAACAGATGTAACTCTTTCGGCAAAAGATTTTAAAATAGGCAAGAAGTTACTACCTATTTTTATCATAAATGTTTCAAGATTAGATTTTAGAATAGTTACTGCTCCATTGAAGTTATTTAGCTTTTCCTCAGCTACTTTTGCAGCACTAAAAGTAGCCATTTGAGCTTTCATTTTTTCAATTCCTTGTGCGCCTTCTTTTGCTAACGCTAAGGCAGCACGAACACCATCAGAGCCAAATAAACGACGAAATATCTCAGAACTTTGCTCTTCGGTTTTGCCTTTAACAGCATCTTGTAGTTGTTGTGCTATTTGGTCTATTCCTTTTATTTTACCATCTTTAAAGAATTGATTTTGACCATTTATAGTAAGCTTTAATTTTTCAAATTCTGCTTGAGCTGCTTTGGTTTGTGGTTGTAAACTAGCAAGCATTGTTTTGAATGAAGTACCTGCGTCACCCCCAACAAGAAAATTATTTGCCATTACAGATAACGCTGAAATAGTATCATTAAACCCCAAACCTGCTGCTGAAGCTATACCACCTGACTGTGTTAGTGCTTGACCTAATTGAGAAACACTTGTGGCCGCTGAATTTGCACCACCAACTAAAGTGTCTGCTACAACAGTAACATCTAAAGTTTCTTTACTGAAAGCATTTATAGCTCCTCCAGCTAATATAGCTGCATCTGCAACTCTTATATTTCCTGCTGTAGCTAAGTTTAATGCGCTTGTGAGTCCTCCTGTCATTATTAAATCTGCTTTTACTCCTGCCTTTGCTAGTTCTTCATAACCTTGAGCAGCCTCTAAGGCAGAAAACTTTGTTTCTTGCCCAGCTTTCATAATAACCTCTTTTATAGATTCCATTTGTTCTGCTGACGAAGCTGTAGCTGCTTTTACGCTAGACATTTGAGCTTCAAATTTAGAGGCTGTATTTACAGCAATAGCAAAGGGAGTTAATATAGCAGCCCCAGCTCCCATCATTTTAAAACCTGTACCGATTCCTTTCAATGAAGATTCCATTTTTGCAGCCGTTTCAGAAGACACATAGTCCAATTGCTTAAACTTTTGTGTCATTTTACTTGCTGCATTTGAAACTTCATCTTTTAATGTAAAGACTAAACCTATTCCCAAAACCGAAGCTGCATTCATCTATCTCTTCTTTTTTTATCGTATCAAATTATTTTCTCAATTCTCTTTTATGTTCCCGACATCTGTGTCGGGAACATCCTTTCTTATTCTATCAAAATCACATAGCCGTCACATAAAAAAATCCTTATCTAAGCCTACAAACGAACATTTTATCAAATTTATCGCTGTAAAATCACATAAGGATTTAGTTTAACTTTTTGAATCTGCTAACTCTTTCATTTTTTGCTTCTCTAATAAATCTATAAAGCGAGTTATTCTTTTTACCTCTAAATTATAAAACTCTGTTAGGGTTATTGGTGGTCCTCCATAACTTAGTGCAAACCACGCTTCATCTAATTCCTCTACAGAGCAGGGAACAAAAAACCTATTGAATTTACAATATCGACAGTCTGTTTTGGTAGAAAAGCAAGGTCTTCAATTGGATGCGAAAACTCATGTGAAGTATTTATTTTTCCTTCTTTTAGATTGACTTGTTTTTGAAGGAAAGACAAGTCTCTTGCGATGAGTTTTTTTAAATTACACTTCATAGGTCTTTCAACTTCTTTACCAGACGAATCTTTGTCCTTTACAATCAAAACTGGTTTTCTCCATTCCAAAAGTGTATTCAAATGCACATCTTGTAAGTCCACTGTTCCTCCCAACTTATCTAAGTCGCCTTGTGTAAGAAGATTCAAACGTACTTTTTGCTTAGAAACAGGTAGCTCAACTTCGTATTGATAATCTAGTTCATCATAAGAAGCTACCAGTTTTTCAGGAGCTTTTTTATCAAAGAAATCTTCTGTAAGTTCAATGACATGTTCGTGCTTAAACTTATTTTTCTGTGCGTTTTCCCATTCCAAAGTAAAGCTAATTTCTGGGTCATAACAATCTATACGAAGTTGAATCATCAAATCCGTTACATCGTTTACAGGCATCTTCTGAATATCTTCTAACTTAATATTCGTTTTGTCATCTATCTTTTTTACAAGAGCAAGGAGCATTTTTGTTTTGTTATTCTTTGTGCCTTGCTTAGAGAAAATTTCTAAATGATTCCCTGTAATAAATTCACTTTCTACCTCAACACCTGACTGGAGTTTATATATTTTTGTATTCATTTTTTATATTGTTCTTTTGAAATATTCTGAAATAAATTAAACTCCTAATACTGTCAAACGGCTGATTGACCATTCTATAGTTTCGTAGAAAAGGTCGCCAGAAGTACGCACCAAATTATCAGGCGAAATTTTAACTGGGAATATTTCTCCTAAGTCATAGGTTTTGACAGGTGTTTTTCCGTCGGCAGCCAACTGCACCAAAACAGCAAAACGAGCGTACGCTTGGCGTGGTAGTTTCAATACTTGATCGTGCCATTCATCGATATAAGAGTCTGGCAAACCAAAAGGAACAAGTTTTTTTGTTGTCATTCTACCTAGCGTCTTTTTGGTAGGAATTTCCTTTTCATACTCATTTACTGCGCCTTGTATTTTTGCTGTTTCAACTTCTCGCTCTGGAAGCTGAACTTCTTGAAACAGAAGCTCATCTATTCCACTAATCTCAAGCCTAAATTTGGCTGCTGTTAAAAAATTTCCATTTGCTTCCATCTGTGTATTTATTTTAAAATTATCTTATCAAATTAAAATCTTAAAAAGTATAGTGCCTGTATTAAAGCACAGCAGAACTTGCGCCTACACCTTGTGTATTGACAGTTTCAATTCCGATTTGCTCCAATGCTCCAATAGGAGTTACATAATTTTCTATTTTGTAATTTCCTAGCTGCACTTGGTTTTTATCATTCAAAATCAAATCATCTAATGTATCAGCTTCTTGGTCTCCTACCCATCTAAATTCTGTGATTGCTCTACGCTCTACCAAGTCATTCAGAGTTTCTAACGCCTCTCTATACATCTCTCTAAAGGTCTGTATGTCAGCAGGCTTGTTTATATATTTGTTACCAAGTCTCTCTGTCCAACGAAGATTGTAAATTGTCAAATCTCCAATATTTCTTTTACTTGCCAATTGAGACCTATCTCTCCACAAAGAATTATTACCATTCAATTTGACTCCAAAGCCAGAAACACGAGAAACGAAATTAATTCCTGCGTCATAGAGTTGATCCAGTTCTGAATCAGAGAACTTACGAGCGTTGAGTACATCCCCATCTAGCTGACCATATTCAGCAGCCGAAGCACTAAGCCATTGACCGATAACATCTTTCTTTGCGATGGCAGCCATTATATCAGCCATCGGATGCAAATCTATAATTTGTGTTGGGTCCTGAATGCTACGCACCTCAATCTGCCCTATCCAGTATTCGGCAAACATTGAATTGATAGACTGATGAGAAAAAGAATCTGTACCTTCTCGTTGAGCGATGGCATCAGCAGCCGACACATGCAAAGGCAATGGTAGATGCACTGATAGTTTTTTTGCTTCTCCAAGTGCAACAAAAGCAGCATCTATTTCAAAATTTGCATAGAAAAGATTTACTAAATGAAACACCTCTCCAAAATCAAAGTCTTGATAGGCTGCATTCAAGGCTGCTATAATATCAGCAGGCAGCAAGGCACTAGCATCTTTTGCTCCTGAACCCAAAACACCTGTAAGAGAATTGGTAAGGGTAAGTGTAGCAGAAATGGAAAGCGAAACATTAATTAGCTTTTTGTTTAAACTGATAAGTTCCATAGCATCAAGCAAAATAGGAACATCAAAAACAGTTTCTGAAAACTCACTTCCCTTTGAAACTATCAAATCTACAACGCCAGTTTTACGGCTTCGTGGAGAAATTGTCCGAATGGCAACTCCATTATATCCTTCTCCTACTTCGTTGGCTGTAACGGTCAGAGTTTCTGCTCCAACTGTAATGACTGCCGTTGCTTTTGTTCCGACAGTTGCTTCAGAAGCAAACTTATGTAGTGGATTGATGATAAGAATTGCCCCTTTTCGCAAGGCTCTTACAGCTTCTTCTCCTGTTTGATGTATTACTTTTCCAAAATGTTGTATAAATTCTCTTTCTGTACGAATTTCTTTTGGTTGATTAGCAACGCCTCTTTCTGTTACTACTTGTACAGCAAATTTTGCTACACCCAAACTAAAAGCTGTTTGCGAATCTTCTCTAAAACTTACGGTAGTTCTTGGTCTTCCTGCCATTATTCTATCAATTTTTAAGTTATCAATTCAATTTTTTATCAATTTCTTTACTTACTTTCTCACTCGTTTATCGTATCAATATCTATATCCTTCAATACACATATATTTGTGTCTTCTATTGTGTCTTGGTAGATAAAAACGTTTTGAACGCTATACCTAAAAATCTTCTCAAAATAATCTCCATCTGAATTGTCTTTGAAATCTACTTGCCTATAATGAAAGTAATTTTCGGTCTTTGAAAAGTCTGGATTTATTCCATTTTTGCAGCCCATTGCACCGAAAGTGGATAAAATCAAATCCATTAATTTCCTATCTTCTATCGTATCATCCGTAACATATCCTATTTGATAAGTTACATTGTAGGTCATTGATGGACGCACTCGCTTTTCATACGTTGTTTCCGATGTCTTTTTGTAATACTTTGTATTATACGCTCCTATATCAGCAGGAGAAATATCAATTCTATCAATAACAACTTTATTTACATCAACTCTCCCTCGTGCCTTTATCGAACCTACACCAAAAATCTCAATCACTTTCTGACTACTAGCCATTGATTGCATCTGTGTTTTATAATTACTCTCTGAAAGCGTAGCAATATCTGGCAAATAACCATTTTCTACTAATCGCCTTCGCAAGTAATCATAAAAAGCTCGGTCTAATTGTGCTAGTTCGAAGTACATTTTTATTTTTTCAATTTATTTTATTCCTCTAAGCAAAGCTCCCTTCATTTCTTTTGGAATCTCTGATGAAGTCAAAATATAAGTCCTTACTTGATTTTTTACAGGCATCCATACAGGACGAGCTGGTATATTTTTCTTCGTAGAGCCATATTCATGAACGGCAGCTATTTTTGCTACACTTTCTCCATTATCATACTTTGCATTTTTCGGCACACCTGCATACGCTACTAAAGAGTTACTGACATTAGATGTAATAGAATTGATGTAAGTAGAACTAGCAATCAATATTTTTTCAGATTTATTCTTGTAGCGTCTATCTCTCTTACCATCTTTTCTTATTCTTCCCCAAGAACCTCCTAATTTCCTTTTGAGATAAGCAGGGCTTAGTCTTTTCCACTCACTAGGTTGCGACTTTATCCTATCCACGGCAAGCTGTTCAGCCTTAGAAGCTACTTTAGCTAGAATATTTTTTTCAGCTTTAATGAGGTTTTGACTTAAGTTTTCAAAAACCTTATTTGCCTTTCCAATATCTCCAAATCTACGAACTGGCATAACTCATCACTTTTTAGGTCGGATATTATCTCTATAACTTATCTTTACATACGTTTTCTCATCTCCAAAATCAGCAACTTGTGTCACGGCTGTAACTTCATAACGTTCTCCTCTTAGGGTAATAGAATCAGCTTCGGCTTCCATCAGAAGTTCTCTATTGCTATCTACTAAATTGTTTTCCTCTAATTGAGCAAAATTGATAAGAACATAATGCTCTGACATATCCGTTCTGCCCATTTGAGAAAACTTGGCTTGTGCATCTTGCTTTGAATCTGAATCTACAATCAATCCCTTTAAAGGAATATCTGTAAAATTATCATCATCATTACTTTCCATAAATGGGTCGTAAATCTGACCTGCAAGATGATAAACAATATCATTTTTCAAAAAGGTATCTGGTAAGTCTTCTTGAGTAGCTTTGTTGAACTCTGCAAAATCTTTTACACTTAATAAATTCGCCATAATTTCAAATGCTTATTTCCATTGATTAATTCGAAAAGCAAAAGGTAAATCGCTATTACACATGTTACAAATCACTAAGTTAATACCCAGTAGAGCAGCCGTATCACAAATCTCATCTTTTAGAGAAGCAAGTAATGTTTTGGTGTCCAACTGGATAGAAGAACCATCACTTGCCTTACTAATATGAAATTCAGCTTCTACCACATCAGCTTTAGCCTTTTTCAAAGTTTTGGCAGATGCCTCTTCCGAAGTTTCGGTATCTCCAGCCAGTGTAGTAAAAGCCTTTCTCAAAACGCCCAAGTATGCCACATATACGCCAATCAAAATTATCTCCTGTTGGCTATAAGTGGTTTCAATTTCTACAACTACATCTTCCTTTTTTAAAGGCTTTTGCAGAGTATATTGAACTTCCATTATGATTTTATCCAAACGAGCATCAACTGTCACATCTGAATAATTCAGAAACGGCAATCTGTTTTGGATAATGTCTTTTATGGTTAGTGGCATAGTTTAGTTTTCTACTTTTTTGTTGTCCTTGTTTTGGGAGAGGGTTTACCCTGAGTTATCTTTTTACTCTCCTCTTTTGAAGAATCAGTTTTTGATTCTCCATCTTGCTTATCAAACTCTTCTTTGCTAGATTTTAGTAGAGCTTTATTAGCAATTCCTTTTTGGATTTCAGCCGTATCTTGTACTTCAAAAATTTCTCTTCCTACTAACATTTTTTGTTTTTTGTTCGTTGGGTCCCAAAACTGATTTGAGTGAGGTGCTATTTTTACAAATATCGTTTCCATAATGAATAATTATTTGGGTATTTAAAAAAAGAAAATAGCACAGACTAAACCTAATTAGTCTGTGTAAAATTCTGCAACAAAAGTATCTACATCCATATAATCTGGGAAACCGTCTGTTGCAAAATCGACAGTTTTATCCAAAATAACTCTGCCATTACGGCGAGAAATTCCAAAACCAAGACTCATAGATACAACACCTATAACAGTTTGATTTACAATGTTTTTTTGTTGCTCAATCATTACACCTGACTCTTCTAGTTTTACCATGGCACGATTAGGGTCAAGAAGTAAAGCCTGATTTTCCGAAGGCATTGTAAAAATCTCACGAGTAAAATTTTGAGGAACACCTAAAGGAGGTAAACGGAATTGCTTTGTTTCTCCACTATATCCAGCAAATTCAGGAAGTTCGTCAATTTCCATTCCTGTATCCAGTCCAGTAATCATACGACTTGAATTGTATGTAAGACGTGTCATTTGAGCAATTACTTTTTTAATGTCTTTTGCCTTGTACTCTCCAGTTGTGCCTACTCCAATGACAGGAGCAGATTCTGAACCGTCAGTCAAATCTCCACTAACTAAGACTTTCATTGCCATTGCATCTGCCTTCATTGCCATTTGCTCACCAACATAAGAAAGAGCGTCAGCTAAATTGATAAGCGTAGTGCCTCTCAAAACTTCGTAAGTCATTTTGATTCCACCAGTCAGTTTTTGAGTTTTTGGCTTTTTTTGCTTTATCTCAACAGTCGCTAGTTTTGCATCTGCACCTTCGGCTGTAATAGCAGCAGGGCTTCCACCCATTACGATATAAGGGAATGTTGCGCTGTCTTGACCATTGGTATTTTGTGTACGCATAATCCAGTTCAAGTGCATACCAGAGTTGGCATAACCTAAATAGATAGCATCCAAAATTACTTGTGGTAGCAAAAATGTAAACTCTGGAGAATAATCTCCACGTTGTACAGAGTAGGCTGTATGTGAACTCTGAGTAGCCATCATCTCAAATACTTCAGCAGGATTTAAGCTAAACCCAGCATTCCCTGTAAGTTTACGAGCCATTCCTTCCAAAGTATCTTTTTCAGGATTTACACCAAAGAGTTGTAAAAACTCAAAAGTAGACTCTGCTCCATAGAATATTTTGAAAGCATCATCTGTTGAAAGGTTAATAGGGGCGTGTTTTGTATCACCCTGCGTATAACCACTTCGTATTTTATAAACAAATTCAGCAAATTCAGCAAAACTTTTTCTTGCTGATTCAGCAGCTTGGTTGGCAGATTCTTTTGAAAGAGTTGCTTTATTTTCTCTCTTTTGAGCAAAGAACTGTTGGGTAGCTTCACACCCAATATATTTTTTCTTATCCATATCCAATTATAATTATTTTTATTCTATACTATTTTATAACTATCAAAATTGCTTTACCTAAACAGCCGTTGAGATTCTAGGTGTATATAAAATACCTAAACGAGTATTTGCAGAATCTGTATTATCTAAAATGATGGCTGCATAATGATTTCCACTTGTCGCTGCTTCATAAATAGGCGTACCATTTAGCAAACTTCCTGTTGGTTTCACTCCTATTCCGTTTGCACCTAAAGAGGTAGTACCATCTGAGCTTGAAACAAATGTTTCACAAAGGAAAATAGTACGAACCCCAACCTTTCCATTTTTAGGTAGAGAGTCTACTACTCCGATGAAGTTATCAGATGTGTCTGTATTACGAGCTTCTATTAAACCTGCCGTGGTAATCACTACCTCTTGCCCTCTTACCAAAGGCGAGTTGTCTGCACAATCTAAAGTCATCACGCAACCTTGTTCAGGATAGGCTGCTTTATTTCTTGGTTGAATATCTCCTGTCATCTTATTTTATAGTTTGGTTGAAATTAAAATTATCTAATGCTTCATCTAAATTTGAAGTTTTCCCTTTACGCTCATCTGGCAAATCTGTATGTTCAGAATTGCGAATTACAAACTTTTGAGAGCCACACTCACTACATTTTGGTTGCCCATAAGCTGTCATAGACTTGCCTCCAAAATCTACAATCAAATCATCAAGCGTTTCGAAGTCAGCTTTATCGATGATATTTTCTATGCTACTTGGCAGTTCTTTACCTTGCTTGGTATAGACCTCTTTGGCATAACTTCTTTGTTTCTCTAAGATTTTTTTTGATAAGGTTGCAAACTCTTCGTTGTCTTTGGCTTTTTTATTAGCAAAATCAAGTTGAGTTTTTAGCTTTGCTACTTCCTCTTTTTGCTCTTCTACTTCTACTTGTAGCCTTGTAATGGTAGAGGTTTTTTCTTTGAGTTGCTGCTCAAGAGATACTTGTTTTTGTTCCTTTTTCTCTATAATGCTTTTGAATTTCTCTTCTTCTTCACTCATTATTTTACCCAAACCTTCTCCAAATGTATCATCAAGGGGATTAAGTGGGTTTTGTGATTCGTCTTTTGCTGACTTTTCTTCTGTGTTTGAAAAATTTTGTTTACCTGCTGAAGGATTCCCTCCAAAAGTCATCTTAGCAAAACGACCAATTCCTTTTGGCATTTCTTTTTTGAGCTCAGTTTTGAATTCTTTAGAACTAAGATTGCTGTCTTTTAATGATTGCAAACGACTGTCATCCAATACTCTGTTTTCTTTCAAGTATTTGAAAATAACCTCATCATTTTCTTCTTCTAACCTAACTGCACAAGGGTCTGCGCCTTCCCAAACTAGAGATTGCTCAAAGACCTCTTCTATATTGGTAATTTTGAAATGAACATACTCTCCATTGATTGTCTTTCCTACTTGCCTCCAAAAATCCCAATCGTCCTCAAATTCATGGGAAGGTTCGAACTCAAAAGAAATACCTGCACTTGTGTAGCGTATTCCAGCAGGGTCAGATTGTAGTAACTCTACTTCTTTACTAAATTCTGTACGGTTAATTTTAAAATAACCATTAACACCTGAGGGGATGCGAACGCCATCTTGAATAGTGCCGTCATCGAACCAAACTTGAGAAATTGTTCCGACAAGTTCTTTTGTAGCTAATCTATGGTCTAAGCGAAGGACATTTTCGTTCCATTTATGAGCAGCTTCTTGTAAGACTTCTTTTGGACAGTAAGAACAATTCCATCCATCTGCTCCAATAATAGAGTCAGCAGAGAAAAGTCTAAACCCAAAATAAGCGTAGTTACTATCAAAATTTTCTACAGCAGGAAGTCCTTTGTTAATGACTTGTACTGCAAAGGGGCGTTTTGTTTTATTCTTATCCATTTATACTATCCGTTTATTTTGTAATAATTTATCTCACTTCTTATCTTTTCTCACTATGTGTTTTTATTTCCTTCAAATCTTCTTTCACTTCTTTTAGTATCCCAGAGAAATTTTCCATAGAAGTATTCAAGTGTGTAATAGAAATTTCAAACTTCTGAGCTATCTCTATAAAGCGTTGAGAGTTTCTAGATAATTCATTTCTCAAATTTGAAATGTCTTTTTCATTTTGCTTTATACGAGCTTCAAACTTTATTCTTTCTTCTCGCTCAGAATTAATTTTGTCCAATAAATCCTGTCTATCATTTCTTGCCTTTTCTTCTATTTTGGTAATTTTAGCATTAGTTTTGTCTATCTCATCATTGAGCGTATCGACTTTTTCAGAAGACTTCATAATGCGATAAATCCAAATACCAATACCTGTGTTGGCAAAAAACATAATAGCAATGATGACACCTCCTACAATTTTCAATTCTGCTTCCATATCTTCTAATTTACAACTGCTACAATTCTCCCCCTACATTTTGGATGTGCTGCCTGTGCGCCTATTCCTTGCGCTTGTCTTTCGGCTGCACTCATATTTCTAAAAGAATCAATATCTATTGTCGTTACAAATGGAGAAATATTTACTATATCTTCTGGATTAGAAGAAACAAAGATTTCTGCTTTTCTAATTTCCATCGCTACCTCATATATATCTCCGTCTATTGCTTGACAGTGTACACAAGTCAATCTATCTCCAATTTCTACTCTTCTGAACTGCTTTATTTCAGCTTGATTTAGATACTTGATGTGTGCAAAATTCCTTGCATTTGTCATCGTTGTATCTACAATCCTACGAATTTGAAACAACTCTATTTCTAGTTGAGATTGCATCAATTCTGCAAACTCTCTAAGCGTTTGGCTATTTCCAATTTCGCCATCATTTGCCACATAAAAGTCTAATAGCATTTGAGTAATCCTGCGTTTAGCAGCTTCATCTGTAATGAATTTACCCAAGTAAAAACCATCACTTTCTGCCAAATACTCAATCAAACGAGTGTCTAAAAAATCCTCCACCATCTCTGGAGGAGAGACAAAACTAGCATTTATAGCCTTTGCATTTTGAGTTTCTTTTTCTTCCTCTTTTGGAAAAATAGATTTGTCTTTACGATACTTTCTATACACCTTTTGTGTATAATTTTCAATGTCTTTCTGGATATTCTCTGTAAAGAGCGTTTCCCAGTTTTGCTCTACAACTAAAAAGAAAATAGTTACTAAATCATTCTCATTAGTAAGTTCAATTTCTTCTAAATTTCCTTTTACTAACTTGATTAATTTCTTACTTGCTGACTTGTATTTTCTCTCCAAAACTGTATAATAATTATCTGCATTTTTAGTCAGATAATCATCTTTATAGTCTGTCGCTTCAAAATCGGCTTCCCTTGATAGAGATACCTCTGTTTCCTTATCAGGGTTTGTATTATTATCGGGTCCTACTTCTACTTTTGGAGTAGGTGTTTGATTTTCTTTTTTGATACCAGATGCTTTTTCATGTCCTAACTCTTGAGCTGCTGCATCTGAATCAATATACCCAGCATCCTCTTTTGCCTTAGCATTCTGTATTCTTACTGCCTCGGTCTGAGCTTCTTTCAAGGCATCTCCAATGAGTGGCTTTTCAAAAACAACATTTACCCAATCCAATTTGGTAAAACCTTGTAGCCTCAAGTGAAGTAGAAACGCTTGACTTAAAACAGAAGCAACTGTCTTTTGGATGCTATCAATATTGCCAATCAGAACTTGCAAAAGAACTCTAGCGAATGTTTCAGAAGTGTTCGTATTATCGTTCATAAAAACACCATCAGTATTCAGTCCGTTGTGCAATAGTTTATTGATGATTTCAAAGGCTTTTTCTGCACCTGTAAAGTTTATGTTAGTAGCATTCATCTTGAAAGAAGCTGCTCCTTCATAGGCTACTGCAAATCCATTTGCTAGACCTTTATTGATTTCATCAGTATATTCAATCAGATGTTTTTTACATCTCTCATAAAAAGCATCATTGTTTTCTCCTTTTTTTTGTTCTGGTATGCTAACAAGCACTTCCAAAAAACCCATCATTCCCAATTTTTGAATGATAATTTTGAAATTATCTAACATCTCCTTTTGAGTTGTTATATCTTCAATTGCTGCCAACAAAGCAGGTACTGGATAAGGATTTTCCTCCAACTGGTTTATACATTCATAAAAGAAAGTTTCTTTTCGAAGTATAATTTCTGACTTACCAATCACATTGACATTTACTTGCTTGGCTATGTACTCATCCGACTTTGGATTGTAGTTGAAGCGAATATTAGACAAATCCAAAATAGCCAAACGCTTCACAGCAGAAGGAAAAGGATTAGCAACTAAAATAGCATCAGTAGCAATTCCACCAGAATAAGTAACTGTACGTATCGCATTTCTTGTAAAAGAATGTATGTTAGCATCTTTTTCAAAAGTGCGAATCGTCTCCATAATATTTTTTCTATCCCTTTTGGATAGATTGTCAGGTAGTTCGATTTGATAAGTAGTTTGAGCAAGAGCAACACTATTATTTACGGCTCTACCTACATTCCTATCATAGACAGAAAGATTTCTCAAAATTGGAATCCACTCCAAAGGAAACTCTGGGTAAATTTCTCTTTCTTTATCTCCTCCTGCAAACGAACCTTTAGTAGAAACAGAAGAGCTACGAGAACCTCCACTAATTGGAAATTTATAAACAACCTTACTGCTACTTTTCTCCTTTTGGGCTTCGTGTTTATACTCGTCCTTGCCCTTCTTTGGCTTTTTTTTCCAAAAAAGTAGTTTATCTAATCCTGGCAGCATCTTCTGTTTTTACTTATAAAATTATCTTTTGCTTTTTTTAATTACGCTACTTTCTTCTGTCTCAATTTATGCACAGACTGACCAAGTGTTGTTAATGCGTCAAGAGCATTCAAGCCATTTTCAACAACTTCTTCTACTCCATCATTCAAGAGGTCTAAATCTTGCGCTACAAAATCGTTGAGTTCTTTGCGTTTAGCAGGATTTACTAAAAGCTTTCTTTGTTCAATTGCTTTCGGTAAACCTGTTAGTTTAGGAGATTTTATTAGCAATCCTGTTCCTTCTTTCACAAACTCATCTGCCTCTGCTTTTCCATCTTCATAGATTCTATCTATAGCTTCGCCTGTGTCACACAAGAAAGAAACTACATCTTTCAACTCTTCTATACTTTCATTTTGCTCTACCATTTTTCTAAAAAATTAAGTGATTGATTATAAAATCTTTAACAATTATAACGTTTGATTGTAAAAATGATAAAATTATTTGATTTTTTTGCAAAATTCATAAAAAAACAGCTTTATTTTTTTACTTTTATCAAAAAAAGAACTGATTTACTATCAATTTTTCAAAAAATGACTACTGATAATGAAAATGTGGAGAGAGAAATAAGAAGGTCTGAACGATTTGCTAATATGCTATCACTTCAATTTTCCTTCTCGGATATTTTAGATGTATTGAAAGATTTATTTCTAATTGTAGAGATAGATACAGGTAAAATTTTAGTGGTAAATAAGGCTTGGCAAGACAAGTTAGGTTTAGATTATATAATGATGACAGGCGAGTGCTTCATCAATTATATCTCTGAGCGAAGCAAGGAAGAAACATGGAAACTATTTACTGGAGAAAAAAAAGGAGCTGTTTCAGATTCTAAATTTAGAAACTATTATAAAAATGCAAAAAATGAGGATGTATTATTAGAATGGAATAGTGTAGCAAATACAGATGGTAAAATTGTAATTGGAATTGCTAGAATAATAAAATAAAAAAAATATGATTTGGGGAAGTGTAAAATTAATCCTGTTTTGGTTAGGGATTTTGAAAAAGAAAGAAAAAATAGATGAAGAGATAGGAGAAGATAGTGATGATATAATTATCAATATACCTGTTGCCATTGATGACTTTAAAGAAGAAGAAAAAGAGCCGATTGAGGTTTTGATTGAGGAATCTGAAAAGGAGCAGGAGGGAAAAGAAAAGCCGAATCCAAACAAAAATAATCTTATCGTTTTCAGAAATGGACACGGCTTGAATACTTCTGGTAAAGAAGCTCCTGACAAAACAAAAGAATACACTTTGAATAAATGGATTACTGAAAAGACAATTCCGATGTTAGAAAGGCTAGGTTATGAGTGTGTCATTGCCAACCCTTATGATTATGAAGACCCAAATCCAATAAAAGCTCTAAACATAGTAATTGGTCATATTAATAGAATTACACTCAAGGCTAGAGAGCAAGGCAAAAAAGTAATTTGTATAGACCTTCATTGTAATGCTCATCAGCCAAACTTCCCAAAACTAGAGTTTACTCCTGCCAGTGGAACTGTTAGTTTTTTTTGGAAAAGGACTATAAAGGATGAGAATGGAAATAAAATTTTACAATACAGCAAAGAAGGAGAAAAACTAGCCATTGACATACACGAGCAAATGATAAAGCTAACAGGCTTACCAGACCGAGCTTGGAGTTTTAATAGAGGAAAAGCTGTTGGGTGGAATTACATGGTGCTTAGAAAAACTATTTGCCCTGCCGTAACGGTTGAATGCGCTTTTATGACAAATAGTAGTGATTTAGAATATTTAAAAAGTCAAGAAGGACAGACTACTATTGCTAAGGCAATTACGAGGGGAGTTGATAATTATTTTAATAACTGATTTTATGAATGACATCGCAAAATGTGCAGGAGTAGCTTGTGAAATAAAAGACTCTTGTAAAAGGTTTACAACTTCTATTTCAGAAAACGAAGGCTATCAAGATATTGATAGTAAGTATTGGACTGTTCCTAATAATAAAGTTTCTGTCGTAGAGAAAAGGGAAGATTGTCATTTGTTTTATCCAAACCCTCCTACTATGCCTAATTTTTCAAGTAGAATAGAGAAGCATTGAAAGGAACTTTAAACAGGCAAACAGGGTTTATCAAAACAAATAATGCAGCGTGGTAGCAGTTGGTAGCTCGGAAGGCTCATAACCTTCAGGTCATCGGTTCGAGTCCGATCACTGCATCTATAAATTAGGCTATAACTCAGTTGGTCAGAGTATCTGTCTGATGCACAGAATGTCATAGGTTCGAACCCTATTAGCCTAACTCTTAAACCTGCTCCATTAGTGTAGGGGTTATCACATCTCTCTTTCTAAGAGATAACAGCAGTTCGATTCTGCTATGGAGTACAATTATAATATGGAAACTTTGTAGATATGGGAATCTGCGCCAGACTGTAAATCTGGAGTCTTGCGACTTTATAGGTTCGAATCCTATAGTTTCCACAATAAAAATAAATATTGCCTTGTGGTGTAATGGGTAACACGTCTGACTTTGGTTCAGAAGAGTTTAGGTTCGAACCCTAACGAGGTAACAAAAGCATACACATGAGTTTGATTCTTACAGAGTGTGTAAAATGAGAGTGTAGCTCAGTGGTAGAGCAATCGGCTGTTAACCGATAGGTCGTAGGTTCGACACCTTCCATTCTCGCAAATTGGAAAAGTAACTCAGATGGTAGAGTGTCAGATTGAAGCTCTGTTGGTCATTGGTTCGAATCCAATCTTTTCCACAAATTATAATGCGAGTTCGAGAAGTGGTTTCTCACCAGTCTCATAAGCTGGGGTCATGCGACATACGTTGGTTCGAATCCAACACTCGCATCTATTTCAAAAAAGCGAAATTAGCTCAAAGGCAGAGCATCAGTTTTCCAAACTGAGGGTTGAGATTTCGAAATTCTCATTTCGCTCATATATAGCAGGATAACGGTGGTAGTTTACTTCATTTGGAATGAAGAGGTCGCAAGTTCGAATCTTGCCTGTTATACAAATAAAAAAGAGAGTTGGCAGAGTCTGGCTGATTGCGCTTGTCTTGAAAACAAGATACCGTTTGTTCGGTACAAGGGTTCGAATCCCTTACTCTCTTCAAAATACAGATAGTTGGCAGAGTGGTTTATTGCGATGGGTTGCTAACTCATTTATCATTAACTTGATACACAGGTTCGAATCCTGTACTATCTGCAAAAATAGCGATATGACGGAACTGGCATACGTACTAGATTTAGGCTCTAGGTTTTGAGAGTTCGAATCTCTCTATCGCTACAACTGCTGATTTGGTGAAACTGGAAGACACGATAGGTTTAAGCCCTGTTTTGCAGAAATGTGAGTGTGGGTTCGAATCCCTCAATCAGCACAATAGAAGTCTTTACGCTACCAACCTTAGATAAGCATACCCAAAGGCTCATCGCTAAAACACTTTTCTTAAATTAGCTTTTGGAAGGTGTTTTTTTGTATCTAAATCCCAAGAGATTTTTCTATCTTCTTCAATTTTAGAAAAGTAAAGTCTATCAAATCCGTGATAGGGATGTACATTTCTTTATCTCTATTTTCGTATTTGCTATATTCTCCGATTCTATATTTTACAAATATATTTTCATTTGCTTGTTGGGTTTCATAAACGTATATTTTATTAGTAACTGGGACAGTTCTGTCATACTCTTGGAGGTACTCTTCTATTATATTTGATGAGAATATGTTCATGATGTTATTTTGTTCTTTTTAGTTTATGAAAGAGAAATTGATGTGCTAAATGAAAATCCTTGCCTCCATCTATGCTTACAAAGCCGTCTTCGTATATAGCATCTGTAAATACTTGAGTTTTTAGGCAATCATTTTTATGAAAATCTGTAACTTTTACAGCAACCTTTATAGTACAATTTGTCTTAGGAAGTTTAGATGTATAAGATTGAAGCTTGATTATTTGAGGTTTCATTTCTATTTATTATTTAGTTCGTGTTAAATTTACACTACTGTACACGATAACGTGTCGGTATGGTTACGATAGTCTCGTTCTTTCTTTAATTATATATTTGGAAATAGCTATCTGAAGCAAACTCTATTTCTTGACTTGCAGCTTTAAATATTTCGCTTTTTCTAAATTCAGATTCCTTCCAAAAATATTCATTTTCTAGTATCTGATATTTTTTTGACTTACTCATCAAAAATATTACTACATCTGTTAGTGTTATTGTTTTTTCATGTTCTTCAAATTGCTTTCTCAATTTCGCTTCTAGCTGTTCAGAAGTTCCTTTATGTTTTACCAAAATAGCTTCGTGTTGTAAGTCTTCGTGTATGTATGTTATGATTGTCGTAGTCATTATTTATAAAATTATGGTTAGTGTTTAATTTACACTACTGTACACGATGATTATAAATATAGGTTACAATAAAATAGATATATTTTAATTTATTTTTAATTTATATCTATTATTCATTTTATTGTTTATTTCGTAACCATTCACTAAACGTGTCGTGTACAGTATGTAATTAAACTACTTATAAAAATCATACTCATGACACAGCAAATATTAGCTTCTCAAACCACTAAAACGAACAAAATAAAACAACTTTTAGAGTTGGGATTTACAAGAAAAAAAGTAGCCGAATTAATGGGAGTTGGCTATGGTTTTGTTCAAAATGTATATGCGAAAACTTACCCTAATAAAATTAACAGTCGCAATGGAAATAAATTTAAACCTACTATTTTCAATAGGCAATTTGGAGTAGAAATAGAAGCCTATAACGTAACCAAAACAAGATTACAAAACGAACTTGTTAGGCTAGGTATTGATGTAAAAATAGAGCGTTACAATCATACAACAAAAAGGCATTGGAAGATAATAACAGATTCTAGCATACGAGGAGCAAATGGATTTGAAATTGTCAGTCCAATTTTGAAAGGTAAAAATGGATTAGAAGAACTTGAGAAAGTATGTAAAGCTCTAAAGAATTGTAATGCTTATATCAATAAATCTTGTGGGACGCATATACATTTTGATGCAAGTAAATTCAAACTAAAACAGTTTAAAAACTTAGTTTTGAATTATGCAGATTTAGAAAGTGTAATCGATACTTTTTTACCAAATAGCAGAAGGGCAAGTAACAACTCATATTGCAGTTCTATTATCAGACATAAAATAGATGTAGAGAACGCATCTACAATCAGAGAACTGACAGATGCCATTCCTTATAGAAAAAGTAAATTAAACACAAAGTCTTACGTAAAATATAAGACGGTAGAATTTAGACATCACTCTGGAACAGTAGAATTTGAAAAAATCAGTAATTGGATTTTATTTTTACATAATTTAGTGGAATATTCAAAAGACAAACGTATAGAAAGGGTAAATTTTGAAACCCTCAAAACATTTAATCAAGCTAAAGTTTATACCTACTTAAATAATCGCAAAGAAGAACTTGCAGCATAAAATTAGAACTATGAAAACATACAAAACACAGGATGAGCAGGTTATCAAATCCTTATCAAACTTGGAAATTGTAGAACAACTCAAAAATGAAGGAAGGTTTACAAGACAAGAAAGCATAGAAAAATATATGAAAGGATTTGCAGAACGTCTCAAAGAATATGAAGGAATAGAAATTCGTTTTGATTCAGTAGATAATTTCGTTGAGGATTTAATTAAAAATAATTATCTAATAGAAATTAACGCCCCCCATAAATAGGCATTGCTCTTGACACAGGTTGCCTACCAAGCTCTTCATATTTTCTGTAAGCAAGAGCTAAGGCGCAAACCGTATCATCGTGTTCTCCAGCAGGTGCAGAATAACGAGTAGAGGTTCTTGTATGTTCGTACTGAAAGCTATCTAACTCATACCTAAGAATGCCATCAGGAAAAGTTATAATTTGCTGCTGAATACCTACAGCCAAGCCCTCCATAAGTTGCTGTTTGCTCCGACTTGAGAAGTGGAAGCCTTCAGCTAAGTCAAAGACATCTTGAAGTTGCTCCACGATAGGGTCACCAACTCCTGTGCTATCTATTAGCATATCTATATTTTCAAGACCTTGCAATTTCCTAAGTGTCGTTTTCCACGGAGCTTGCCATCTTTCGAAGTAAGCAAGGTGTCCATCTTCATCCAATCCAATCACTACAGTATAATCTACCGACTTAGCAAGGTCAATTCCATAGCATACAGGAGGTTTTTTAGAAATAGAAGGCACAATACAAGAAGCAATGTGACCAAGCCCAAAGGGATTACCACCATCATCTGGAGCTTCTACTAAATACAAGGCTTTGAAGTCCTTTTCTGATATATCTTGCTTGGCTTGTTCTACTTCCTCTAAAGCAAGAATACCAGCCTCAACGGCATCATAGGCTGTAACTTTGAAGTATTCGTATTCAGGACATTCTAAATCTTTATCTTTATTTTCTTCGGTATAGATTTTTGCTTTAGTTATCAGTTTTCCGTGCCAAGACTTGAGTCCAACGCAGTTTCCTATAAACTTAATCTTTCCTTTAGTCTTAGTTACGACCGAACGGATAGCAAGCCAAGCCGCTTCTTTGGCTCTAGTAAATTCATCAAAGACAATCGCTTGCACATCATCGCCATATAAAGAATCTGGGTTATCAGCAGATTTAAACCAAATGTGTACGCCATTAGGTAAGGTAAGTTTGAGCTTAGAAATATTGACCTTAAAAAAATTAGGCAAAGAAATCTGTGATTTCATTCTGCTAAAAGCAATCTCAGCTTGAGAAAAAACAGGTGCAACCCACCAAAAATTATCTCCTTTTTTTCCTTGCAAGGCTTGTTCGAAGAGCCAAATTATATGGGAGGCAGTTTTTCCTGCTTTGGTAGATGCTTCTGTTACGGTATAACGAGCAGGACTATCAAGAATCGCCTTCTGATAATTCGTTATCGGAGGACGGTAATAATTGAATTGTACGTTCTTTGATTTGCTCCTGCTGCTCACTATCTCCTAAGTTTAGCGTAAAATTATAACTTTCAGTATGCTCACTTTCTATTTTTATCGTTTCTTTATACATTCCTTCTAATCTAGCTACATCTTGCAAAATGGTTAAGGCTGTTGAATACCTATCCTTTGCTTTTAAGTCTTTATCTTCTAAAACATCTTTATACATTTTCATTCTTGCTGCAATATGTACAGCTCTGCGCTCTTCAATTTTTGCTTGTACAGACTTTTCGAACCACTCTAACGCCCAATTTATATACGTGTAAGGTTGACGTGAGCTTAAATTCCACATCGTTTGGATTTGATAAATAATATCTTGGGTATTATGTCCATCCATCATCCACTCACAAACTTGGCGAATACGAGTTATCTTTTGGACTTTATCTAATCTCCTTTTTTCTTGATTCTGTCGCTTTTGTTCTTCGGTCTTTTTCTTAGCCATCGTTTATGCATTCTATTTTTATCATTTCTAACCATCCAGTAAAATGGTTTCATTACTTATTTCTATAATTTCAAGAAGGAGAAGAATTTGTTTTTCAATAATTTCTCGTCTATGGATATAATTCAATCGCTCTTCCTTTGAAAGTAAAGAAGGCACAGGCAGAGGATAACCAGCTAAATCATTTTCTAACTTCTTTAATTTTATGTTTATTAAATTCATAATGCGTTTACTTTTCTTTGAATTACTCATCATTTAATTTTTTATAGCTATTATACAACTTTCAGTTACTTTCAACATCCTGTCTAATAGATTGCATTGTGCTTCTAGCAATTCTCTTCTATTCAAATAATCTTCTTTCTCTTGTGAACTATACATACTTGGTACTGGCAATGGCAAATTACGCCAAGATGTTTCTACAGTTTCAAACTCTATTTTTAGGTAGCCAATAACTTGCTGATGACCTCCTTCTTTCATAGAATGCTTGATGGTTTTCTTTATCCTAGAAAGCAAATCAAACTGAACAGACCAAATCTTTGATTTTCTTATCAACATTCGCCTTTCTTCATTTTTATAAAGTGTTGGTATTTCAACAGGATAGTTTCTACAGTTGTCCTCAAGTATGTTCAGCTCTATTCCCAAATAAGCCTCTAATCTTCTATCTTGCTCACTCATTACCTTCAAAATATTACGAATTATTTAATAAATTAGCGTTTTATTTACAAATTTATTAAAATATAAGGAATTTATTTAAAATTATGCAAAGAGATAGTGTTGTAATTGACCCAAAAGTAATTAAGAATAGGGTTTTGAAAGTGATAATGGTTAATTGGCAAGAGGTTGTATTTATACAGCAGGAAGATTTTAAAGAATTGCCAAAAACGGAAAGACAAAGATTGAAAGCAAGTTTTGCAGAAAATGGATTTGTTCTCTCTTTAAAAGGTTGGATAAATGAAGAAGAAGGGGGGCTTATATATTGCTTAGATGGAAAGCATAGAATAATGCTTTTGAAAGAAATGATTGAAGAAGGATATGAAGTTCCTTTATTATTACCAATGGAGATACTAGAATGTAAAGACAAACAAGATGCAGCTCGTTTGGTTCTAGTTTATTCTTCTTCGTATGCTAAAATTACTTACGAAGGAATGAATACTTTTGTAAATGATTATGATTTAGATATAAAAGAGTTGGAAGACTATATAAGTTTGCCTCAACTTTCTTTTGATAAACTAAAGCAAAAGTTTGATTTCCATAACCTGACAGATAATATTGAGGACGAACAAGACGAAAATCACTCCGAAAAAATAGAAGCTTTATCTGACCAAGAGTTATGGGTAAAAGCTGGAGATATTTATGAGCTTGGAAAGCATAGATTATATTGTGGGTCCTTCAAAGATGAGAAAGAAGTAGCTGTTTTGATGAATGGTAAAAAGGCAAGAGTAGTCTTTACAGACCCTCCTTATAACCTACCAACTAATTTTTTTAGTGGAAAAGGAAAACATACGCATACAGATTTTGCAGAAGGAGCTGGAGAGATGTCTGACAAAGAATTTTCGTTATTCATTCAACAAATTTATGAAACAGCTGCAAAACACAGCGTCGATGGAGCTATTATTTATCTATGTATGGATTTCAGACACGCTTGGCACGTATGTGAAGGAGCTTATCCTGTTTTTGGAACGAGAGAGCCAAAGCAACTACTTGTTTGGAATAAAAATCAAGCTGGTAATGGCAGTTTTTACAGGGCCAAACACGAGCTCATTTTCATTTTCAAAAATGGAGATGCAAAACACACTTCTAAATTAGGCTTGGCAGATAGATTCAGACCAAATGTAGTAGATTATCCAACTGCGAATAGCTTTGCCAATCCAGACCGTGATGCTTTATCTAACCATCCAACCCCAAAACCTGTACAGATGGTAGCTGATGTTTGTCTTGATGTATCTGATGAACAAGAAATTATTATTGATTGGTTTATGGGTTCTGGAACAACGATTATGGGAGCCGAAGCAACTGATAGAATAGCCTACGGAACAGAGATTGAACCAAAATACGTTCAATATATTCTCAATCGCTATCGTAAGAAGTATCCTAATCAAGAAATAAAATGCTTGAATAGGGAAGAGGTAGAAATGAAGTGGATAGATTAAGGCTTTTGTTTTTTGACTTGTAGTTTTAGAGCTTTAACCTCTTTTCTCAATTGTTTTATTTCTTGAAATGCTTGAGCAAGTGTAAATGTATTTTCTGATTGCTCTTTTTTAGAGTAGTTATTTTGTACTTGATTTACATCCTTACTTATTTTAGAATTGATAATTATATTTGAATTTTTATTTGTCATTACTCTTTGTTATTGTACTTTTACGGCTTTTAAAAATTAAAATAAAGCTATGATTAAAATATTTATTTCAAAGATAATAAACTACGAGTTAAAAAAAATAATATAATTATTAATTCTCAAATAAAATTTTTGTCTCAAAAAATTGCAGATAATCAAGCCTATATTTCTACTTTGGAAAAAGTAATTACTTCTCAACAGAAAATTATAGAACGCTTTGCAGATTTATTGGAAGACTCTGTAAAAGACAATGATTGATAAAAAAAGACAATATCTCGTTGAGATATTGTCTTTTTTTTAAGTTCATTTTAAGAGCGGCAACTCTTTAATGAATGTTTGCTTCTGCAATTGAGAATATACGAAAATTGCAGTCGATTGTAATCACTACCAAGAAATAATGTGAAAGATTCCTTTTAATTTTTCTATTGGAGAAGGAACTTTAATTAAAAAACCTTTTGAGGTTAAATCGTTTATTATGAAGCTGTCTAATTCATAATCCAAATCTAAATACGATTTATTGGCTTTATTGGCAATCATAATTTTTTCTTTCACCCTTTCTAGCTCTTGAGATGGGTTTGTTATTACAGAAGATTTTTGAATAATTTTATCTGTATTCCACGCCTTTAATGATTCTCTATGTTGATATGATTTTACTATTTTAGCGTAATGCATCGTTTGTGTAATTTTAGCATGATTAAGCTCTTTCTGCAAAACCTCTATAGCCATACCTTTTTGAAGGCTCAATGTTGCATAAGTGTGTCTTGCTGTATGAAAATCCATTAACTCATATTTTGGTACAATTACCCTCGTTGGAGTACCTTGTTCATATATAATTTTCTCTGTAGGCGTATCTATCTCTGCTAAATGCCCAAGTTCTTTTAAGTATTTATTTAATCTCTGATTTGTCATTGTTGGAAGAACAAATCTTTTCTTCTCACTTCTAACATTATTACTTCTGTATTTGTCAATTATAGCTATAGCTTTATCATTTAGTGCCACAACTAAATTACCTTTACGAATTTTTTTCTCTTCGTAAAAAGTCATTATTTCCAATCCAGCGTCATTTATGGATAATTGGTCATAAGTGAACTCAGCAATCTCAGAGTATCTTCTACCTGTATAACAAGCAAATAGATAACAATCTCTTGTTTTCTCTAAATAAGAATCTACTTGAATATTCTCAAGAACTTCTAATTCATTTTCTTCTAGAAAAATGGTTGGTGTATCAACTGTAACTATTTTTATTTTCTCATAAAAAGGGTTTACATTAACACCATGGTCATCTTTACAAAAATCAAAAAAATGCTTTAAACATTGATTCCGTTTTGCTATTGTATTAGGATGATTGTTTTTTTCATAAATCAACCATTCCATAAAATCTGTATGCCTCATAGAATCAAAGCCTTCAAAAGTAAGCTTTACCTTTCGACTTCTTTCATAAAGAGCTAAACGACTTCTTAATGTTTTATAGTTTTGTCTTGTAGCTTTCGCCTTTCCATTTACTATTTGCTTTCTTTCTAGGGCATCAAAATAATAACCCATATCATACTTTGCTATTTCCTCCTCTTTTTTTGGCTTGATAGCCTCTTTCAACTGCTCCTTAGTTGGAATTATCCCTTGCAGTTTAAATCTTTTATATTCTGCAACCACTTCAGTACATAGTTTATTTAAAATAGCATTTGTCTCTAGCTGAAATGGATGTTTTCTATTTACCCTCTGTTTTGCTTTTTCAAAATGTTCTGGAAGACAAGATTCTCCTGTATACATTCGAAGGCGATTGCCATCATAAGAAAAACTCAACATTAAATGAGAGTGACCATTTGAAAGCACATCACTCTTCATGTATATTTTAGCTTCGTTTTGTTGTATATTTTTCAAGGTGTCAGTGAAAAGTTAATGGTGTCTTTTAAGGTGTCAAAATCTACCGACTAATACGTGTTTTTATATCGGTGGATTGACACAAAAATATACAAATATGCTATTTAAAGCAAATCCACGTACATATAATTAGATATACATACGTGGATTGATTTAAAGTAGTAGCTCTGTTAGGAATCGAACCTAAATTTTGAGCGTCGGAAGCTCACGCACTATCCATTGTACTACAGAGCCATTTTCTTTACCAATTTCCTGCTGTATCATTAAAAATATCAAACACAATTCTGTCTAAAATAATTTCTACTAATTGCTCTTCTACTTGTGAAAGCGTTTGATTTTGCTCAAAATCTTCAAATTGTGTATAAACTTTATCATCAAAAGACTGGTCTTCATTGACAGCATTGTAATAAGTAACTTCCATTCTGATTTGCAGACGCTGAATAGTCGCAACCTGCGAACCTCCTTGTGGTGCAACAGGAACAACTTCGTAGCCTACAATTCGTCCCTCAATCTGCATATCTCCACTTGATTGAACCAAACTCAAACGAGTATTTCGAAGATAAAACTCACGCAGTTTTTCAGTTGCATTAATCGTAATTGTTGGAGGCCCTTGTCCTGCATCGTTCAAAATAGGCTGAATAGAAAGTGTTTTGATTTTGGTATAATCAATTGTTCCTCCATTGAGTTTGAAAAGAGATGCTCCCGTACAGCTTGATAAGAATAAAATCAAACTAAAAAATAGAACTTTACTTATATGTTTATTTATCATTGTTGCTTACAAATGTGTTGCTCGTGTCCCCACAAGTAATCGAATCTAATTCACAAAATTATCTATTTTATTTCAGCATTGAAATTCAATTAACCATTAATAACTGACATTTAACCATTGTTTACTTATTATCCAATTCATACTGCTTTATTTTTCTATAAAGTGTTCGTTCTGAAATTCCTAAATCCTGTGCTGCATATTTTCTACGATTATTATTTTTATCTAAGGCTTTGATTATCAATTCTTTTTCTTTTTTCTCTAAAGATAATGTTTCTTCTTCTGGTTCTTGTTCAGGTTCTTTTTGAGACTCATTTTCTTCTTCTACTTCTCTTGCGTATTCAATAGGAGAATTATCTTGAAGGTCTTGATTATAATCAACAGAATTTGGATTTGATGGATTGAGATACAATGGTAAGTTTGTATTTTTTTCGGCATAAGGACTTGTACTTTTATCCATATCATCAAAGAGATGTTCATATTTTTGTAGCATTCCTGCACTTCCTTGCCCTTCCAAAATATTCAAAACAAGTTGCTTCAATTCGGTTACATCTCTACGCATCTCAAACAAAATTTTATAGAGTAAATCTCGTTCAGAAAAATTATCTTTCGCTTTTTCATTTCCAGAAAGAGCAGGAAGAGTATTTGTTCGTGGTGCATTTTTAGGCAAATATTTTTTTAATATTTCGGCATTGATATTTCTATTATCACCTTCCAAAACCGACATTTGTTCGACTAAATTTTTGAGCTGACGAACATTCCCGGGGAAGGGATAAGAAAGCAAAACCTGTTTGGCTTCTTCATCTAAAATAATCGGTTTGCTACGATAACGCTCCGAAAAATCTCCTGCAAACTTACGAAAAAGCAATTCTGCATCATTTTCTCGTTCTCTCAAAGGAGGAACAAAAATAGGAACAGTATTGAGTCTATAATACAAATCTTCTCTAAATTTTCCGTCTTCAACATCTTGTACCAAACGAGCATTTGTAGCTGCCACAACACGTACGTCAGTCTTTTGAGGCTTCGAAGAACCTACTTTTATAAACTCTCCATTCTCCAAAACACGTAAAAGCATTGCCTGTGTATCAAGTGGCATTTCTCCTATTTCATCTAAAAAAATTGTACCTCCGTCTGTTTCTTCGAAATAGCCTTTTCGTGTTCCTGCTGCCCCTGTAAACGAGCCTTTTTCGTGTCCAAAGAGTTCTGAATTAATTGTTCCTTCAGGGATTGCACCACAGTTAATGGCTATAAAAGTAGCGTGTTTGCGTGTACTTAGCTGATGGATTATTTTAGAAAAAGATTCTTTTCCTGTTCCACTCTCACCTGTTATCAAAACACTCATATCCGTACTGGCTACCTGTGCAGCAACTTTGATGGCATGATTAAGAAGAGGGGAATGTCCAATAATTCCGAAACGTAATTTTATGGGTTGAATGTCTATCATAGTTAAGATATACGTATTTTTGGCAGAAAAAGGGCTGTATCAGAACAGAATCACAAATATCTTTCAAAGATAAGCAAAGAAATCATTTGTTGTTTAAAAAACGTGTCAAAAAGGCAGAGTTTAAATAAATTTAGAGGTCAGATTTTAGAATTCAGAAATAAATACAAATACAATTTAATTTAATTTGCAGTATGGCTTTCAGTTCTAATTTCTACCTTCTAAATTCTTACTTTATTTCGGCGTTGCAATCTTTATTTTATTTTTTTCCATTTTTATATCCAACTTTCGTACTTCTCCACAAAACTCACCATCTATTTGAAAGCTAATCGGACTATCTGTTTGAATGGTTGCTTTTTTGGTTTTGATAATTTCAATTGCTTCATCTTCAATGGGTAAGTTTCCAAAAAGAATTTTTAAAATAAGAGTTAATTCTAGACTTCTAAAAACTACGATTTCGAAGATATCATCATCTACCTTTCCTTCTGGGTTTACGACTACACCTGTTCCGTATTTACTAGAATTAGCAATCAAAATCACACTTGCTTGTGTTTTTATCTCTGTATCTTGTGTCGTAATTTTTGCATTAAAAGGAGCTTTAAAATCCCTCAATGTTGGAATAGCTTGAAGCACATATCCCATTTTCCCTCTTGCTTTTGTATTTTCGTAGTTCTTGATAAGTTCTGCATTGAGACCCAAATCACTCAAATGAAAACTTTTCATATTATTTATCGAAATGCTATCTACGTTCTTAAAATTATCTTGCAATGCAATATCCAAACAGGCTTCTAAGTTGATAGGTAAATCTAAATCTTTTGCAAGTCCGTTGGCAGAACCTAAAGGCAAAATTCCAAAAATCACATCTTCTTCGAAAAGCGTTTCAATTACAAGCTTAATTGTTCCGTCTCCTCCTGCAATCAATACTTTCTTTGGTTTATTTTTTTTGTAGATTTTCTTTATTTCAATATCATCTTTAGGCTCTTTTGTATTTCCAGTCGTTTTATAATAAAAAAAATTATAACCTTTACTGTCTATATATTTTTTAATCAAAAATAGCTCTTCTTCTTTATCCGTACCACCTGCTAAGGGATTTATTACCAAAAAAACAGAAATTTTGTTTGTGTTATTCATTATTTTTATCTTTTATTTACCTTCTATCAAAACTAGATTCTAATTTAGTTGTTATCAAATAAATATATTAATTTCCGAAAAGTGATTGTATGCGTTCTGATTCAAATTTGCATTTAAAATCTGATTTAAAAGTTTATAGAGGTTATGTTAGTGATAAGCTACTGGTTGTCTTTGGTCACGTATTTAAGAAAAAAGCTACAACACTTAGCGAAAAATCAAGATTCAAACATGCTTATTCCATTCTTCGTACTTTTCAGAGAAAAACTATTTCGGATGCAGATGTATTTCTACATTTTAATAATAAAAAAATACATACCAAAACTCTAAGCGATGGTTATTTTCGTTTTTCTATTCCCTTAGAAACTTCTTTTCAAGATAATACTCAAAGTGGATGGAACAAAATAGAGGTAGAACTAAATCATGAGGGAAAGTCTGTCAAGAAAGCAACTGAAATTTTGCGTCCTTACGATGGAAAACTAGCAATTATTTCTGATATTGATGATACTTTTTTGGTTTCTCATACAAATAATTTATTCAAAAAAATCTATGTTTTGCTATGGAGAAATGTAAATGACAGAAAGATATTTGAAGATGTAACTGCTCATTACCAACAACTTAGCAAGGCAGGGCAAGAAAAAGGAGAAACGAATGCTTTTTTTTATGTTTCTAGTAGTGAATGGAATTTGTATAACTTTATCGAAAAATTTACCAAAATTCACAATCTTCCAAAGGCTGTCATTAAATTAAAGACTATCAAAACAAGCCTCCTTGATTTTCTTTTTACGGGAAGGGGAAATCACGACCATAAATTCCAAAAAATAAAAGAAATAATAGAATTTTATCCTCATTTGGAATTTGTCCTTTTAGGAGACGACTCTCAAGCTGACCCTATTATTTATGAAAAAACCTGCAAAGTATTTCCTCAAAATATAAAAGCAATTTATATCCGACAAACAAAAAAGCAACAAAAAAGCAGCACAAAAAAAATTCTTCAAAACATAGAAAGTTTAGGTAAAAAAACATGTTATTTCTTGAAAAGTGAAGAGGCTATTTTGCACTCTAAAGAAATTGGGATTGTGTAGTGTATAAAGTCTCATGTATAAAAATAAATTCAGAATTTTATTTTACAAAAGTAACCTTACAACTATTTTTATTTCTTAAAATGTCAGTTATTCATAATCTACAAAAAAGCCACACTTACTTGCTTGTATATACAACTATCTATAATACAGCAAATTAACGCAATATTTTATATTATCCTTTGTGATTACAAAAAATAAAAGTTACTTTTGTATCTTCAAATTATTACATTCTGTTTTAAGTCAATTATTCATATTTATGGAAAAATCATATACTAAAGCTACTCTACTCAAAAATATAAGTTGGGTAGTTTTTTTTGTTTTTATTCTCTTTTCTTTCTCTATTGCTAATGCAGCTACCATTAGAGTTACTTCTCTTGCAGATGCTGGTGCAGGAACGTTAAGACAAGCTATACTTGATGCTAATGCAACTACTGATGCTGATGAGATCGTTTTTGATGTTGATGGGGATATAACCTTATTAACTTCTTTACCAACAATCACTCAATCACTAATTATAGATGGTAGTACAGCTCCAAATTACCAGTTAGGTTTACCTACTGTTCGCTTGATAGTTAGACCATATAGAACAGCAGTTAAAACAACAAATAATTCATCTTTTCAAATGAAAGGTATTTACTTCTTCAGTAATGCTCTCAATGGAGATGTTACACCTCTTATAGAATTGAATAATGGGGTAGAAGTTATCATTACGAAAAACACATTTGAAAATATAGCTAATGTTTTTGGACTAGAAAATATTACTGATGTTGAGATAACAGAAAACAAATTTAAAAATACAACTGACTTAATAAGGGCAAATAACCTACTATCTCAAAATATCATTGGGGGAATTAACTTCACTAATAATGAGTTTGTAAATTATCCTGCAATTATATTTGGACATATAAGCATAAAAAACTCAAAAGATATCTATATTAACTCTCAAATCGAAAATAATACAAATATACAGTTGCCAGAAATCATGGAACGTATTAGAATCAGTTTTGAGGCTACTGAAAATATTTCTGTGGAAAATATTGAAACTAAAGGTCATCTATTATTTAGCCGTGGATGCAAGAACATAAGTATAGATAATGTAAAAGTTTCTGAGGGAAATGGGGTAACAGCCTATAATGCCACAGACTTATCTATTACCAACTCTGACTTAAGAAACTGTAATAAAGCATTAACCCTATCATCTCTAGAAAGCATAAATATTCCAAATGGTATCCATGTTTCTAACACCCTTTTTGGAGGAGTATCTCCTTATGCAACAGAAAATGATGGATGGTTACTTGACTTGAATTATATAAATGGTTTAATTATTTCAGATGGAAGTGAACCGAATACTAATATCCAAATTATAGGTGATTTGAGTGAAATGGATCGACTCATTGATGCATATCTTGTAAATGACTTGGAAATACATAATTTAGATTTTACATCACGTATTACTGGTGATGAAGAGCCTGCTATAGATTTATGGAAATGTAAGAGGGTATTGATAAATAATACAATTATACATAGAAGGGAAGTTGCAATAAGTGCTACAGAAGTTACAGACATCACTATTGTCAATAATGATCTTACATATAATGGTTATAATGAAAATAATAACAACACAACGTCTGCTGCTATAGTTCTTCATAACTTAATAGAAGAAAGCTTAGTTGGAGGCATATATATAAATAATAATCTGTTTGGGACTAATAGTTCATTTGACCCCATAGGTATTTCTGAAAATGTCTTTAGTATAATAAAGATAGTTGAAGGAAAGAATATCAGTGTTTCTAATACAGCATCAAATAATACAAATATTATTTTACCTAATACAATACCTGACGAACTTGAAAGAGCCTTACAATTTTACCGTGTGGATAATATCAAAATTAGTAACATAGATGTATCACATATCGATACAAATCCGTTAGAGTACCAACCTTTTGGAACAGGTGTGTATATGTTAAGCTGTAATAACGTGGAGATTGATAACATAACTTCTAAAAATCGCCGTGTCGGCATATTAACCACTCACTGTAAAGATGTAAAAGTGTTGAATAGTAATTTTACAAATACCCACACAATGATTCAAGCAAGCTATGTAGAGGAGGAAAATTTAATAGGTGGACTGCTCATAGAAAATAATAATTTTGAACGGTTATATGATGATTTTCAAGGTAGTGTACTTGTTATTAGAGATGCTAATACTTTAAATATATCAGATGGTAGTATTCCCAACACAAATATTCAACTTAATGCAGAAGGATTGAACGTAGAGGCTCCTATCAAGATATTGGAGGCAGATAATGTCAGTATACAAAAACTAGACTTTTCACACAATAGACCTACCTTCTATGGATTAGCTATAGATATTAAGGAAGTTGCCGATATAGTCATAAAAGATGTAATAGTAAATAATAGACAACAGGCGATAAAAGCGAGAGGTCGTATAGAAGGTAGTACTTCAAATACAATAGATGATATCATTCTTCAAGACAATGACTTTAGAAATTGTGGTTCTTCTGCTGACACTAGTGCTGTTGAGCTAGAACACTTATTCGGCAATAAATTACTAAGAAATAATATGATAGGAAGTTTAAACCTACCTGTCATCTCAGGCTGGACAATCAGATATTCTCACAACTTAAATATATCAGATGGAAGTGTTCCAAATACAAATATATTTTTGAGTAGTGGATTAGACCTAAAGTACCCCATATTCTTGCGTGGATGTCATAATATTGATATAAGAGCATTAGATTTCAGTGCGAATCACGGTACTTTTTATGGTTTAGGTGTAGACATAGATCGCTGTTCTGCAAGCATAACATTAAAAAACTTGACTATTAAAGGAAGAGAGAATGCCTTATACATTAATGGCGTATATGGAGGAAATTATTCATTAGTTATTGAAGGCAACGACTTTAGAGATTCTGGTGGAATAACAGGAGCTTTACGAATTCGTAATTTAAACAATACACTTACGAGCAGAGGCATTTTAGTGAAAAATAATAGATTTGGAAAAGAATCAGTTATCCCTAAAAATATTCTCACTATTGATAATAGCTCTATTTTGCATCGTAATAAGGGTAATATTTCAATCTCTGATGGTTCTGTTCCTAATACAGATATAGAAATCACTACAGATATGAGTGAAATAGACAATCCAATTATTTTAGATAGATTGAATTATGTTAGTGTAAAAAAATTAGATTTTAGTTACTCTGCTCTCCATAATTCTGCTGGAAAAGGTCTAAAAGTTTATAGCCAAAAGACTGATATAGAAAATTGCACTTTTAAAAATAGAGAGACTGGAGTGGAAGTTGCCAACAAAATCCTAAATATTAGCTGCAATACTTTTCATAAAAATAATATTGGTATAGATAATAGTAGAAGTGCTTATTACTATTATTACAACAACTCTAATAATACTATTTCAAAAAGTATTCAATATAATAATTTTATTTGTAATGATAATGCAATTATACATGGAGATGGAGAAGCAGATGCGTCGAACAATTATTGGGGAAGTGTATTTGGTTCTATTAATATTGGTGGTGATGGAGATGCTTTCATAACAGAATATAATTCTACATTAAACATTGAGCCATATTCGACTA
Organism: Bernardetia sp. ABR2-2B; assembly: GCF_037126435.1. Taxonomy (GTDB): domain Bacteria; phylum Bacteroidota; class Bacteroidia; order Cytophagales; family Bernardetiaceae; genus Bernardetia. Next base: position 3,863,182 of record NZ_CP147020.1, on the reverse strand, counting down.
CGTCTAATGCTTGTGCAAATACATCTCTAGAACTTCCAAAGTTGGAGGTAAAAGGAAACAATACTATTATTCCTCATAGAAATACCATAACTTCGTTAACTGACTATACTGATTTTGGATTGACAATAGGCTGTGAGAGTACACTTCCTTATACGTTGAAAAATACAGGAACTGATACATTAGTGATAAATAGTATTACTTTTTCTGGTAATTCGGCTACAAGCTTTTTATTAAATAATAGTGTCTTTCCTATAAGCCTTTTACCAAATGAACAATATACGATTAATGTTACTTTTTCTGCTGCTCAATGGGGCGTTCATGAAGCGACATTGCAAGTAAATAATAGTGATTGTAGAGTTAGTGTATATGAATATGCTATCAAAGGTGAGCAGGTTTATATCGGTAATATTGTTGAACATCAAAAAGTAGTTGATTCAAATCCACAAAGTAGTGATAATTTTGGCTATTCAGTTGCCTTGTATCAAGATTATGCAGTAATAGGCAAATACAAAGACGACGAAGCAGCAGCAGATGCAGGAGCTGTATATGTCTATCACAAGCAAAATGGAGAGTGGATACAAGAAGCAAAACTTATGGCTGATGATGCTTACCTTAGAGATGAGTTCGGATATAGCGTTGCTATTCATGAAAATAGAATTGTTGTAGGTGCTCCAAGTAAAGGACAACCTTACCAAAGTAGAAGAGGAGTTGTTTATGTGTTTGATAAGATTAATAACGCTTGGGAACAAACGAGTAAAGTAAAACGAGACATATATAGTAATGCACGTAAGTTTGGTAAGTCTGTTGATGTGTACGGAGAATATATAGTAGTTGGAAGTGATGCAAATAGAGCATTCTTATATACACCATCAGCATACGATAACGGTAACCTTATAGAAACATTTATACCTGATGGTTCAAGGTATGACTACACACAATTTGGAGACAAAGTATCTATTCACAAAGAAAAGATAGCAGTAAGTGCTCCTAGTGAATCTAGTAGTGGAGCTGTCTATGTCTATGAAAAAGATGGAAACTCTTGGGATAGAAACGCAAAACTTACACTAAGTGGTGCAAGTGCATTTGGAAAATCTATTTCTTTGCACAATAATAAATTAGCGATTGGAGCAAGTCAAAATGCTCACGTATACACTTATGAAAATAACGTTTGGAATGCACAAAATAATATTCAACCAAATGACAATTACAGTTATCAATATGGAAGCTCTGTTTATATTGATAATTCTACATTAATGGTTGGAGATTATTCGAATCAAAATAATCGAATTTCGTCAGGTGCTGTATATGTATTTACAAATCAAAATTCTACTTGGAATCAATTTGATAAAATTATTCCTACAGATGCAGTAGGTGGACAAGGTTTTGGAAAAGAAATGAGTGTATGGAATAATACTATTCTTGTTGGAGCAAGTCAAGAACAATCAAGCAGAGGAAGTGCATATTTCTTTAAATATGGAGCAAATGCTGTTTCTAATGCACAAATACAAATAAGTGGAAATAGTACAGCTATTAGTAATGGACAAACTATAGCAAGTCTTGCAGACTCTACTTCTTTTGGAGCAGTTAATTGTGTCGATACGTTAAATGTATCTTATAAAATAGAAAACATAGGAACAGACGCTTTAGTTATTAAACAGATTTCACTTCAAAACACAATTCGTAATGATGCAAGTTTTAGAATAGAAAACAATCCTGTTTTACCTTTAACATTACAACAGGGAGAAGATTATTCTCTTTCTGTTACTTTTGACCCAAGATCTAGTGGTATCAAAAAAGCAAAATTAAAGGTAATAACAAACGATTGTGATAATCCTGTTTTTTCATTTGATGTAGAGGGAGAAGAAGTAGATAATGAATTACCTGTTATTATTGCACCAAATGATATTTCTACTTGTGGAGGATATGATATTGAATTAGGTACTCCTGTAGCTAGTGATAATTGTACTGTTTCTGATGTATCAAATGATGCTCCTTATTTCTTTCCATCTGGAATAACCACTGTAACTTGGACAGTAACAGATGAAGCAGGAAATACATCTACTGATACCCAAATCATAAATGTAGTAGCAGATACAGAAAACCCAACTATTGTAGCTCCTGTAGATATTATAACACCTAGTTTTGTTGGTTATTGTTATACTTTTGTAGATTTGGGAACACCAACTACTTCAGATAATTGTGGAATTGCAGAGCTATATAATGATGCTCCCTCTGTTTTTCGTGTAGGAACAACAATTGTAACTTGGTTTGTGATTGATAATGGAGGAAATACAGTAACAGCTACACAGAATGTAACTGTTACAGAAGATGTACCTCCAACGATTTATATATTCAATAATATAAATGCAAATACAGACACAGGAAGTTGTACAGCTAGTATAACCTTAAGAACGCCTTATACATCTGATAATTGTGGTAGTGTTGCGAGTATAGTAAATGATGCTCCTAGTATTTTTCCTATTGGCACAACAACGGTAACTTGGACAGCAACAGACGATAGTGGAAATGTAGCAACAGGTACGCAAGATGTAACAGTTACTGATAATCAAAACCCAACTATTACTGCACCAATAGACATAGCTTTAAATTGTGAATCATCAAACATTGATCTAGGAATACCTATAACTGATGATAACTGTGGTGTTGCAACTACTACAAACGATGCACCTATCACTTTTCCTATCGGAACAACAACGGTAACTTGGACAGTAACTGATAATAGTGGAAATACAGCAACAGCGACACAAGAGGTAATTGTTACAGATACTCAAAATCCAATAATTACAGCACCTTCAAATATTATAGCAAATACAGATAATGGAAACTGTACAGCTTCAAATGTAGATTTAGGAACATCAACAACTGATGATAACTGTGGTGTTGCAACTACTACAAACGATGCACCTACCATTTTCCCTATCGGAACAACAACGGTAACTTGGACAGTAACTGATAATAGTGGAAATACAGCAACAGCGACACAAGAGGTAATTGTTACAGATTCTCAAAATCCAACAATTACAGCACCTTTAAATGTAGCTGTAAATGCAGATAATGGAAACTGTACAGCTTCAAATGTAGATTTAGGAACATCAACAACTGATGATAACTGTGGTGTTGCAACTACTACAAACGATGCACCTACCATTTTCCCTATCGGAACAACAACGGTAACTTGGACAGTAACTGATAATAGTGGAAATACAGCAACAGCGACACAAGAGGTAATTATTACAGATTCTCAAAATCCAACAATTACAGCACCTTTAAATGTAGCTGTAAATGCAGATAATGGAAACTGTACAGCTTCAAATGTAGATTTAGGAACATCAATAACTGATGATAACTGTGGTGTTGCAACTACTACAAACGATGCACCTACCATTTTCCCTATCGGAACAACAATGGTAACTTGGACAGTAACTGATAATAGTGGAAATACAGCAACAGCGACACAAGAGGTAATTGTTACACCAGTTGTAGAGCTAACTTATTCAGCTACTACATTTACAGAAAGTAATCCAACCTCTGGACAAATAGATAATGAACTGACTATTTATAGTTTGCCTTGTGGAATCTTCGAAGGAACAAATGGAGAAGATTTTGTAACAACTGGAAAAGCAATCGTTACAAATATTCCTACTGGTCTTACAGCTTCTATTGTTTATCAAAATGAGGGAGAACTAGCTTTCAATCTTTTGGGAACAGCTACTTCACATACAAACTCAGATGATGTAAATGATTTGAGTGTAGAGTTTAACAATACTGCATTTACTCAAGGTGTTACTACTGCAGATGTTACTAATTTCTCTGTTAATAACTTACAGATTGATTTTTCAGAAGTTACTTCTGGAGGAGGTGGAAATACTGGAGGTATAGCTAACCCAGTTACAAATCTTGAGGCACAGGTAATTTCTACTACTCAAATTGAGTTAAGTTGGAATATTCCAATTGGAGCAACCACAGGTTATCGTATTTATAGAAATGGTGTTTTAATTGCTACTCTTACAAATGGAACAATTATTTCTTACCTAGACGAAAACTTGAATCCAGATATTTTATATCTATATAAAGTAATTGCAATAAATGGAAATTCTATTTCACAGCCTGTTCTCACTTCAGAGCGCACTTTACCAGAAGCACCAATTTTGATTTCTACAAATGAGATTTGTGAAGGTCAAGAGGCAATAGCTGAAGTAAAAAGCACAGGAGCAACCTATCGTATTTACGAAAATCAAGATGCTGCTGATCCAATTTTTGAAAGTTATAATTCAACAATAGAACTTCCACCTATTACTCAAAGTACAACCTTTTATGTAAGTGTATTTAGTAACGGAAGAGAAAGTGAAAAAACTGCTGTTCAAGTAATTGTTCAGCCAGTTTTTGAAGCAACTATTTTAGGAGAAAATGAGCTTATTTCTTGTCAGAGTTCTACAACTTTACAAGCACAAAGAGTAGATAACGCAATTTCTTACACTTGGCTTAGAAGTGGAATAGTGGTAGGAAGTGGAGAAAATTATCAAGCTAATTTCTCTGGAAACTATCAAGTCAGAATTGAAAGAGGAAACTGTATTGAAATTTCAGAGCCTATAAGAGTTCTTTTAAATTATGCTCCTTTATCAAAAATACAACAACAAAACAATGTTGGTTTCTGTGAAAGTGGCACAATTAATATTGCTAATTCTGCATTACAATCAAACTCAAATGCAACTTATGAGTGGTTATTTGATAATGATATCGTAGGAACAGAAAATAGCCTTATAGTTACTCAAAGTGGAAATTATACATTGAGAGCGACTCAAAACGGTTGTAGTGCTGAAACAAATATCAATGTTACAGTTACAGATTTGCCTTCTGAACTGCTTATGCAATCTTCTGCTAATATCATTTGTCCTAATACAGAGGTAACTTTGATTACTGAATCTATTCCAAATGTAACTTATCAATGGTTAAGAAATGAACGTTTAATTATCAGTAATGGAACAAATAAACTAACTACAAAAATAGCTGGAAAGTATAAGGTAAAAATCAGTCAGAATAATTGTGAATTGATTTCTAATGAAACAGAAATTAAAATCTTGAAAGTTCCGACGGCTTATTTGCGTACTTCTGAAACTACTCTTTTTGTAGAAGAACAAAATGGAAACAACCAGAATATAGCTTCTGTTTCTTGGAAACTAAATAACGAAATATTGTCAGCTTTTGATGGACAAACAACGATTACTCCAAAAGAAAGTGGTAATTATTCAGCAGTTGTTATATATCAAACTGGTTGTACAACACAGACCAGAACTGTTTCATTCAGAGTTATCGAAGTAGTAACAGGAGAAGAAGACAAAAAACAAACTGGCTGGAATGTTTATCCAAACCCTAGCTCAGACGGAAATTTTGTAATAGAATTTGGAGCTTCTTTGTTGGAAGATACAGATATAACTATTTTTGATGCTACAGGTAGAGTTGTTTATACGCAATCTTTCAAAAAAGGAAGTAACAAAAAACAAATCAATCTTAGCAAAATGGCTCAAGGGATGTACGTCCTGAAAGCATATTCTGACAAGCAATCTTTTGTTAAGCAGCTGATTATAAATTAAAAAATCAGAATAAAAAACATCGCTTATCACAGTTTATTTAATAGTCTCATTTTTTAATAATGATATATTGTTATTAAAAAATGAGACTTGTTTTTACCATTTACTAATTGTCAGAACTATAATTCAAAGCTATTTTTACAAAAAAAGAATCCATTACCACAAATTTCAAAAGACACAATAATGAAACAATCTTTACATTTCAAAAAAAACATCTCATTTTTCTTTTCTTTATTCTTTTTATTAATTAGTTGGCAAGTCCAAGCGCAATGGAAAACATTAATAACTAGCCCTAACAATACTAGTATAACCTATGATGAGAGTCTTGTTACTGACTCTCAAGATAATGCTTATTTTGTTTTAGAAGAAAATACTGAAAGAATATCAAAAGTCATAAAGTTTGATGGAAATACTCAAACAGAATTAGGTTCAGAAGGCTTTGCAGTAGAAACAGAATATACAAGTATTGCAATAGATAATAATGATATTATTTATGTTGCTTATAATGACCTTACATTAAACAGAGCTACTACCGTCAAAAAATTTGATGGTACAAACTGGGTTCTTGTAGGTAATGCTGGTTTTAGCTCCCCCAACTCTACAAATCAAAGTTTAGAAATTGATAATAACGGTACTCCTTATGTTCTTTTTATAGATGAAAATGAAAGAAATAGCTTTGTTATGAAGTTTAATGGCACAAACTGGGTAAATGTTGGAGCTGGTGTGAGTGCTGCAAATGCAGGTGCTGTTACTCTTAACAGACTAAAAATAAATAGCAACAATATTCCTTATGTTATGCACAACAACATAGAGTTGGCAAGTCAGATTTCAGTAAAGAAATTTGATGGCACTAACTGGGTAAGCGTTGGTAATGAAGGTTTTACAGGTTTCACAGAAATTGACTTACAGAATAGTAGTTTTGCTATTTCTTCTAGTGATGTTCCTTATGTTGCTTTTCAAGATTTTGCACAGGGTAATAAAGTTAGTGTCATGAAATTTGATGGGAATAACTGGGTTCTTGTAGGTAATGCTGGTTTTACAGCAAATGCTGGTGCTTTTCCAAGTATTGTAATAGGGCAAAATGAAATTCCTTATGTATCTTATAAAGATGCAGCATTTTCTAAAGCCAATGTAATGAAATTTGATAACGGAGGATGGGTACATGTAGGCTCTCCAGATTTTGCTGTCCCTGTTACAGACTTACAAAATTTAGCTATATCTTCTTCTGACAAACTTTATTTATTATTTCATAATGCACTTAGCGACTTCTATGCAACTCTCATGACTTTTGAGACTTCTTCTGCACCACAACTAACTATTCAAGCAGATAGAGAAGAAATATACGATAACCAAACATTTAATATCGGAGCTGTAGATTATACCTGTACGGCTAATACAATCACAAAAACATTTACAATAAGAAATGCTGGTTTTAGTGACTTAGTTTTGAGTGGTAACCCTTTTATACAAATTTCTGGCTCATCAGATTTTACAGTTAGTCAAGTTAGAAGTAATACAATAGCTTCTTTTGAAGCACAAACTTTTGCAGTTACATTCAAACCTACACGAGCAGCTACTCAAACGGCAATAATATCTATAAGAAGTAATGACCCTAGCAATACTCCCTATACCTTTAATATTACAGGTTCAGGTGTTTATGGAATTCCTAGTCCTATTAACCGTATTGTTTATGACAGTCCAAACACTCCATCAGTTTTTTTTGGAACATCTGTAGCAATATGGAATAACTATATGGTAGTAGGCTCTCCAGAAGAACAAGAGGCTATTGTTTATAAATATAATGGAATATCTTGGCAAGAAGATGCTGTTTTGAAAGGCACTAATAATTTACCTTTAGGAAATACACTAGATTTTGGATATGCAGTAGATATATATGAAGATTATATCGTAGTTGGAGGTTGGAGAGATAGCTTTAGAGGAGCTGCTTATGTATTTCACAAAGAAGGGAGTAATTGGATTCAACAAGCAAGACTGACAGCAAGTGATAGACAAGTTGATGATTACTTTGGACGAAGTGTAGCCATTGATCAAGAACATATTATTATTGGAGCTTGGGGAGAAGATGCAGCAGGAGGTTCAGCAGGAGCAGCATACATCTATAAGAGAGAAGGTACTACATGGTCAGAACAAGCTAAATTGGCTTCTAATGATTTGAATGGATTTGACCTATTTGGGTTTACTGTCGACATACAAAATGACTGGGCAATTGTGGGAGCTTTAAGACAAAAAACCAATGATTCAGATGAAGGAGCTGTTTATACATTTCGTAGAAATGAAAATACTTGGACACAAATAGACAAACTTCAACCTAATGATGTTTCACAAGGAATGAATTTTGGTCAATCTATTTCTATTTCAGGAAATCAACTAGCCATAGGAACAGATAGAAATAATAACAATAAAGGAGCAGCTTATATTTACAAATATAATGGAGCTAACTGGATAGAAGAATCAAAAATAACTGCTAGTGATGCTGTTAGTAATACTCTTTTTGGTACATCTTTGAGCCTTTACGGAAACTACCTTTTAGTAGGAGTTCCATTTGAATCTAGCACAAATTCGACATCAGGAGCTGCTTACTTCTATAAAAAAGAAGGAGCTAACTGGTCAGAGATTGCAAAAATAAAACCTTCTCCTGCTCAATTTGATGAATATGTGGGTGGTAGTGTTGCCTTACATGCCAATAAACTTGTGATAGGAGCGCAAGGGTATCGTTCTAGCAATGGAGTACCGATAGGTGCTGTTTATGTTTCTGATTTTGGAGGTTCTAAAATAGAAGTAACAGGCAATAATAACTATATTCTAAACGGTAGTTCATATGCTACTACAAGTACAGGAACAGATTTTGGAATTGCTGATGCTTGTAATGCTGGTTCTATTACCAGAGAATTTACAATTACTAATAAAGGCTGTACAACAATAAATTTAACTGGAAATCCCCTTATTTCTATTAATGGTTCTTCTGATTTTGTAGTTAATAATTTTACTACCACTTCTATAGCTGCAAATGCTAGTGCTACTTTTTCAGTTACTTATACGCCAAATGTTATAGGAGTTCAAAATGCTACTATTTCTATCAAAAATAGTGATGTAGATAATTCGCTATATACATTTGCAATACAAGCCCTAAAAAAAGATGATAATCAGACAGCTTTTGAGGCAATTATTTTAGGAGAGAGCGAACGTATTTCTTGTCAAAACTCTATATCATTAGAAGCACAAAGTGTAAGTAATGCAACTTCTTATACGTGGCTCAAAGATGGCGTTGAAGTAGGAAATGGAATAAACTATGAAGCAACTTCTTCTGGAGATTATCAAGTAAGAATTAAAAGAGAAAACTGTCTAGTAACATCTGAATCTGTAACAGTTCTTGTAAACTATGCTCCTTTATCAGAAATACAACAACAAAATAATATTAGTTTTTGTGGAAGTGGAATACTTAATATTACTAGTTCTACACTACAATCAAACTCAAATGCTAGTTATGAATGGTTATTTAACAATAATGTAATTGGTACAGAAACAGAATTAAGAGTTACTCAAAGTGGAAACTATACATTGAGAGCAACAAAAAATGGCTGTAGTTCAGAAACTACTATTACTATTTCCATTACAGATTCAAACTTACCTTCTGAATTAATATTGCAATCTTCTGCCACCACTCTTTGTACTAATGTAGATTTGACTTTGACAACTGAATCTATTTCAAATGTAAAATATGAATGGTTTAGAAATGATAGTTTGATTGTTAGTAATGGAACAAACAAATTAATGATAGATACAGCAGGAAAATATAGGGTAAAAGTTAGTCTAAACGACTGTGAACTTATTTCTAATGAAATTGAGATTTTTCAAGCTCCAACACCATATTTGAACACCTCTGAAACAACTATTTTTATAGAACAAGAGGCAGATAATCAAAATATAGTTTCTGTTTCATGGAAACTTGATGATGAAGTTGTAACAGAATTTGATGGACAAATTACGATTATACCTAAGAAAAGTGGTTCTTATTCAGCAGTTGTTACCTATCAATCTGGTTGTATAAGACAAACAGAAGCAATTTCATTTGTAGTACCAGAGGGAAATGATAATCAGCCTAACGATTGGGTTATTTATCCAAATCCTAGTACGGATGGAAACTTTGAAATAGAATTTGACTTTCCTCTCTCAGAAAATATAGAAATAACTGTTTTTGATGCAATAGGAAGGACTATCTGGATTCAATCTCTACAGAAAGGAAGTAACAAACAATCATTTTATCTCAATAGAATGGCTCAAGGAATGTATATTATTAAAACCTATTCTAACAATCAAACTTCTATTAAAAAACTTATCATAAAATAATAGTTTTTTTTAGAAGTCAGACTTAAAATTTAGAAAAAGCTACCTAAAATATTTTAACTGTATTTTGGGTAGCTTTTTTGGGAATAAGAATTAAATAAACTACTGTTTACAAACATTCAATCAACTGGCAATCAAAAAGTTAAATTCGTAATTCGTAATTGTTCCTTGATATTCTCTTGATTAAAATATACTTGTATTTTACCTCATTTTCTACGAACTCTGTGTTTGAATGTATTAGCTTTGCTGCTTTATCAGGTCGCATTTACTTCTAAAATCTGACTTCTAATTTCTAAATTTACATCAAAGTAATTACCGTAAAATAAGCAATCATAGAAAGCGAAGACAAAACGTTCAGAAGCATAGTTCTTTGAAAATTAGCCTGTGAAGCATCTTTCCAAGAAATAAACGTCCAATAGACAAAATAAAGCAACACAGGAGCTAGAAAGGCTTGAAAAAGCCAAAAGTAAAACTCATATTGATAGGTAGAAAAGTAAAAATAGAACCCTACTGCTGCCAAACCAAAAAATAAAATGGTAAAAATGAACGTTCCACGAATGCCTAAAAACAAACTGATTGTTTTGTCGCCTCGCTTTGCATCTTCTTCGTGCTGATAAATCTGTGTCATTGGGTACGAACCCAAAAGCAAAACTGAAATCAAAGCAGCTGCAAAAAGATGTCTTTCTTGAAAAAACACTTCAAAACCACTAAAAGCAGTATCAGAAGACATTGAGAAATCTTTTTCAAAAGCCAATACACACATTAAATAGGTAAAAGCTCCTTGAAAAATTCCGACCGTCAGCCAACCACCAATCGCATATTTTTTTAGTCTAATACTTGGGTGGCTATATGCCTTTGACATCAATCCATAAATAAAAACAAGCAAGGCAAACTGCCAATTGACAAACATGAAACTAAAAAAGAGTCCGATTATATCAAAAACTAGTGAAGTCGTGAGCAAATCTTGATTTACTTTGGGTGGGTTTTTAAGTCCTCCAATACTTCCCTCGTCTTTATCATAAAAGCTATTGAAGCCATTACTGGCTGGATAAACGAAAATATGCAAAATCACAAAAACAATAAAATATATTTGCCACGTTAGATGAACAGCCTGACTAGCAGCAAAACAAAAAACAGGCATCAAAAAAATAGAAAATGGAATTCGAAGATGGAGAAGAGTAGAACGAGTAATCATACAGTAGCCAACACTTTCTAAGTATCGTTAGGTAAAAAATAAATTATAATGAACGAATTACGTACTTTTTTTGCTAAAATCTATCAAACGTACTTGCTTTTATGCTTTTATTAAGACTTTTCCCATCTGAATAACTTAATTTTGTAAATAATTATTAAAAATGATACTATTAGATAAGGAATAGTAAAGAAAGTCGTTTTTATAGTAAAAAAAATATTTCTTTCAAGTCAAGACCCTAAGGGTTTTCAAAAACCCTTAGGGTCTTAAAGCATTTCTCTATGAAACACCTAATTTTACTTTGCCTTTTTATTTTTGGCACAACTCCTCTTTTTGCTCAATCGGCTAATCTTATAATGGGAAAAGCAGAAACTAGAGAGACACGAAAATACGACCCTGCAACTTCCGTAGAAGGTTCTTTTTTATTTCCGACAGCCTTTGGGAAAATAGCAGTAACCAATACTTCACATTCAAAACTGCTTGATGAGGTAGATGTATATCGTGTCGAACTTGTCTATTCAAAATATCCAAAAACAAATAATTTTCAGAAGTTACAACAGCGAAAACTAAATTTGGCTCGTCTGAATGAACTTGAAAAGACAGCTCCTCAATTATTCAAATCTAACATAGAATGGGAGTTTGTGGCTCACGTTGTCAATACGGCAGCACAAGCTAAGGAACTCTATCACGGCTTTGTAGTCTATTATAACTTGAGAAAAGAGCAAACCAAAAAAGAAGAGAAAGAAACACCTGAAACACCAGAAGTTCCTGACACGCCAAACCCAGAAATTCCTGTTCCTACGTTTGCTTACAATAATGAATCTGAAGAAGCGACTTTTATAAAAGAAGGCAAACCAAAACCTAATTCTACCTATCAAGTTTTTGACCGTCAAGATTGGAAAGATGTAGTAGTGGTGTGTGATTGGACAGCCAGTATGTATCATTTTGCAACGCCTGTTTTGTTGTGGCATAATCAAAAAAACTCTCAAAGTGATACTTCTTCTATTCAAAATTTTGTCTTTTTTAATGATGGGAATGATACGCCTACTAAAGAAAAAAAAATAGGAAATACAGGAGGGATTTATGCCACCAAAACAGGAAGTATTGACGAGGCTCTACAAATGATGGAAGAATCCAAAGCAGCAGGAACAGGAGGCGATTTTCCAGAAAATGATGTAGAAGCCTTACTTTATGCACAAAAAAATTACCCAAAAGCAAAATCATTAGTTTTGATAGCTGATAATATGGCAAGTGTGCGTGATATAAAATTACTAGAGGAGCTTTCAGAATCCAAAACTCCTGTCCATATCTTGATTGCTCGTACAGAAGAAATTGATGCTATTCGTTCTGAATATTGGGATATTGCTATTCAAACAAAAGGAACAATTCATACTTTAGAAGAAGATATTTCACTAGAAGAAGCCATCGAACACAAAAAAAGGTTAGATGATTTGGCTGCATTAAGCAAACGAGAACTCAAAAAATTAGAGCGTAAAGAAAGACGTAAATTCAAAAGAAAAAGAGGGGGATTTTAATAAAAAAGAAAAATGACAACAGAAGAAAAGCTAAACCAAGCCTATAAGAACTTTTGGATTTGGTTTCTAAAAAATGAAAGACGTTTTTTCAAAATTGTAAAGAGTAAAAAATATATTGAACAGGGTTTTCTTGACCCAATATTAGAAGAATTAGAAAAAATAAAAGATGGCTTTTATATCCTGACAGGAATGAAAAGTGAAGAGGTTGTAGATTTGATTTTTACAGCAGATGCAGATTTGAGCAATATCGTTTTTATTGAAGAGCTTGTTAGAGCTGCACCAAATTTGGAAAACTGGAATTTTGAAGCCTCAAAACCAGCTTCTGATATTGAGCAAATTCAGATACAAATAGAAGAAACAATTTTTAATAGTGATACCTTAAAATTTTATCCTACTCAACATCAAGACTACCCTGATGAAATAGAAATTACGATAGTTTATCAAGAATTCGAAGAGACAGATAAAGGAAAAATAACGAATGGAATATATCTTTTCTTAGAAAACTATTTAGGAGAACTACATTTTGCCTCCACGATTGATGTTTTGAATATAGAATCGAAAAAAGAAACTGCTAATCAAGAGCTAATTCCAATAGAAAAACTAAAAAGCTATCTTATTTGGAGAGAAAAAGAATACCAAGAAAAGTATGGCGAGATAGTAGAAATTATAAAAAATAATGACCAACAAAAAAGTTACTCATTACTTAAAGGAGAGCTTCCAAATGGCAAAGCTTTACTAGCCATAATCAACAAAACATTATTGCATTGGAACAACAAATCATCTTGTCCTTATATTACAGCTTTGAATATCAATTATGAAAAAATAAACGGCTTTTTGAGTAACGGTTTTCCAAAAAGTGAAATTGCAGACCGTTTAGAAGAACTAGAAGACAATATTCTGAACAAACTAAAAAACTCTAAAGCTTATTTGAGTATCGGAAGAGAAACAGCAAATAATCACAGAAAAATCTATTTTGCTTCTACAGATTTTAGATTTATTTCAAAAGTAATGTTTGATATTCAACAAAAATATATTGATGTCTTTGAAATAGATTATGAAATCTACAAAGATAAATACTGGCAGTCTTTTGAGCGTTTTATGGTAGAGTAACCTTCCTACTCTTGATTCCTCAAATCCACAAATTCATTCTGTCCTGAGCTCCAAAGGAGTTCTGCTTTTGCTTTTGCATATTTCATTTCTAACTGAATAAGCTTTAATTTGGCATCAAGATAATAACGTTCTCTATAATTTATCAAAAAAACGGTGCTGCTTCCAAGCTCAAAAAGTGTTTGTTCTCCATCACGCAAAACAAATGCATTGGCAGCATTTCGTTTTTGTAGTTCTACCATTTGTGCCAAACGATTAACTTGAATATAAGCTTGTTCGACTCCAATCTGAATATCTCGCTGTGTAAAATTCAAATCTAATTCTTGCTGACGAATTTTTATTCTTGCCATAGCAAAACTAGCTCGTTCTTTCCTCAAAAATAAAGGGGCGTAGAGTTTCAAACCAAATTTATAATCTTCTTGAAGAGCCAAATTATTTGCTTTACGTGGATAGAGAATCGGTTTATAAGATAAATCTAATTGAGGCATCAAAGAAAATTGATATAGCTTTCTGTCTATCTTGAGTGTATTGAGTTTGAAGTTTTGTTTTAATAATTCTGGATGAAATTCGGCAGCCGTAGCCAACATACCTTGCAAATCAAATTTTTCTAGTTGTCCTCCCATACTTGAAGGCGCAATCGTAGGCTTAATAAAAAGAGCCTCTCCATCTTCTGACCACACATGACCAGAAAGAGCAAGACGAGTTTTTTCAAAATCTACAAGAGATTGCAAACGCTCTACTTTTCGTTTTTGAAGCTCCATAAGTGCCTCTGTTGTATCTATTGCACGGTATTTTCCATATTCAAAGGCATCTTTCACGCTCTCAAAACGAAACTCTGCCACCTCAATTCCCTCTTCTGCTACCTTCAAACTCTCATAAGCTGCATACCACTCCCAGTAATCTTTTGCCACAGCAAAAAATAATTTATTGATTTCTTTCTGTTGTTCGGCTTGTGCCATTTCTGCAAAAACTTGTGCTTTTCGCAGCGTAGCACGTCGTTCATCAAAAATCAAATTTCTAAGAAGAGGTAGCTCTATTCCTGCATAAAAAAGTCCTTCATCTGGAAGATTTTCATCATTATTCAAATAAACGCCTGAGTTAGTTTCATAACCTGCCTTCAAATCAAACCCCAAAATAGTAGGAACTTTAATTTCAGCATTTATTCTTTGATAGTAGTTTGTTTCTTTATACTGTTTTTCTGTCCATTCGCCCATTATGGTTGGGTCAAACATCCCTCTTGCTTTTCTAATATCTTGAATAGCAAGTGCAGGAATTAGTTTTGCTTTCTGAATAAGTGGATGATATTCAAAGATTACTTCATATACTTCTGACAAAGAAAGCGTGTCTTCAATCTCCAATAAAGAAAGAATGGGAACAGTTTCAAGCTCAAGTAAAGGATCTTGAATAACATCAATTTGAATTGAATCATTTTGTGCCTTCAAACTTGAAGAAGAAAATAGACTAAAAACTAAAATAAAGCCTATGAAAAGTAACTTTACGAAAAAGTAATTTAAGTAATTCATTTTGAGAAAATGAGGTAAGACGTTTTTGTAAATAATTTATAGAATTTAGCAAAAAGGAAAAATAATAACTCAAATTTACAAAGATAGTTTTACTATTAGCTTTTTTTGTAAGTTAATAGAATCAAAAAAGAAGCTTTTTATTCAAAAAACGCTTTTATGGAGAATTAGTATTGTAGTGCAGCGTACTATTTGCAGAAAATAGAAATACAGAATTATTTATTTCGCCCAAATCTAAAACGTTTTCCACCTAATAAAAAAACATTTCTACCGAAAGTAGTTATATAAAAAATCGTTTTGCTGTAATTTTTGCTTATTTTTCCATGCAATAACTAAATTTAGCCGATTATATTTAATTCTATCAAAATAACTAGCCCTAAACTAATGAAATACATGAGGTACGCTTGTACACTTTTTTTCTGTATTCTAACTCTATATAGTCTTTCTTTCTTCTCTAATATTTCTTTCGCTCAATTCAACGATTTTGGAAATACGCCTTTGGAAGCTGAGCATCTCAATATTGATCAAGGATTGTCCCAATCGACGGTGCTTTCTATTCTACAAGATAAGAAAGGGTTTATGTGGTTCGGAACGCAAGATGGATTAAATAGATATGATGCCTACAAATTCAAAATATTCAAATCTCAACGAGGAGATTCTACTTCTCTGCCTAGTAACAATATACAAACGCTTTTCCAATCTAAAGATGGTACACTTTGGATAGGAACAGAAGGAGGTTTTTCAAAATATAATCTTGATTTTGACAATTTCACTAATTATGCTCATAAAGCTAAGAATAATAAAAGTCTTTCTCATGATGATGTAAGTGCAATTACAGAAGATACGACAGGGGTTATTTGGATAGGCACAAAAAACGGACTTAACAAATTTGATAGAAAAACAAAGACATTTGAACGATATTTTGCTGATGGAAACCTTACTTCACTTCCTAATAATGAAATTACAGCACTTCATACAGATAAAAAAGGAAATGTTTGGATAGGCACAACAAATGGAGCAGCTCGTTATCAACCCAAAACAAATGATTTTAAAGTCTTCATAGCAGATTCTACTTTTTCCTCTTTGCCAAACGAATATGTAACCTGCTTTTTTGAAGACCGTTTTAAGGCACTATGGATAGGTACAAAAGATGGAATTGGTAGATATAATAGATTAGGAGATAATATTTCAGAATATAAAGCATCTCCTTTTCCTATTGAGGGAATAGAACAAGATGAAGACGGTAATTTATGGATTATTTCAGTTTCAGAACTTGGTAAATTCAATCAAAACACACATACTTATACAAGACAAAATATAGGAAATACGTTCGAAAATTATGGACGGTTTAGAGCTATTACAAAAAGCAAATCAGGGCTTTTATGGATAGGAACAAATAAAAATGGAGTTTTTAAAGTAAATACTCGCACCAAACAGTTCAGAACATTTCGTCATAATCCTGAAAACCCAAATAGCCTTCCTCCTGCATGGGTATGGAGTATAGAAAACTCTGACGATAATAATCTTTGGGTGGGAACTGCCGATGGTTGGAGTTATCTCAATACAGCAAAAGATTCGGCTTTCAATTATAGTACATTTTTCTCCTCCTTTCAAAATCCTAGTAATAGAGATGTAACAGCTTTATTAAATGAAGGTGATTCTGTATTATGGGGTTCTGTACTCAAAAACGGACTTTTTAGAGCCAAACTTGATAAGGAAACTCATATTTCTTTAGATTTTCAAACCTTTGTAGCAAATGAAAACGATAGCTTAAATGCCGTACCAAGTGGAAATATTATTTATACAATGTATAAAGATAGTTATGGCAAAATTTGGATAGGAACATTGGGCAAAGGATTAAATGAAATTTATGAAGATACAACAGGAAACTACTTAAAAGATAAAAAAGATTCACTCAAAACATATCGTTTTAGGTACTTTACGCATAATAAAAATGATGTAACCTCTTTAGCAGGAGGTAGCGTTCGTACTATTTTTGAAGACCGAAACAGAAATCTTTGGATAGGAACAGAAGAAGGGGGACTTAGCCTTGCCAAACGAGATAATAGAGGAAATATTCTTTCTTTCGAAAATTTTTCTTACAAAGATGATGACCCTACAAGTATCAGTAGTAATGCTGTCAGAACCATTTGGGAAGATGAATCAGGTTATTTATGGTTGGGAACTCCAAATGGATTGAACCGTTTTGACCCAAAAACAAAAAAAGCTCTTCACTTTGGCGAATTAGACTCAAAACTTAGCCGAGTTATTCACGGAATTTTGGGAGACAAAAAAGAAAATTTGTGGCTGAGTACAAATAATGGAATCCTCAAATTTGATATTGGAGATAGTATAGTTTGGGAATTTAATCTTGAAGACGGAATACAAAGTAATGAATTTAATTCAGGGGCTTCACATTTGAGAAAAAATGATGGAATGATGTTTTTTGGTGGAATTGGTGGACTAACTATGTTTCATCCAGATACCGTAAAGTCAAATACATATCTTCCTCCTGTCGTCTTGACGGATTTCAAAATTTTTAATAAATCAGTTCTTGTTAGAGATGAAAACAATAAAAAATCGCCTCTTAAACATCACATTTCAGTTGTTGATGAAATTATTTTGGGTTACGATGACCAAGTAATTACCTTCGAATTTACGGCTCTTAATTTCTTACATCCAGAAAATAATAGATATTCATATCGTTTGGAGGGTTTTGAGGAAAATTGGAATGAGGTAAATGACCGTCGTTTCGCTTCTTATACTAATTTACCAAAAGGAGAGTATAAATTTGTAGTTCGTGCAGCAAATAACGACGGACTTTGGAACAATGATGGAGCTTCTGTCAAAATTATAATGCGCCCTCCGTTTTGGGCAACATGGTGGTTCAGAACTATTTGTATTTTGCTTATTGCAAGTGGACTTTTTGCTATTTATTATTTCCGAACAAAAGCTATTAGAGAACAAAATATCAAACTAGAAAATTCAGTCAAAGAAAGAACAGGAGAACTCTTAGAAACTACTGAAGAATTGCGTGTACAGCGAGACCAATTAGAAAATGCTTATGCAAATATTCGTTTGCTTAGTGATATTGGAAGGCAAATAACGGCTAGTTTACATCATAAAGAAATCATTCAAGCTGTTTATGATAATATTCAGAAAGTGATGCCTGCTGATGCTTTTGGTGTAGCTCTTTTTGATGAAGAGGCAAATTATTTGACTATTTCTGGTTTTATTGAAGATGGAAATGTATTACCTTTTCATGTTTTGGATTTGAATGATAAAAATGAATTGGCTGTAAAGTGTTTTAACGAACAACGTGAAATCATTATCCATAATATTCAACAAGATTATTTAAAATATATGGAAGAAAAGCCAAACCCAAATTTTGGAAAGACAACTTCTTCTGTTGTTTATTTGCCTCTCATTTTGGGAGATAGAAAAATTGGTGTCATAACTGTTCAGAGTTACACAGAAAATGCCTTTGATTCAGAACATTTATCAATTCTTAGAAACCTAGCAACCTATATCGTAATTGCTTTAGATAATTCACAAGCCTATACAAAAATAGAAGCTCAAAAACACGAAATAGATGAAAACAGAATTGCTCTTCAACACAAAAACAAAGATATTACAGATAGTATAAATTATGCAAAACGCATTCAACACGCACTTTTGCCTCCTCTATCTATTTTGAAAGAAGCCTTTGAAGCCTTTGTTTTATTCTTGCCTCGTGATATTGTGAGTGGCGATTTTTATTGGTTTACGGAGCGAGAAGGAAAAATGATTATTGCAGCCATTGATTGTACAGGACATGGAGTTCCGGGGGCATTTATGTCTATTATTGCCGAAACGCATTTGGATAGAATTATTAATGTAATGGGAATTATGAGTCCTGCTATTATTTTGGAGGAATTAGATAAAGCTGTCCGAAATACATTGCGCCAAAATGAAACGCAAAGTCGTGATGGAATGGATATGTCAATTTGTGTAATTGATAAAGAAAATAATACAGTAACTTTTGGAGGTGCAAAAAATCCATTGATTTATATTCAGAATGGAAATGTAGAGCAAGTAAAAGGCGATATTAGAGGAATTGGAGGGTATTCAAGAAAATATTTGAAGAAAACACCTACCTTCAAAGAGCATATCATTGAAGTAAATCAACCCACTTCTTTTTATATATTTTCTGATGGTTATCAAGACCAATTTGGAGGAAAAAATGATGATAAGTTTATGAAAAAACGCTTCCGTAAAGTCTTAAAGGATATTTATGCAGAAGATATGGAAGCTCAAAAGCAACTCTTAGAACGTGGCTTTATACGTTGGAAAGGAGAACGCCAACAAATAGATGATGTCCTTGTGATTGGTTTTAAGATGGGAAATTAGATATTAGAAAATGGGAACTAGGAAATGGAGAATGAGTAGGGAGAAGCATCACATGTATGTTTTACGAAATACAAAGCATGACACTTAAATACCTTCTTGATTAATTTTATCTGTCCAAACGATTTTAGCTATTTGTTTTGTTCGTCAAAAATGTTGCTATGAAAATTGAATAATATTTTTGCTTTTTCACTCATTTTGATGCTCCAATATTAACTCTATTTTCTTTTCGGATATTAGTTTCTTAACATCTGCAAAATTCATTTGTTCTATTCGTTCAATCGTTGTCTTCGGTCGATATACTTTTATTTTCGAATAATAACTTCCTTTACTCGCAAAAGTATATAAATCAGTTGAGTCTTTCTCTTTAGTTTTAATATTTATTCTTTTCCAGTTCTTTCCAACTATTCCAAATTCAGAAGTTTCTTCATTGACAATTAAATCAGAGTCTTTTGATTTATAATATATCTCTTGATAATCTCCATAATGGTCTTCAATTTCTATTGTGTGAAATCCAAAGCCAATAAGTCCAACAACTGTAATAATCACAATACTAGAAGTTAGAAGTCCGTATTTTAATGCTTTTCTCAATGTTTATTTAAATTGCTTATAACGGTATAACTTGGTGAAATCGGGAGTTCTAAGCTCATCCCTCGCTCAACCTTCAATAGTTTATTTTATATTCAAATGTTTGTGTCAAAACATTACGCCTATTTTTGCTAAGTTAATTTCGGTTACAATGCTTTTCGTTAAAAAAATTCTTTATCTTTAGTTAATCTATTTTTGTCTATTTGTAAATCGTTACTAAACCAGTCAGTTAATACCTTTTCTATTTCGTTTTTGTTAAAAGTTTTTGGATTGCGTCTTGATTTAAGATAATTTTCTCTAGTCATATTTTTAACTAGTTGTCCAACTGTCTGTAAATCAAGTTCTCTTCCCATTTTATTTGTAAGCAAAAGTCCAAAAATTGAAAATACAAGTCCAAAAAAACAAGTTTGTAAATTAAGCGAAAGTCCAATAAGGGAAATGACAAGTGTTATTATAAATATTCCTATTATCCAATATGAGGGTCGTAAAATATTTAGCTTAAAACCCAAATAATTTTCTATTTTTTTTACCTTCAAACGTCTGTTGTGTCTTGGTAATATGTCAGTTAAAAGCAAATCTAAAGTTATTACTTTACTTTCTATTTGCAATGTTGTTGAAATTACCTCACGAAGTTTGTAAAATGCTTGTTGGCTTGTACAATTATTTACATCCTCAAGTTTAATTTTATTTTTGATATGGTCGCAAAGTTGTCCAAATGTTCTTATATATACTAGTTCATCGCTAACGAATTTTATGTTAAATGAAGTTTCAACTCTTAGAAGTAAATCTTCAATATCTTCGGAGTCTGTATTCCTAAGTTCATAATTTATCATAGCATTGCTTGTAATGGTTTGAATAAACGTCCACTTTAATGACGTTTATTTTTTGTTAGAGGCAGTTTGTCTTTTTTCAATGATATAATTACATTAAATATTATTTTTTCGATAGAAAGCCTTTACTTGATTATAATCTTTGCTATTGTCATCAGTAAAGAAAAACCAATCAAAAGTGTCGTCAAATATCACACAATAATATATCTCATCTCCAAAGAATTTCCTAAAAGCCCAAGTTTTGACTCTATACATATCTCCTCTATGAAATAGAACATATATAGATGACTTAGCGATGGAAGTTACATACTTTGAAAACGTGTCATGAGGAACAAATTTTACAGGCAGATCTCTATCCATTGTATAAATATAGGGACCACCTTTTTGAATATTTAAAAATTCTTTGCATTTAACCTTTCTCCATTCAGTTTGTTCTTTGTCAAGTACAACAATTCCTCTTTGTAGTTTATCTTCCATGTTATTTATTTAAGCTAATTGCTTATAACGGTATAGCTCGGTGAAATCGGGAGTTTTTAGCTCGTCCCTCGCTAAACCTTTAAAAGTTTATTTTATGTTTAACTGTCTGTGTCAAAATGTTACGCCTATTTTTGTTAAGCCAATGTTATGCCCAGTTGTTTTTGTTATACGTTACTTTTAAACATTAGTTTTGCATCTGTTCGTCTGCACCAAACAACTATACTAACCGTCAAAAGTAAAAGAATATGATTTAGTGTCGAATTGTTACACCTGTCACTATAAATTGAGCCAGAATAATCGTGCAAATGCCAAGGAAATATCTTTTCAATTATTGGCAAACTAAGTCCGAGTTGTTTGTTAATAATTGCAGGAGAGAGGTCAATCAAGTCAGGGAAAATACTCCCAAGCAAAGAAAGTCCTATAATTAAACGATACTTTTTATTTGTCAGCCAAGTTATAGTCAATATCATTGCTAAGCCAGTGGCAGCATCAAGTTTGGAGTTAATAGGATAGCAATGAGGAATGTAGTCTAACACTCCGTGTGAAATAAGTCCAATGGCAAATGCTAGAATACCTGTCCAAATAACGTGTTTGCAAGTCGTTGATTGCTCAATTCTTTTTGTATCTGTCAGTAAAACTGCAACACTAATTGCTGTTGTTGTGTGGAAGATTACGTTCATTTGTTGTCATATTACAATTGGGCATAACGGTTAGTATATGGCAAGTAGGGAAGAAGAAAGCGATAAACTTTCAAATTTGCACTGAGCCAAAACGTTGTATTTTGTTTTTAATTTATTCATTCTTAAAAGCCAAATCAACGATTTGGCGGTGATGGTAAATAGCACTGAACTTTCGTAGTCCACCGAACGCCCTATTTGCTATATACCGTGTTGTGCTTAGTGTTTTTATTTTTCAATAACTATCATTCGATAATCAGTTTCAGATTTATGTCTGCTGTCACTGTCTTCAAATACGTACTTAAATTCTTTCTCATATAGTCGTTTAAGTTTTCTTTCAAAGTCAATTGCTTTGTTTAGAATTTGGACTTTGTCTCCTGTATCCTGAATACAAACCACCACAAGACTTCCGTTTCTTATTTCCGAAACGATTTTCTTAATCAGTCCAATTTCTTTTTCCCTATCATTCTTGGCAAAATGAAACATACTGTTCATAAGAACAATGTCAAACTCATTAAAACCGTCAAATGCATAAATGTCTCCGACTTGCCCGACCAAGTCCAAATTTTCATTTTGTCCGATTTGGTTCATTTGGTCAATACCGACTTTTGAGTTATCAATTCCAGTTACAGAGTAGCCAAGTCGAGCCAAAGCAATTACATCTCTTCCTTGTCCGCAACCCAAGTCAAGCGCCTTCCCTTTTCTGGAATATTCAGCAAAAAACTCAATCAATTCGGGATAAGGTTCTCCGAACAAGTTTTCTGTCTCATAGTATTTGTCGTAGGCTACTTTCATTCGTTTTATTCACATTAAGCACAACTCATTTATAAACGTAACTGCGTTCAATTATTAAAAAAGAACTAATGTTATCTACTTCAAAGCAAAAATATAGAAAGTAGAATTAAGTTAATTAGCTACGCTGACTTTCAGTTCTAACTTCTAAAATCTGACTTCTACCTTTATTTATTCTACCACATAAACATCTTCGCCTTCTTTTGTCATGAGGTATTTTTCTCTTGCAATTTCTTCTAGACTTTTAGAATCGTTTATTTGCTCCTTTTTTGTTTTTAAAAGGTTAATTTGTTCACTATAATATTCTTTTTCGGCTTGTAGCTCTTCCAATGTTTGGCGCATACGGATTTGATTCAAAACATCATTTCCATCTAAAAAAAACATCCAAACTATAAATGCTACGAAAAACCAAAAGTAAAAATTATTGATACGTTGAAAAAAAGTCATGACCTAAAATAAACTAAATTGTAATTAAATTTTTTATTAAAACTGCTGTTTTATTCTCCTTCCATCATAGCACGGATTTCTTCATCAGTAAGCCCTATATCATCTGCTGACATAGAACCCAAACTTCCAATTCCTTCCTCTGATGATTGAATATTTTCTCTTTCCATTCCACCAAAATCACCCATACTT
The DNA here is from genome assembly GCF_037126435.1 of Bernardetia sp. ABR2-2B. Lineage (GTDB taxonomy): Bacteria > Bacteroidota > Bacteroidia > Cytophagales > Bernardetiaceae > Bernardetia. The sequence continues at coordinate 3,839,468 of NZ_CP147020.1, read as the reverse complement.
CCAATTCCTCCCATTCCAGTCATTCCTCCTCCAAAACTATCCATTGATGGATTTGATGCTCTTCTTTGCATACTATTTAGCGATGCTCCAATACTTACCAAGAAATCCATTTCTTTGAATATTTCATAGGGTTTATCAGGACTGGTTACGTTTGCAAGATACGTATTAAACTCAAACATTGGTTTGTCATAACGGATTGCAACGTACATTTTTCGTCCTTTGAATGAAAAATAAATAGGTTCTTCAATGGTTTGAGCTATTTCAACGGCTTTATCCATAAAATCTTCACTAATCATGCTTTTCGCTTTTTTGGCATCTTTAGCATAGGCTGTAAAATAATCATTAAATTCTGGATGCTCAACATCTACAAACTCTCCGTGTTGTTCGTTTGCTTTTTTGGTCTCATATCCTAAACGTCCGAAGCTTCCCTTCGAAGCATCAGGAATAATAATCATATCAGGAAAACTTTTACTTAGCGAAGAAACCATAAAAATTCCATCAAAAATAACATGCCACTGACTAGAATCATTACCTTTTATATCTTCACTCTGTTCTTCCCAAGCAGCTTTTACTTCCGAAAACTCCACCTCTACTCCATCTTGATTTGTTGTTAGTAAATCATCACCACCATAAAAATCAGGTTCACGTTTGAATAACTCACTATCCACAAAATCGCTATATGAAACAAAACCATTTGCATCATAATCTCCTCTAGGAGCTACAAACTCAATGAGTTTGGAATTAACTGTCTTTTTGTAGCGCAATTGAATATCTCTTCTGTCTGCTAATTTTCGTACTTGCCAAATTGCTCCTGCAATCAGAAAAACAGAAAGAATTACAACCATCCAAATAGCTACAATTTCCATTGCTATCAAAACAAAAAGAACACTCAAAATAGCAGCAAGAGCTATCACAATTCCAAATTGAAGAATATTACGCCAAGAAAGTTCTTTTTTAAGTTCTTCTAAATGAGGAAGTAAATCTTCATCAAAAAGAGCTTTAAATTCTGCAAAACTACGCATTTTTTTCAGTTATCAGTTACCAGTAAATAGTTACCAGTTGGGTTAGTAATGACATTAATTTGACTTAAAAACAAAATTCTGTTTCTAAATTTACTAAATAATAATTGAATTTGAGTGATTATTGTTCCCTTTCGGTTTATTTTATTTCTGTTTTTATGATGTTTACCGAGCAATTTAATCGCTTTATCGACAGTTTTGTTTTGTTTGTATGCTAAGTTTTGAGTATGTTTAGGGTAAACTAATTTTTTGCATTAAATTTGCCTAAGTCTTACTATACTATTCATTAAAAAGATAAGATAAAAAAACCATTTTTATAAATCTGTCTGAAGAAAATATACCTCCTTATAAAATAAACTATCCTATGCCGACAATATTAATGGTTGTAGATGACGAACCAGATGTGCAGCTTTTGATGAAACAAAAATTCAGAAAGCAACTTCGCAATCATGAATATGAGTTTATTTTTGCTGCCAATGGTGCTGAAGCTCTTGACAAATTAAAAGACAATCCAAATATTGATGTCATTTTATGTGATGTAAATATGCCTGAAATGGACGGAATTACGCTACTTTCCAAAACAAAAGTAGTAAATCCAACTGTTCAGACAGTTATCGTTTCGGCGTATGGAGATATGAGAAATATCAGAAGAGCAATGAATAATGGAGCGTTTGATTTTGTAACTAAGCCAATCAATTTTAATGATTTGGGAGCGACAATTTCAAAAACAATAAAACACGTAAAACGCTTAAAAGAATCTATCACAGAAAAAGAGCAGTTACACCAAAAACTAGAGCGATACAGTAGAGATTTGGAGCAAACAATAGAAGAAAGAACAAACGAAATTACAGTTCAGAAAGAAATTATTGAAGCAAAAAATCAGAGTATTACAGAAAGTATCAACTATGCAAAGCGAATTCAAGATGCTGCCTTGCCTCGTGTAGAGGAAATCAAAGAATCAATTCCAGACTCATTTATTTATTTCAAACCTAGGGATATTGTAAGTGGAGATTTTTATTGGTTTTTGAAAGAAGGTAACAAAATCGTAGTAACGGCTGCTGATTGTACAGGACACGGAGTTCCAGGGGCATTTATGTCACTTATTGGTAACGATTTATTAAACGAAATTGTAAGCGCTAGAGGAGTTATAGAATCAGATAAAATTTTAAACGAACTTCATGATAGCGTCAGAAAAGCATTGCGACAAGAAGAAAATAAAAGTCGTGATGGAATGGATTTGGCTCTTTGTGTGATTGATTTAGAAAACAAAAAATTACAATTTTCAGGAGCAAAAAATCCTTTGGTTTACTTTAAAAATGGAGAAATGACACTCATAAAAGGAGATAAATATCCAATTGGAGGAGTTCAGTTTCAATTAGATAGAAATTATACTCGCCACGAAGTAGATTTGAGTGAGCCTATTATGTTGTATCTTTTTTCTGATGGTTATCAAGACCAATTTGGAGGAGAAAAATCTGAAAAATTTATGAGCAAAAACTTTAGAGCTTTATTAAAAGAAATTCATGAAAAACCTATTGAAGAGCAAAAACAAATCTTAGATGAAAAGTTCAAATCTTGGAAAGGAGACCGTTCTCAAATTGATGATATTTTAGTTATGGGAATGCGTTTTTAAGCAAAAAAAAGTAGAATCAGAAAAAGCTATCAGAATAAAAACTGATAGCTTTTTTTATGGAAATAAATCTAAGAAAATCTAACAACCACATTCTCCTATAAAACTCTTACTCAAACTCTGCCTTTTTACAAGGATTTCTCAAAACTAAAAGCAAATTCATCTGTTCTTGTTTCTTTAAGTAAATCATCAAATTATAAAAAATGAGTTCAATTAGTATTTTAGGTTGTGGTTGGCTTGGATTAGAAACAGCCAAATTCTTCATAGAAGAAGGTCAAAAAGTAAATGGTTCTACTACATCTAAAGACAAAATAACAATTTTAGAAAAAGAAGGGATAAAACCTTTTCATTTAGAATTGAATGAAGAAAATATAAAAAAATATTCGTCTGACTCTAATGATTTTTTTGGAGATTTTTTCGATACAGATATTGCTCTGATAAATATCCCACCCTCAAGACACAAAAAAGGAGAAAATAAGGAATTTTATAAAACTCAAATGGAATTTATCAAAAATCATTTATTAGAAAGTGATAAAGCAACTAAAAAAGTAATTTTTATTAGTTCAACTTCTGTTTATAAAGACTATGATACAACACTAAATAAGGAAGTTGTTGAAAAAGATGTCCAAACTTTAGAAGAAGCTAACCGAAAAGATATTTTTGAAGCTGAAAATGTATTTATAGAAGCCTGTAAAAAAGCAGATTTGGAAGTTGTGGTTTTACGAGCAGGTGGACTTATGGGAGCAAAACGAGTGGCAGGAAAGTATTTTGCTGGAAAAAACAATCTCAAAACAGGTTATATTCCTGTAAATTTCATACATAGAAAGGATTTGATAAATATTATTGCCTTAATCGCTCAAAAAATGAATCAAAACAGCTTTTTTAGCCATCAAGCAAGTAACCATTTTGAAGTATTTAACGTAGTGTGCCCAGTTCATCCAATTCGTCAAAAGGTTTATCAAAAGAATGCAATAGAGCATAATTTTGAAGCTCCTACATTTTCAAATAATGAAAAAACACCTGATTTTAAGATAATTAGCTCAAAAAAAACACAAGAAATATTAGGATATAAATTTATCTATCCAGACCCATTATATTTTCCAGTAGAAAGCTAATTTAATAAGTGATTGATGTAAAAAGTAAGCAAAAAGTACTTCAAACTGTAGTATTGTGCTTTTTATAAAATGGCTCTTTTTTCGCTAAAAGCCATTAAATCTCTTAACTTTGTATTCATAATAAATTAATTCATTCCCCTTGAATTAAAGCAAGACTCATAAAATTGTGAAATGACTTAATAATTATTTTTTAATTAAAAAGACATCTCCCAAAACTACTCACTAGATTATTTTTTTATGAAACTCAAAAAACTAATACTTTTACAGCTAACTCTCTTTTTTGGTTTAGCAATTATGGTTGCTTGTGAACGTAACGAAGAATGTTCTCTAAGTGCTGCACCAAAAGTTAAAAAAAATTCAAAAAAAATAGAAGTTGCTCATTATTCAGCTTCCACTACTCCAACTACTAAATAGCATTCAAACGCTACCTATCAGTTATTTAATTCTATATCCCCTTTATATTTATTAAAGAAATTGCATTTGGTAGCGTTTTGATTTTATAAAGCCTTATTCTGACTTTGTATTTACTAGATACAAATTAGAATAAGGTTTTTTTATGCTTATTTATTTCTAAACTCTATTTTATTGTAATTTTTTTGATTAATTTGAGATTCAATGATGTAAAATATGCAGCTGATGGTTTCAGTCTGTCATAAAGAACAGTTTAAACTCAAAAAAATGATAGCCAAAACTTTTGGAGCGTCCGTAGTGGGCGTAGAAGCAAATATTATAACCATAGAAGTAAATGTAATTAAGGGAACAAAAATCGTAATTGTTGGCTTGGCTGATAGTGCCGTTAAGGAAAGCGAACAGCGTGTAGAATCTGCCGTAAAACAATTAGGTTTCCGTATTCCTCGCCAAAAAGTAGTTGTAAACCTTGCACCTGCTGATGTCAGAAAAGAAGGCTCTGCTTACGATTTACCTATTGCGCTTGGTTTGCTTGTTGCTTCTGACCAAATTACAGCTCCAAATTTCGATAAGTATATTGTTTTGGGAGAACTTGCTCTTGATGGGAAGTTGCGCCCCATTCGTGGAGTTCTTTCTATTGCAATTGAAGCAAGAAAGCAAGGTTTCAAAGGTTTTGTTTTACCAAAAGAAAATGCAAAAGAGGCAGCTATCGTCAATAATTTGGATATTATTCCTGTCGAAACACTAGAAGAAGCAGTCGGTTTTTTTGAAGATGAACTCAATATCGAACCTTTACAAATAGATACGAGAGAAATTTTTGCTCAACAGAAAAACGAATATGAAGCTGATTTTGCAGACGTACAGGGTCAAGAAAATATAAAACGTGCTTTAGAAATTGCTGCTGCAGGAGGACATAACGTAATAATGATTGGACCTCCAGGGGCAGGAAAGACAATGCTTGCCAAACGCTTGTCTTCTATTTTACCTCCTCTTTCTTTATATGAAGCCTTAGAAACTACCAAAATTCATTCTGTTTCTGGGCATTTGGGAGAAAATGCTGCACTTGTTGCTACTCGTCCCTACCGTTCGCCTCATCATACGATTAGTGATGTCGCTCTGGTGGGTGGTGGTGGAAATCCTCAACCGGGTGAAATTTCATTAGCTCATAATGGTGTTTTATTTTTGGATGAACTACCAGAATACAAACGTTCTGTATTAGAGGTTCTGCGTCAGCCTTTAGAAGATAGAAAAGTTACCATTTCAAGAGCTAAAGTTTCGGTAGAGTTTCCTTGTAATTTTATGCTCATTGCAAGTATGAATCCTTGTCCTTGTGGATATTATAACCATCCAGAAAAAGAATGTGTGTGTGGAACAGGTATTGTCCATCGATATTTGAACAAAATTAGCGGTCCTTTATTAGATAGAATTGATTTACATGTTGAGGTAACGCCAGTTTCTTTCGATGAAATGACAGCAAATAGAAAGGCTGAAAGTAGTGAAGAAATACGAAATCGTGTTATCAAGGCAAGAAAAGTACAAGAAGAACGCTTTAAAGTGATAGATTCTGTTCATTCAAATGCAATGATGCCTTCTCAAATGGTAAAAAAGATTTGTAAGATAGATGAGACGAGCAAAATCCTCTTAAAGAATGCAATGGAAAGATTAGGACTTTCAGCAAGAGCATATGATAGGATTTTGAAAGTAGCCAGAACCATCGCAGACCTCCAAGATAGCCCAACTATACAGACGACACACATTGCAGAGGCTATTCAGTTCAGAAGTTTGGATAGAAGTGATTGGGTTTCCTAATCCTTAAAGTAGTTTTAAAGCCACTTTACTATTGTATTAAGCAAAGGTTGAATCTAAAAACTTAACTGACCAATGGTCATTTTTTACACCGTACGTACAAAACCAAAAAATGTTTGCTTCCAAAAACAGTTTTTTTAGCTCTTTTTTTTGTCTCTATGTAAGAATTATATGAAGATTACAGTTTCAGAATAAAGTATAAATTACATCGCTTATAATGAGTTGAGATTCTGTAAAAGAGCAAAAACACAAAATTTATTTTGGTAAAAAGGCTATTTCACTTTAAAACAAAAATATAACACTCTGAAAAACAATTAGTTAAGATTTGGATATATGAATAATAAGGTCTTACCTTTGCACTCGTTCACCATCAAATCTAAATATGAGATATGTTTCAATAGTTACTTTGTCAATTTTTGTTTTATTCATTACATCGTTTAATTCTTCTTATAACTCGCCAGTCGTTCAACCGACCATCAGTTTTGAAGATGATGAAAATGATGAAACCACAGTAGATGAAGTAAGAACCCATTACACATGGGATAGTCTTATCACTCGCATAAAAAGCAGAGAAGGACTAATGTTAGAGCCTTATAATTGTCCAGCAGGTTATCGTACTATCGGTTATGGTCATTTGATTACCGAAAGAGATAGCGCACTTTTAGGAGGCATCACCGAAAAACAAGCAGATTCTTTATTGCGTAAGGATTTGAATTACTCTAAAAAATGGGTAAAGAAAAACCTAAAACTTAAAGGAACAAAATTAATAGCAATTACTAATTTTTGTTTTGCTTTCGGAACTTCCAAACTTTATCGTAGTACGTTGTATAAAAGAATACAAAATAAGGAAGAGATAGACAAGGAAATTTTGCGTTGGGTCAATATCAATGGCTCACCAAATTCTAACTTACAAGAAGAGCGTGAATTTGAATTATGGCTTTATACAGCTAATGATAAGAAATCAAATTCAATAACAAATTTGAGTCAAAATATTGTTTTAAAATCTGAAAGTCAGATGAACTAAGCAAATTAAGCTCAATACGCTCAAGTAATTACACATACAACACTTCCAAAACCTATTCACTTTTTGACTATTTTTCATAGATAATCTAAAATAGGTTCTATTAATTTAAGAAAGCCATTTATCACAAAGTTAGGTACTTTAGATAAATGGCTTTTCTTATATTAAAAACTCCAATAATAATTTAGGGCTACCCAAAAGTTACTTCTCAAAAACGCATCTCCTAATGAGCTGATACGATAATCAACTCCTATTTCTAATTTATTTTTATCTGTAAAGGCATATCCTAAAAAGGGAATTAATCTGATTTCATTGCTCCATTCTTGGTTTTGTAAAGCAATTAGATATTCATTATTTAGTTTGAGATAAAATTCTTTCGGATTCAGTTTATTTCCCTTTAAAGGTCTATCAAAAGCTAAACGATAACGTCCCCTAAATTCTGTTTTTTGATTAGGTCTGAAAGTTTGGTCAGTAGAAAAACGGTGTGCTATACCTAAAGAATTATATTTTTGAGTTGTGATAAATTGCTGGAACAATCGATTATGATTTTCATTATTTCTAAATCTAGTCAAGTACCCTACTGTTAGTGAAGTATTCAAACTTACTTTTCTATTTACTAGAATAGAGACATCCGTCAAAACATAATCAAAATCTTTTTGAAAAACATCAGAACTAGAAAACTCGCCTGTGTAATAAGAAAAACGAGCCTGTGTATTCAAACTTATCTTCCATTTTGGATTTTTCAGCTTTTTTGTAAGTGTAAAAGAAGGAAGAACTCCAATTTGGTAAGTAGATTGTGCCAAAGCAGCAGAAATTCCTAAAAATAAACACAGGAATAAAATTATATACTTTTTTATCACTATTTCTGATTTTATTTCATAATTGATTCAATATTCTAAATGGTCAGTATTTCTAAAATCAAATTGAGATTCTTCTTCAAACTCTCCTTCTTTCGAAAAAAGATATTCATAAAATAGAATTTGAGATTTCTTTTGCCCCTTTAATACGATTTCATATTTAATGATAAGATTTTCAATACTTGTTTTTAAATTAAGTAAGTCAGCTGAACTTCCACTATACTGAGTCTGAATTTTTTTGATTTTATGTTTTTCAAAATCAGCATTTAATCTCTGACAAATATTTTTACGAACAGCTATTGGAATTTGATGCCATTTTATCTCTACTTCTATATCTTCTATTTTTCCCAATGTATCAAATTCAATACTATATTTTTTTCCTTCTGACTTTGTTTTAGCTTCATATGTTTTTCTATCGTAATCTTGTTCGACGAACCATTTTATTTTTGAAGAGAAATGCAAAGAATCTATGAACTTTTGAGCTAATGGAGGAGCTTCTCCTTTTTTTATTCGTTCTTCTATTTCTAGTTTAGATTGCGAGTAAGAATAAAATGAAATAAATAATAAGAAAAGAAGACTTGAAATTATTTTCATTTTTAGAGAATTATTTGGCTCAAGATGATTCTAGTTACAATTTGTAGAAAATGACTTATCTATACACTTACGAAAATATCTGACAGGGAAAAGTATGACTGAATTTATAAAGAACTAGATTATTTATCAAATAACAGGAATTTCTTTTTCTTCTTTTTCAATAATAATCGTTTTTTCTATTCCTTGATGTTGATTAATGATTCTTTGCATACGTTTCTGACGATACCAAGTATCGAACTGCTTGTAAACATAGGCAGTCAAAGACATTGCACCAAAGAAAATAGCTACTGTAGTATTAAAGAACAAAAGACTGGTAATGATAATGAATAAGAAAAACAAAACCCCCATATTTCGAAGAAAACTCATATAAGAAATGACAGGATGCACTTCTTTGATAAGGTCAGCAGCTTGTAAGACGAGTTGAGATATTTTACGATTCAGAACAATTAAACGCTTGTCTAATAATGTATTATGAGGAGATTGTAATTTAAGAATATAAACTTCTTCTTCTTTATCATTATAAGAACGAGCAAGGCGAACAGTATTATCAATCTGTTCGGCAGTTTTACTAAACTTTAATCGTGCTGCAATAACCATCAAGAAAAACAAAGCACAAAGGACTGTTTGGAACATTATCAAAACAAGTAAATGCTCTGGGTCAGTCGTAAAAATATGATACTCTTCTAGTCTTTTGAACTCAAAAACAATCAAATCAAGCATAAATTCGACAATATTATATCCAAAACGTCGCATACTGACATAGTTAAGTCTATCAGTATCTGATGCAATAATTGTCAAGAACCCCGAAAAAGTAAGTGCACCAAACATTACACTTTCCAAAATATAGGCTTCTACTCGGTTCATTAAATTTCTAACCTCACCTTCTATTTCTAAAATTTCAGTATCGTTTGTATCTATTGGATTGTTATCTACTTCATTTATCCTACTGGCATGTAAGTCATCTTCTAACAGCTCGGATAAGTTTTCTTTTCTACGACTAGCAGCACTAATGAGAGCTTGTACGGGGCGAAATTCTGAATCAGGAACGCTAAAATGAGAGATGAAATATATCCAAATTCCATATATAAACAATGAAACTGCACCAACAAAACCTATTAAGTTAGCTCTATATCCATCAAAAACTATTTCATCAAAGGAAGCTGAAATAACCATATAGGTAAACGTAATGACAAAGAAGAAACGTAAGAGCATAGAAAAAGAAGACCCCACAATCTCATAATTCCGTTTTTTATAAATCAATTCCCAAAACTGCTTCCAAATAAGCTCAATAGAATCTGGAATAGAATACTCTGAATCGTTGTTTACACGAAATACATACTCTCTCCAAAAGGCAAACCCTAATGTAAAAACGACAATTAATAATTGTAAAGAGAAAAAGAAAACAAGATGTGAGCCTTTCACACTTTCTCCAAAAAGCAAACGGTAACTACCTAAAGAAATCCAACGTAGCAGATAATCAAAAGTCAGAACTTTGAGCGATAAATCTACAATATGGATATTTTCCTCTTTTTTATTATTTATCAAATTATTTGAAGTAGAGCTTGGCATTTTGAATAGTAGGGCTATAAATTAGGATATATTTCTATTATATTTTAGCTACAAAGTAAATACCGAGAGTGAATAATCAAACCTGTAATAGTATTTTTTTCGTCAAACGAATTTATTTACTAGATTAAATAAATTTATTTGTAGGTAAGTATAACCAATAATTATACACAAACAAAAAAAAGCCTTCTACTTTTATAAGTAAAAGGCTTTCAATATTTTTCACAAATCTATATTTTAGTTATCGCTATCAGCACGAATCATCGCACAACGGAAACCAATATGAGAAGTAGAAGAATCTTCTTCAATATAACGACGAGTACCTGGAGATAACCAATAAGCTACATCTTTCCAAGAACCACCTTTATAAACACGAACATGATTATTGATAAGTGTTTCGAAGTTTGCAAAATCATAATCCTCAGATTTATCTAAGAAGTCATTACGACGAATAGGGTTTAAATCTGCGTTTGGCTCTCCTCCGAAATCTTCAAATGAACCTGGACGATAAATATCCCAAACCCACTCATTTACGTTTCCTGCCATATTATAAAGACCAAAATCATTTGGTGGATATGAGTAAATCCAAGTCGTAATCATTGCACCATCATTCAATGCACCTGCAATACCTGCATAATCACCACGACCACGTTTGAAGTTAGCCAAGAACTGTCCCATTTGTTTTCCGTAAGGATTACGAAGTGAATGACCGTCCCAAGGATAAAGACGAGCATAATCTTGTGCTTCATCCAAATACTGCGTTCCGATTAAGCCTTTTGCTGCATATTCCCACTCTGCCTCTGTTGGAAGACGGTATCCAGGTAAAACTACACCTGATTCTAATGGAATACGTTCTCCGTTTTTAGCTAATTCCTTTACGTCTTTCTTGCCACTCTTCATTGCTAAACCATTGTTTACCATACTTGTACGCCAAAGTGAATAATCACTTGCTTGTTTCCAAGAAACGCCCACAACTGGGAAATAACGGAAACCTGGGTAACGCAAATAATGATCAACATAAGGATCATTGTAAGCTAACTCAGCAGACCAAACTGTTGTATCTGGCAATGACTCTTCATAAGCTTGTTGAGAAGAATCTTGTAATAAATAATGCATATATTCCAACCAGTGAATATTTGCAATTTCTGTTTCGTCCATATAAAAGGACTTAATAGTAACTGTATTTTCAATGTTATCAGAAGCAGTCATTTCTACATTCTCTTCGAAAGAACCTAAGATATGGCGACCACCTTCAATAAATACAAGGTTCGGCCCTGCAGGTTGTCCTTTAAATTTTTCTACTTTGAAGCCACCTTCTTCACCATTTGGTTTTTTCTTACCAAAGGCTACTCCTGTAGCTGTACTTTTTTTACCTGGAGAGGTACTTGTTGGTGGTTTTTTGTTACAACCTCCTAGCATTAATCCTAAAGCTAGGATGAATAATGCGCTGAACTGAAAACTCAATTTTGCCATAATGCGTGGTATTATAATCTTTTTTTTAATTGTATTGAATTTTTATATAAAGTCTTTTTGAATGAGATTTCAATAAAAAACAATAAATTGCTTAGTATTAGTATTTTCTAAATTATTTTGGGAAATGGAGTGTCAAAAAAATAGCTATTTTGATTAGTAAGCCAATTTTTATAACTTAATTTTACTTTATCACTTGCAAATTTCAAGCAAAGTTTTGTTAATTCCTTTTATTATTAAAGGTTTGAAATAGTTTTTGAAGCATTTTATATAATAGAAATACAAATATACACAAAAACCGTTTATATAATTTCCCTTACATCAATAATGCTTAAAGTGCCATTTTATTGTGCTTACAAGACAAATTTATTCACAAATTTTAGAAAAAAAAGTCAAACTAGAAAATTGATTGTTGGATTTTTGAAAAACAACATTATTATAATGTACTGACTATCAAACTTACAAAAACAACAATATTTACGTACTAAATAAGAAATTCTTTTAAAAAAAACATCGTAAATATTTGATTATCAATAAAATATAGTAATTTAGAACTCTACAATTCAAAAAACACCAAATTAGCCTCTATTATGCAAACACTTAAATATCAACTTGGGAAAGTAATTGGAATAGGACTTTTAGTAATAGGCAGTATTTTTTTTATTGCTATGTTAGGAACGATTAGTGAAGGAACAACAGAGCTAGTCAATGGACTTTTGGGAAGTTTGGCGTTGGGCGTAATTCCAGCAGGCTTAGGTTTTTTCCTTTGGAGAGCTTCACGTATAGGACAACGTAAATTTTTGATGAATAAATACGAACGTCAAATCTTAGAAGTAGCTTCTCAAAATGGAGGACACCTAACACCTACCGAACTTGCCATGAAAACAGACCTTAGTCTAAAAGAATCTAAGAAGGTATTAGAAACAATGCAACTAGAAGGCTATTCTGAACTCAAAATTTCTCCTAATGGCTCTATTATGTTTTACTTTAGAGAGTTAGATAAGGGTGATGATTATGCTGAAAGCGAATTATTAAACTAAATACATTGTCTAAAAATTACCTTTTTACTAAATTCTCTTTAACTTCTTTAAGAGTTTTTTATTTCATTTTTTTGTAACTTGCAGACCATTAAAATACTGTATTTTCTAACAAGACAGTAATTTTTACACTACAACATTTACATCAAAAAGTATATTTATATGACAATCAAAGAAGTTTACTTAGTCTCAACAGTTCGTACTCCTATTGGTAGTTTTAATGGTTCTTTGGCAGCCGTTGCAGCTACACAGCTTGGCGCAACAGCCATAAAAGGAGCTTTAGAAAAAATCAACCTTGACCCTAAAGAAGTAGAAGAAGTATATATGGGTAACGTAATTTCAGCAAATCTTGGACAAGCTCCTGCTCGTCAGGCTGCTGTTTTGGCTGGTCTTCCATACTCAGTTCAATGTACGACAGTAAATAAAGTTTGTGCTTCGGGCATGAAATCTATTATGTTTGCAGCTCAAAGTATTATGTTAGGTCATTCTGATGTTGTTGTGGCTGGTGGAATGGAAAGTATGTCAAATATTCCTTTTTATTTAGATAAAGCTCGTTTTGGTGGGTATGGCTACGGACACGGAACACTTATCGATGGGCTGATGCGTGATGGCTTGGCTGATGCGTATGACAACTCTGCTATGGGTGTAAGTGCTGATAAAACAGCCGAAAAATATAAGTTTACTCGTGAGGCGCAAGATGCCTATGCTATAGAATCTTATACTCGCTCAAAAAATGCAACAGAGGCAGGTAAATTTAAAGACGAAATTGTACCAGTAGAAATTCCACAGCGCAGAGGGGATGCAGTAATTGTAAATGAGGATGAAGAGTACAAAAAAGTAAAATTTGAAAAAATCCCTAATCTAAGAGCTGTCTTTACACCAAACGGAACAGTTACGGCAGCAAATGCTTCTACAATCAATGATGGTGCTTCGGCAGCTATTTTGATGAGTGGAGAGAAAGTAAAAGAGTTAGGTCTTACTCCAATAGCTAGAATTGTAGATTTTGCAGATGCAGAACAAGAGCCACAATGGTTTACGACTGCACCAACAATTGCAGCACCAAAAGCCTTAAAACGTGCAGGTCTTACGAAAAATGACATTGACTTTTTTGAAGTGAATGAAGCATTTTCGGCTGTTACGATGGCATTTAACAAAGAACTAGATATTGACCCAAAAAACGTAAATGTAAATGGTGGTGCAGTTTCTCTTGGGCATCCACTTGGCTGCTCGGGTTCAAGAATCGTTACTACACTTACAAATGTTTTGAGCCAAAATAATGGAAAATACGGCTTGGCTGCTATCTGTAATGGTGGTGGTGGTGCTTCGGCTCTCATTATTGAAAACTTGAAGAAGTAACTAAAGAATAAATAGGAGATGGGAATTAGGAAATAGGATAATTACCTAATTCTTAACTCCAGTTCCCAACTCCTAATCCCTAATTTCCAAATTCCAATCTCTAATTCGCAAGAAATTATGTCAAGAATAGTATTTACAGAAAATGCTCCTGCTCCCATAGGACCTTATAGTCAAGCTGTTTGGAATGGAAACACACTTTTTGTTTCTGGGCAAATTGCCATGGATGCCAAAAGTGGAAAAATCACAGGACAAAACGGTGAAAGTATAGAAGAAGAAACACACAAAGTAATGCACAACATGAAACAGATTTTAGAGGCTGCTGGATTATCTTTTTCTGATGTGATAAAATGTGGAATTTTTGTAAAAGATATGAATGATTTTCAAGCTATCAATGGAGCGTACGGAGAGTATTTTGAGGAAAATCCTCCTGCTAGAGAAACTGTCGAAGTATCTCGTTTGCCAAAAGACGTACGTGTAGAGATTTCTTGTGTGGCTGCAAAGGAATAATTTTTGTAATTTTATTCTTACAAGCCCTTAGGGTTTAATATTCCTATCCTTTTATCAAAACTAATTCTTTCTAAATTCAGTTGCTATAACTGTATGATTATCTTCTATCAAATAATTTACTCTCTATAAAAAGGTTTGGCTAATAAAAAATATAGAAATTTAATAAAAGGATTTGCCAAAAATGCGCCTCAACTTCTCAAAAATGCGCCTTCTTTGCTACCTCACAGTATTCGTTTGCTTTTTCATGCAGATGAGCTAATGCCACACGCTAATAATTTATTGCCTCAATCATCTTTGCTTGCGCCTCATATAGAAAAACTGTTGCCTTACAAAGACGAACTCTTGCCGTATGCTGACCAGATAGCTCCTCATGCAGAAAAATTAATTCCATACGCAGACCAACTTTTGCCTCATTCTGAAGAGTTGTTGCCGTACTTTCATCTTTTTGAGCCGTACTTAGATATTTTATTGCCTTACACAGAATTGCTTTTAAGATATAAAGATATATTACTTCCACACACTGAAAAATTACTTCCTCATAGTGAGATTTTACTGCCTCATGGAGAAAGATTACTCCCACATGCCGAAGAGATGTTTGAGCATTTGGATATTTTGCTTTTATATGTAGATAAATTATTGCCATCTAGTGAGTTTGCATTGCCTAAGTCTATTGCTTCTGCCACTAATTTGATAGAAGAGTCAAACGATGAAGACGTAGAAGATGATGATGAAATAGAAGAAGAAGAACAAAACGAAGAATAAATCAATTACCAAACATACTATTCATTTATGAGTAATAAACTTTCTTTCAAATTTCAAACACTTTTTTCTCTAGCTGTTTTTTTTATCGGAGTAATTGGTATTGCTGTTTGGTCGCTTTCTCTAGAGTCAAATTGGAAATTTTTAATTATTGGTATAGCAACGATTATTGTGTTATTGCTACTGCTCAAAATTGCTTTTATGCCAACCTCATTTCATTTTTCTAAGAAAGAATTAGCAGTTTCTTATTTATTTCTACCCAAAAAAAAATGGCTTTTCAATGATTTGAAAAATTGGAGTGCTGTAGAAATCAAAACATTTAATGATGTTTATAAAATAATTGAATTACACTTTGAAAAGGGTAATTCAATCAAAAAAATAGGAATCAGTAAACAAGAATATAAAGGATTTGAAGGATTTGATAAGTTTATGAACAAAAGCTTTAAATCATTGAAGCTAAAAGAATAAAAAATAGACGAACAAAAACTTATTCATATTTCCAAAATGAAAAAACAACCTTTTCATAATGGAAAAATAGAGATTGATGAATTTTACTGTAAAAAAGAAAAACCTTTCTATACGAGCATTAAACGGGGTTTTTGAGGTTTTCTGAATAATATTACAGTATATTTCTCTCTTGGCAAAGCTTTTGAACTATATAGGGCAAGTAAGTAAATAGGAAAAACAGCTTTTAGAAATTCTAAAAGAGTCTGATTGAGTGCTTAGAGGCAAAAGTTCTCAAAATTTTTAACAGAAACTTTATTTTTCAGAAATTCTAATAAACAGAAAAGTCAAAATTGAATAGTAAGTGTGTTGAAACTTTCAAAAGTTTATTTTTTACAACTCCTTATTTTTTAGCTATTCGGTTACACTTTTTTAAGATATAATTGAGAAATCCCTTTTCATTTTTTATAAAAGAAAGGGATTTTTTTATGCCCTTTATTTTACTACATTCTTATAAATTTCTAGTGTTTTCTTGGCTGTATTTTCTTTTGTAAAGTTTTGTAGGTGTAGATTAGCATTATTTATTAATCTGTTTCTCAACTCTTCATTAAACAATACTTTTTCTACATTTTCAGCTAGAGAAACTGAATCTTTTATCTCTGAGAGTAAACCTGTTTTATTATCCATTACTGATTCTGGAATCCCTCCTGCTGCCGTTGCCACAACAGGAACTTTACTAGCAAAAGCATCTAACACGCTTGTACCCAATCCTTCTATCTGACTTGTAAAAAGAAAAATGTCCAGTTCTTTCAAGATAACAGGAATATCATTTCTGAAACCTGTGAGGATAAAATAACTTTTAATTTCTTGATTTTGAGTAAGCCAATCTTTAACCTCTTCTTCTGAACTTCCTTCTTTTCCAATCAAAAGAAATCGCACCTTTTTATTTATTTTTTCTAGCCTAGAAATCAGAATTTTGGCTGTTTCCAAGAAAGTAATATAATCTTTTTCAGGTGTAAGAGCTGCTACATTTCCTATCAAAATAGTATCTTCTTGTAGATTATAATCTCTTCTCAAAACAGATTTTTCTTTGTCTGTACCTTCAAATTTCTCTAAATCAATTCCACTATATACCGTAACCAGTTTAGATTTATCTTTTATATTCAATGCAGCCACTTCTTTTACTTTATTCGAAACACAGATTACTTTTTTGATAGAAGAATGATTGTATTTATATTTAGAGAAAAAGTTGTTTTTGATAGGAAAAATTACTCTTCTGCTTAAAATAAATTTAGTTTTATTCTGAAAAAAAACAGCCGACAAAATACCAATTGTATGAGCATGAGCATCATGAAAATGAATAATATCTATTTGATTTCTTCTACAAAAATTAGCCAAAAATTTTGCTTGTCCAAACTTTGAGTTTCCCTTCAAATCTTCTACTTTTATATTAGAAGATGTATTTATTTTATTGTAATCTTTCAAAAAAACAGACAAAGGAGAATTTTGAGGTGTCAAAACGGTTTGCTTTATAGCATTATTTTCTTGTTTTTTGTTTAGCTCTGTAGCTAAATATGCAATCTGCTGTTCGCCTCCTCGCCATGTTTTTGGAGTAGAAAGGTGGACAATATTAAAACTCATTTATTTATAAATTGATTATGAAAAATTTTGATAAGTAAAAAAACACAGCTAATTGACGTGAAATCAGTATTATATTTTTCAATTTTTACTCCTTTAGGAGTTATATATTTGTTTCTCCACATCAAAGATTTATTTACCAATAACAACCGTCTTCTACTTGATTTGCTTTTTGAGGAACTTCTTCTGCAAGTGGTCTTGTCCAGTATTCGTTGTATAAGTTCTGAAAAAACTCTATTTCGTCCCAACGTTTTCCCTTTATACCAAACAGAATTTGAGTAGCTCCTCCCATATGTACAGCTTTTTTACCCAGTTGTTTGATAAAAGAAGCCAAAGGTAATCCATAAGCCCCAGCTCCAATAATAGCAATATCAAAATCTCGTTTTTTTATTTCACTACACATATAATCAAAGGCTTCAAACCAATCTTTGAATGGTGTTTTTTGTGTGGCAATAGACTGAACAGCTTGTAGAGTTTGCAGCTCAAAAGGAGGTAAAATATCAGGGTTTTGGAATAAATGTTCTCTATTCTCAAACTGTTTTTCAATGGATTTCGTAAACGGATGAATTACTAATATTTTTTTATTCTCTAATGCTCTTGTCCAAGGAATATTTCCATTTTCTGTAGAATAATAAGATTCAATGGCTCTAAGTTCGAATAAATCAGCATCTGGACAATATTTTTTATAAATAGTATCTTCGCCTTCGTTAAACCAAACTCCCAAACCATCAATATTTTTGGTATGATTCAAAAAATCTTCTGAAAAGCGAACTAAGTTTTTTGGTGTTGGGGGAAAAACTCCTGACGCAACATTGATATTTTCGACTACAAAATCCCACCATTCTTTTCCTTTTTCCCTTTCATAGTTGATGATACAAGAAAGCTCTGTGCTACCAAAACGAGCTATCATACAAGGTTTATTGCTCTGCAACAAATCATAGATAATTTTATTTCCTTTTTGTGTATCCTGTATTTTTTTTCCAAAATAAGTATCTTTGACAATACGCTCAGAAGAATATTTTTCTATGCCTAGTATTCTCTTAATTTTTTTCTTTATTGTATGTATCATTTTGTCGAAAATTATAATCTAGTTTTTTACTAAGTTTGTACAAATACAGAACCGAAAATACGCTTTTCTCATGTCAATCAAAAACTGGTTTTTACTTTCTTTTTTTGCACTTCTCAAACTACAAACTCCTTTCTTATTAAGTAAAGAATATGGTTTTCATAGAGATGAGTTACTTTATCTTGCCTTGGGCAGACATTTAGATTTTGGTTTTTTAGAAGTTCCTCCCATGATTGCGCTTTTTGCTTCACTTATTCAAAATACAATTGGAGAATCTCTTTGGGCT
The DNA here is from genome assembly GCF_037126435.1 of Bernardetia sp. ABR2-2B. Lineage (GTDB taxonomy): Bacteria > Bacteroidota > Bacteroidia > Cytophagales > Bernardetiaceae > Bernardetia. The sequence goes on along the minus strand of NZ_CP147020.1, from coordinate 3,820,889 downwards.
ATTCATCTGATTTCTGGTTTGGCTGGAATGGCTTTAGTAATTTTGACAGGAATGATAGCACATCAGATGGGAGGAAAAACATTTGCTATCCTTTTCTCTGGTTTTATTGTCATTTTCTCTCCTGCTTTTTTGCGTATCCATACGCTATTTCAGCCTGTTGGTTGGGATGTTTTGGGTTGGACGTGGTTGATTTATTTTTGGATTCGTCATATCAAAACTCAAAAAGGACGCTATTTGGGTGGAATGGGAGCAGTTGCAGGAATTTTCTTTTTGAATAAATACAGTATTATTTTTTGTGTCATTGCTATTCTGATAGCAACTTTATTTTCTAAGGAAAGACAATGGTTTTTGAATAAAAAACTGTGGTTAGGTGTAGGAATTGGGCTTTTGATTGTTCTTCCGAATCTAATTTGGCAAGCCTTTCATAATTTTCCTGTTTTTCATCATATGGAAGAGCTTAATGTTACACAACTCAAAAATGTAAATCCGTTAGACTTTGTTATTGACCAATTTTTGATGCACCTTCCTATTACTTGGGTTTGGATTTTGGGTTTTACGGGTTTTTTAAAAAGCAAAACACTTCAACCTTTTAGAATGGTAACTGTCTTTTTTTTAGTCGTTATCTTGATGCTTTTCTTTCTGCACGGCAAAAGTTATTATACACTAGGTGTTTTTCCTGTCATGTTGGCTGCTGGGGCAGTTGCGATTGAACGTCTTACGCAAAACCGTACTTTCTTACGTGTTCCTGCTGTTGTATTTCCGATAATGCTTATTTTACCTTTACTTCCTTTTAGTATTCCTGTTTTGAGTCCTGAAAAACTCACAAAATATGCTGCTACTTTTACAGAAAAAACAGGCGTAGAATCTTTCAATCGTTGGGAAGATGGCAAAATACATCCTATTCCACAAGATTTTGCTGATATGTTGGGGTGGAAAGAAATAGCTACTCTGACAGCAAAAGCATATTATGAAATTCCTCAAGAAGAGCGAAAAAACACTATTATTTTTGCTGAAAATTACGGACAAGCTGGGGCAATTGATTTTTATGGAAAAGAAAAAGAATTTAATCTGCCAAAAGCATATAGTTTTTCAAGTAGCTATTTACTTTGGACTCCTGAAAAAGCAAATCCAAAAAACTTGGTTTATGTAAATGACGAACTTAGTGATAAATTAAAACAAGCTTTTGAAAGTTATAAACTCATAGGAGAATTGACAGAAAAACACGCAAGAGAAAAAGGAACACAAATTTGGTTATTAGAAAATGCTAATAAAAAGTTTAGCCAAATCTATCAACAAAGTAACTCAAAAGAAAAGGCTTTTTTAAACGAATGAAAAAATAATTGATTGACTTTAGAGTTTTGATGCAACCTATTGAAAAAAATACTGTCTTTGTAGTAAATAAGCTTATAAAAAAGCTACTCACTAATTTTATCAATTTAACTACATTTCATTATTTATATTCAAAATTTATTTAATTCTATGAAAACTCTCAATCACAAGCTAACTACGTTTTTATTTTCTTTCTTATTTCTTTTTGCTTTTTCATTCTCTACAGTTTCTGCTCAAGAAACACGAAGTGTAGGAAGCTTTGATGCTATTTCATCAGCAGGAAGTTTTGATATTCAAATTGTAAAATCTTCTAAAAATGAAGTCAAAATTGAAGGTGCAGATGCTAAACTCTTAGAAAAACTAGAAACAGAAGTAGAAGGAAATCGCCTAAAAATAGGCATCAAAAAAGGAAATAGCTGGAAATCTTATGGTTCTGGTAAAGTAACAATTACGGTTTATCATACCGAAAAAATAGAAAAACTATCAATGGCTGGTTCGGGTTCAATGGAATGGGACGGCTCACTTCATAGCTCTGATTTAGAAATAAAGATTGCAGGTTCTGGAAAAGTCTGTGGAAGAATTGCAGTTTCTGATTTAGAAGTAAGTATTGCAGGTTCTGGAAAAGCTTGTCTGAAAGGAGCAGCAACAACACAAGAAATAAAAATTGCAGGTTCAGGAGACTATCAAGCAGAAGACCTTAAAACACAAGATACAGAAATCAAAATTTCGGGTTCTGGAGATGCAGAAATCTATGTTACCAAAACATTAGAAGCAAAAATTTCAGGCTCTGGAGATGTTCGTTATAAAACAGGAGGAAATGAGCTAGAAAGACAAATTGTAAAAGTAAGTGGCTCTGGAAAAGTTCGCAAAGGATAAACAAACTGGTAATCAAGTATCAATATTTTTGTAAAAACTCTTCAAATTTCTTTTTTAGATTTCTGAAGAGTTTTTTCATTTTATCAAACTCCTTCTTTTATTCAATATTTCTGTAAATTTGTGCTTTCATTATGCTTTTTTGGAAATGTATTTGAAAGATTATAACACAGACACAATTTATTAAAAAAATCTCCCCTTATAAATAGAAAAGAAGTTGGTCAATTTTATGATGAAGATAAAAAAACGAGTTATTTGGTTTTTGATAATTATACTTTCAATTCCCACATTGGCATTTTGTCAAGATGATTTACAAGAAAAAACAAAAAATTTAGAAGATTCGATTCGCTTGATGCTTTATAAAGAACGCCCTTATTTTGAAGTGGTTAATTATGGGGCAAACCGAATTCAGATGAAAGATAGCTCTTCCTTAGATTATTTCTTTGAAAAACTTTACGCACTTCAAACTCAAAAAAAAGAAGAAAAAAAACAAGTGAAAATTCTTCACATGGGAGATTCTCACATTCAAGCTGATTTTTTTACAGGGAAAGTAAGACGATTATTTCAAGAAGATAAACGTTTTGGAGATGCAGGACGTGGATTTACGTTTCCTTATTCAGCAGCCAAAACAAACAACCCATTTGATTACAAAACTCGTTATACAGGAAGTTGGACAAGTCAAAAGATGGTTAGTAACAAAGACCAATCTCAATGGGGAATCTCTGGAATAAATGTAGAAACAACCAACCCAAAATCTACAATAACACTAGAACCAATAGAATACAACGAACGTAAGCCATCAAAAATAGAAAAAGTAAGAATTTATTATCCAATATTAAATGAAGAGCTTTTTGAGGCTGTCATTATCGCACCGACAAATGAAATAAAGTCTCAAAAAATGCACCTAGACGGTTATTTGGAAGTCATTTTTTCTGTTCCTCAAACTTCCATAAGTATCGGATTAGATAAAACAGATGATATTCAAACGCATTTTATTCTGCAAGGAGTATCTCTTGAAACCAATGATGGAGGAATTTTGTATCACGCTGTTGGAATAAATGGAGCAGAGACAAGACATTATTTGCGCTGTGAAGATTTCGAAACACAACTTAGAAGTGTTCAACCTGATTTGGTAGTTATTTCTTTGGGAACAAATGATGCTTATCCAAGCCGTTTTGATGATACTGCTTTCAAAGGAAACTTAATAAAAATAATAGAACAAGTCAGAAATATTAATCCGAATACTTCTATTCTGCTTACTTCGCCAAACGATACCTATCGTTATAAAAAGTATGCAAATTATAACACACAAAAAGCAGAAGAGCGTTTACAAGAACTGATGAGAGAAAAAAGCGTAGCTCTTTGGAATTTTTATCAGATAATGGGAGGTTTCAAATCCATTATTGATTGGCACAAAGTAGGGTTAGGACAATACGACAAAATACACCTCTCACAAACAGGTTATAATTTGCAAGGCGATTTGTTTTATGAAGCCATCAATGAGCAATATCAAAAGTGGATAGATAAAAACAGACCAAAATAGAAATAATAAAAAGGACAAGACACGTCTTGTCTCTACAAATAAGATTTTTAGAATCTCTAGCTAATAACTTTGTAAACCGAACCCTCTCTAGTTTGTGTACTACTGATGAGTTCTATTTGATTGCTATCCCAAACACCAATTTCTCCCACTAATATTTTTTTGAGGCGTTTTTTGATAGCCTTTTTAACTTCATTATCCGTACGGAGATAAGCTAAAGTAACATGTGGATTATAATTTTCTGCACTTGTATTCTCAACTTCTACGTCTATTTCTTCTAGCTTTTTGGCTATTTCTTGATATAGATTGGATAACGTTTCATTTTTATTGATTCCTACCCAAAGCACGTAAGGAAGACCATTTTTTTCAAATGTTCCTATGTCTTTCATCGTAAGTGTAAGGGGAAACTCTTTTGCTGTCTGATTAACAATTTCCTGTATTTGAGAAATTCTTTGATGAGAAATATCACCCAAAAAGTGCAGCGTAATATGCATTTTAGAAGGTTCTATCCAATTTTTTATTTCCTTCATTTCTGGATAAGAAGAAAGCCACTCTTGGCATTCTTGTAAGGCTTCTTTTAAAAATTGAGGGAGAGGAATAGCAATAAATAAACGGGATTTTTTTTTAAGAGGAGTTGTCAAAGTAGAGGATTCGATTTTTTAGCTGGTAATTTTTTTTAAATAGTATTTGTGTGTTTATTTAACTACAAAACTACAAATAAATTATCTATTATAAGAAAAATGTTTGTTTAAGCTGTCAAAAAAGCCACTTTATAAGAAAAATTATAAAATGGCTTTCTAAGATTATACTTTATCTACTCATCAACATACAGCTTTCTACTAATTTCAAAAACTCGCTTCGATAACCTTCTGTATCTTTTCCCTTTGCATTTTTTCCTAACTCAATAACTTGCTGATACGAAGAATTTGATTTGTACTCTGAATTTCTCAAAATCATTCCGAAACTTGCCACAGCAGCCGAAAAACGAAAGTTATCAGATGTTTTGGATAAAGCTCTATTTTCATCTTTTAATGGACTTACAATTAATTTACTTTTGTTTTCATCAGGTTTTTTATAACGTAATTTCAAATTTAGAAGTTCATCAGAAGAAGCCACAGCCGTATAATTTGTGCTTATTTTAGAGTTATTTTGATAACGCAAATCATCTACCGAACTCAAAAAATCACTTTTTACACCCACAGGAATAATTTCGTACAATGCTGTTACAGTATGTCCTGCGCCAAGCTCTCCAGCATCTTTTTTGTCGTCGTTAAAATCTTCTTTTTTGAGCATTCTATTTTCATAACCGATAAGACGATACGCAGCTACTTTTGTAGGATTAAATTCAATTTGAATCTTGACATCTTTTGCAATCGTAAAAAGTGTAGCTCTCATTTCTCTGACAAATACTTTTTTTGCCTCTTGAATATTGTCTATGTAAAAATAATTTCCGTTTCCTGCATTACTTAACTCTTCCATCTGATAATCCATATAGTTTCCCATTCCAAAACCACAAACAGTCAAGAAAATATCATCATCTCGTTTTGTTTCTATAAGTTTTACAAGTTCATCAGACGAACTAACACCTACATTAAAATCCCCATCGGTACACAAAATCACTCTATTGTTTCCATTTTTGATAAAATTTTCTTTTGCAATTTGGTACGCTAATGTTATTCCTGCTCCTCCTGCCGTACTTCCACCTGCCGAAACATTTTCCAAAGCATTCAAGATTTTAGCTTTTTCTTTTACCGAAGTAGAAGGCAAAACCAAACCAGCAGCACCAGCATAAGCAACAATCGAAATATGGTCTTTTTCATTCATTTCATTTAAAAGCATTTTCAAAGACGAGCGCAAGAGAGGAAGTTTGTTTGGGTTTGTCATTGAACCCGAAGCATCAATCAAGAAAACAAGATTAGAAGCTGAGAGATTTTTGTAATCCAATTCTTTTCCTTGAAGTCCGATATGAACTAATTTGTGTTTTGTGTTCCAAGGCGCAACCGAAATTTCTGTGTTTATAGAAAAAGGAACGTCATTTTTTGGTTGTGGATAATCATAATCAAAGTAATTGATAAACTCTTCGATACGAACTGAATTAGGATTTGGAAGCTGTCCAGATTGAATAAAACGACGAGCAGTAGTATAAGAAGCATTATCTACATCAATCGAAAAAGTAGAAAGAGCTTGATTTTTGGGTTGAATAAATTTATTTTCTGCTGTTTTTTGATAGTTGTTAGTGTTTTCTTCTTTTGTTCTTAGACTTTCTTTTAATTGTGGAACTTCTTCAACAATAGAAAATAGTTGCTCTACTTCTTCCTCTTCTACTGGAGCTTCTATTGCTGTTACATCAGTTACAATATTGTCGATTTCTATTTCGACATCTTCTATTTTCATTTCTATGCTTTCGTCTAATTCTATATTGTCTTCTACTTCTACTATTTCCTCTGGAGATATTGGCGTTGGAATATTTGTAAGAGGAACATCTATACTTGTAGAATCTGAAATTGCATTATTATCTGAAACTTGCTTTTGATTAGAACAAGATGAGAAAATAGCTATAAAGGATAGAGAAAATATGACTTTGAGGTAACAATTTGAAAGTTTCTTTTTCATAATTGAAAGGTTTGGAATGATAAAAATGGTTTTCTTATCTCTACAATCACTTTTTATTGAAAAAGACACAACTAAACTGCTAATTTGATTGCTCTATATTTAACAGAAACGAAAAAACACCTCTTTTTAAGCTAAAAAGAAGTGTTTGAGTACAATAAATAAATATTAATTTTATATCACGAAACTTATTTCTCTACGACTATTCTACGACTAATTTGTCCTTTTTCAGTTTCAAAGTTTAGAAAATAAACTCCTGCTGTAAGGTCTTTTACAGAAAACTGAAGTGCAAAGTTTCCACTTGCATTCTTTTGTTCATTAATCGTTTTGATAACTTTTCCTTGTGAATCAACAAGTTTTATACTTACATTCATTGGACGAGCAACGACATAATTGACGAGTGCAATCGTAGAAGAAGGGTTTGGATACAAACTCAAAATAGCAATATCTGTAAACTCATTTTTTGAAGGAAAAAAACCTAAAACTTCATCAACATATTCAGGAACTTCATTGGGTGCTGCTGTTGCTTGTGTCGTTTTTGGAGCTGTTTGAACATCTGCTTTTGTAAGGTGGTTTCTTCCATCTGTTGTTAGCCAACCTTCACCAAACTCTTCATTTTCAGAGGGTTCTAAAACTTTATCTACAAAAAACCAATCTGCTTGAACGGCACTTTCTTTAACATCCAAAATAAAATATCCGTGTCTGTCCAAATCAACAAACTTCATGTGAGGATTTGGATTAACTAAAAACGGTGCAGGAAGTGGTTTATTAATCTGAAACTCTAACGCTGCCGAAGTAGCTGCTCCTACGTTTTCATCGAAGTTAGCAGAGGCAATACTTGGCGTTGCAAATTCAACAGCCACAGAACCTTCGCCAGTTTCAGCATTGTAAGTAGGTGTAGCTTGGTCAAATCCAAAAATAGAAGGACGTTTGGCTACATCAAATGCAAAAGTAGAATGAAAATCTCCTGTCAGCCAAACTACATTATCAATAGAATTATCTGACATAAAATCAATAATATTATCTCTTTCTATCGGATAACCGTCCCAAATATCGGTAAAACCACTTTCTACTTGCTCTGGAGTTTGTGGGGGAGTAAGTCCTGAAGCTGCCCAACCGACATTAAATTCTGAAAAAATAACTTGATTTCCGATTACCTTCCATTTTGCTGTTGAGTTTCCTAGTTTATCCAAAAACCATTCTTTCTGTGTTTGTCCTAAAAGTGTACGGTTTGGCGCATACATAAGTGGATTTGTAACATCATTGATTTGCTCATCACGTCCTTCAATTCTTGTATCAATCATAATCAAATCCATCAAGTTTCCATAATTGATAACTCTATAAATTCCTGTATTTTGTGTTCGGATAGGCATCCATTCATCATACACTTTTTGAGAAATTGCTTTTCTGTTTGCCCAATTTCCTTCTGTCGAATCCGTATGATTTTGCGCTCCATCTTTGTAAGCATCGTTTGTAAACTCGTGGTCATCCCAAATAGTAATAAAAGGGTGTTGTTGGTGTGCTCTTCGAAGGTTTTGGTCTAAACGATACAATGAATAACGAGTACGATAATCTGCTAACGTCAGAATTTCAGTTTCTGGGAAGTTTGAGCGTTCGATAAGGTTTGCTCCATATGTTCCTTTTCCATATTCATAAATATAGTCTCCCAAATGAACAACGGCATCAAGGTCGTTTCGGTCTGCAATTCTACCAAAGGCATTGAAATAACCTGCTTCATAATTCTGACAAGAAACAACTGCAAATTTCAAATGTTCTGCATTTGTACTATTCGGTGCTGTTTTGGTGCGCCCGATAAGTGAATTTGCTTCTAAAGCAGAAAAATAATAATAATAAGTAGTATTAGGCTGCAAACCAACTACATCAATTTTGACGGTAAAGTCTCGGTCTGCATTTGTTGTAAACTCTCCCTCTGCCACTATATTTTGAAGCTCTATATCAGAAGTAATATACCATTTTACAGGAATTTGGCTTGTTTGATTTTCTGAATCTGGAGTTACTCTTGTCCAAATGATTACTCGGTCAGAAAGTGGATCACCAGAAGCCACGCCATGATAAAATGGCTTTAAATGCTCTTCAAAGGGCAAATCTTCATTTTCTCCATTTTGAGAACTCATTTTTGAGATATTTCTTTTTAGAGAAATGGGAGCAGCTTGTGCTGTCGGACTGACAATCTTTGTGATTTTACCCAAATCTTGAGCAAAAGTTGGAAAACTAATTACCAACAATAAGATAAATAAAGTAATTTTTTTCATTGCAAATTATTTTAAAACTGTTTTAGTGATAGATTTTAAAAATCTTTGCAAGTTGGTTTTGTAGCTTTACTTTATGATGTTTTTTATATGAATTTTCTTTGAACCACTATTAAGGATGTAAACTTGTTTTTACAAAACACGAAAAAAACCTATAAGATCTTCAAGACCTTATAGGTTTAATAATTAGCACAAAAAATCAGATTTCTATATATGAATTACTTCTCCGTATGCTGCTGCTGCTGCTTCCATAACAGCTTCTGACATGGTTGGGTGTGGATGAACAGATTTTACGATCTCCATTCCAGTAGTTTCTAATTTTCTAGCTACTACGGCTTCTGCAATCATTTCTGTTACGTTTGCACCTATCATGTGTGCGCCTAACCACTCGCCATATTTTGCATCAAAGATTACTTTTACAAAACCTTCTTTTGCTCCTGCTGCACTTGCTTTTCCAGAGGCAGAAAACGGAAACTTACCTACTTTTACTTCATAACCAGCTTCTTTTGCTTGTGCTTCTGTCATTCCAACAGATGCAATTTCAGGAACACAATACGTACACCCTGGGATATTTCCGTAATTTAATGGCTCTGGGTGGTGTCCAGCCATTTTTTCTACACAAATGATTCCTTCTGCACTTGCTACGTGTGCAAGAGCAGGACCATGTACGATGTCGCCGATTGCATAAACACCATCAACAGAAGTTTTGTAATAATCATCTACGATTACTTTTCCTTTTTCAGTTTTTACGCCTGTGCTTTCTAAGCCAATTCCTTCTAAGTTTGTAGCCACACCAACAGCCGAAAGAACCACATCACATTCGATAATTTCTTCGCCTTTTTTAGTTTTGACAGTTACTTTACAACCACTTCCAGACGTATCTACTTTTGTTACTTCTGATGAAGTCATTACTTTTACTCCTTTTTTCTTGTATTGTCTTTCTAGTTCTTTCGAAACATCTTTATCTTCAACGGGAACGATTCTGTCCATAAATTCTACAACAGTTACTTCTGTTCCGATAGAATTATAAAGATAGGCAAACTCTACTCCGATAGCTCCAGAACCTACAACCACCATTTTTTTAGGTTGTTTTTCTAAAGACATTGCCTTACGGTATTCAATGATTTTCTTTCCATCAATAGGAAGATTTGGCAATTCTCTTGCACGTCCACCTGTTGCAAGGATAATATTTTTAGCTTCGTATGTTTCTTTTTTGCCGTCTTCTTTGGTTACTTCTACCTTGCCTTTTCCTGCAAGTTTTCCGAAGCCCATTATTTTTTCAATTTTATTCTTTTTGAATAAAAACTCAATTCCTTTGCTCATTCCTCCTGCAACGTTTCGGCTACGACCAATCATATCTCCAAAATTCACTTTAGAATCTTTTACTTCGATGCCGTAATCTTTTGCGTGTTGTACGTACTCAAATACTTGTGCAGATTTCAGAAGTGCTTTTGTAGGAATACAGCCCCAGTTTAGACAAATTCCACCTAGAGATTCTTTTTCGATAACGCCTACTTTCATTCCGAGTTGAGAAGCACGGATTGCAGCTACATAACCACCCGGTCCTGAACCGATTACTAATAAATCATAAGTTGCCATAAATGTATTGATTGGATTAAGGTTTTCTAATTTCTTTATACTTCAAAGATAAGACTTGATTAGCAATAAAAAAAAATTGCTAACCTCAACAAACTACTTTATTGAAAAGCACTTTTTGAGATTAGCAAAAATTAAAGCATTTTGATTTTTAAATCCTATTATTTATCCCATAGAATAAAAAAAACGTTCTTCTGTAATTTTTCCATCTTCTACTTTATAAACGGCAAGTTCTTCTTCCTTGCTTCTTCCTCTATCTTTGAAAGTAGCATCAAAACCGATAGTACAAGAAAAGTGATTTCCTGCTATAATTGGCTCTGATACGTGTGTAGAGTGCATTTCAACTAGATTCTCGTCCCATTGCTTTGATTTTTTATTGAGCTCTTCCATTCCTTGTACTCTATTATTGGGCAGCATTTCGGGTTCAATGCTGATTGTGTTTTGATGATACAATTCTTTTTGAGCTTGACTATAATTTCCTTCTCTACAAAGCTCTACTAAACGGTTGGCAATTTGTTGTGTTGTCATGATTGAATTTCTTTAATAAAAAATTGAATAATAAAAATAGCTGGTAGAAACTGACAACAAGATAGGAAATTCAAAACAAAAAAGCTAATAAAAATAGCAATGCTAATATATTTAACAAATTATTATACAACTTGTGGCTTATTTTCTTTTTTTATTAAAAAACTGAATGCAAAACGCATTAAACTACTCATTCTGACCACAAAAATAACGACTCCTAAAAGTGTAATCGTAAGTAGAATAGATTGTAGCATTACTTTGAGGTATTGAGAAATAAGTGTTGCATTTTGCCATTTTTCATAAAATGACACCAAAATGTTCGGAAGCATAGGCGCAAATTTCAAAATCATGATTGATAAAAACCCAAACCAAAAAGTAAAAAAAATAACCGTTCCTAAAGAAAAAAAAGAAAGTGCATAAAATTGCAACTTAGTTTCTGTAATCTGACGAGCTTTTTTAATAGAAAATGATTTGAAAATAGCTCCTAAAAATTGATTCGACTTTTTACGAAGATTCGACAATCCAAAACCATCACTAAAAATCCAGTAGCCATCTGCTTTCATAAAAGGAACAAAAGAATAAATCAAACGAATAAAATTCATGGTTACAACTCCTGACCAAACATGTGTGGAAGCGACATTAAAATAATCTAATAAAATAAATAAGCTTCCTCCAATCCATTGAAAATAAACACCACCCAAATTGATAATCATTCTTTTTTTGGGTTGAAGCTTCCAAGCCTCACTAATTTGAGTAAAAAAGACGGGATAAACCAAATAAAAACCATAACCAATTTTGGGCGCACGAATACCGAAATGTAAGGCAGCAGAAGCATGACCAATTTCGTGAAAAACAAATATGAAGATGATTAGAAAATAAATCAACATATACTCTAAGGCTGAAGAATCTGTCCATATTTTGCTATGTTCTCCGAAAACAGAGTGGGAAGAAAAATAAAAAATATGAGTAAAAAGTCCTAGCAAAACAAATAAAATAACAGCCCATTTCTGATAAAAAAATTTGAATAGGGAAGCTAAAAAATTTGTCTTTGATTCATTTAGAAGTGTTTTTTGAGTTTTTATAGAATCGGCATCATAAGTGAGTTCTTCTTCTTTTGTGGCTTCTATTTCATTCATATTTCTTAGAACACCTAAAGGAATTATTTTTTTCTCAATAATCATCTCTATGTCTTGAATGCTTAGATTTTTATAAGATTCATAAGAAGTAATTTTAGAATGAACTTGAGAGAGTGATTTGTTTTCACTTAGCTCTACCAAAATCTCTTTAATAAGCAGTCCACAATAAAACTGCTTTTTTCCATATAAAATCAAAAACTTTTTGTGAGAAGCATCAAAATCTGTTTTTTCGATTCGAATAGAATCAGTCAATAAATAAGGAGTAGAAGGAGATGGAGTAGAAACTGTCTGCATATTTTTAATTAAGATTCCGAAATAGCGATTATTCTTTACTGGTTATCTTAGAATAACAATATACTCATTTTTTAGATTAATTTGATATAATAGAGATTAAAATTTTGATGTAACAAATTATTTATCAACTAATTCTTACTTTTGTTTTTATTATTTCTTCCAAAACTATTTTTTTTACAATTATGATAATTTCATTCATCAGCCGAAAAGGTGGAACAGGCAAAACAACAAATATTACGCATCTTGCCACGACACTTGCTAGTCAGAAAAAGCGAGTATTGCTCATCGAAACAGACACAAACTATACGCTCACAACACTTCGGAAAATGGAGCTTTTCAAAAAGAAAATAACTGAAAAAGATGCTCCTTTTCCTATTCTTGGTTCAACAGACGAACATATTATTGATAACCTCAAAAAATTTAAGAGAGGCAAAAAATACGATTATATTCTAGTAGATAGCGCAGGAAAGACAACCGATGAATCTATACGAAAACTATGTTTAGAATCTGATTTGGTAGTAGTGCCGACAAGCCTTTCTCAGAATGATTTATTGGTTGCTTATCAGACTTTGCAAGACTTAAAACCTGCACAAGAAATTAATAAAAAATTAAAGATAGCTATTCTACCTAGCCGAATTCATAACAGAACTAACCAAACGACGGTAGAAAATGCTCTTTCTAGCTTAGAAGCACCTGTTATTTCTCCTTTTGTAGTTTCTAAAAATAAAATGGCAGAGTTTTCTACTTTAAGTCCTATTGCAGAATATAAAGAAATTGCGAAAAATATTGTATCTTTGCTCAACAAATAAAAATATAACTAGCACACAATCAAGCATTTATCTAAAAATAATTTTCAGTGAAAACAATCCAAAATTCGTTTACTTTAGTCTAATTCCTATTACTACTATGGCAAAAAACAGCACACTCGCAGATTTAGATGCTTTTTTGAAAGAACAAGAAACTTCTTCTACACAAAAAGCTACATCAGCTACATCAAAAGAAGAGTTTGTAAATAAAAATCCTCATCAGATTGTAGAAACTGAAATTTTAGCAGAAAAAAGTACAAAAGCTCCAAAAAAAGAAAGCAAAAAGCTAGATACTACCGTTGAGGTAAAAACAGCTCCTAAAAATGTAGCTCCAAAACACATCAATAATCTTGTTCCAGAAGCAAAAGAAGAAGATTCGACGATGATGCAATGGGCAAAAGCAATTGATGAAACTGTAAAAGGAAGTGAAATGCTTCGTTCAGTTCCTATTTTATCAGATATTACAGAAAGTGGTACTGAACAATTGAAGGCTACCGAAAAATTCTTAGAAACTTCTCAAAATATTTGGAAGAAATTTTGGGATTAAGAAGGTAAAACATTTTTTAAATATGAAAACCAATCTTTGAGTAATAATCAGAGATTGGTTTTTTGTGTTATTTGATTGAAATACTATAACTGATTAGCGAGTGATTTTATATGATTTTTATGATTAAATGCAGGATAAATACGAATAACTTTTTTTGATGATTATTTAGATTCAATTTTTAGAGGTGTTTTTGATTTTATCCAACCTGCTATATTTCTTTTTCCATTGCCCCAACCCATTATTATTTTCTTCATGGATTTTTCAGGAAAAACCACAAAATACCAATATATATTTCCTTCTTTTTTAGAAAAAAGCACTTCTCCTTTTTGATTAGATTTTATTGTAGTATAGCTTCCCATTTTGTAAACTTGTTCATAATCATAAACAATGTCTGCAATACTTAGATAAGTTTCAGTATTTTTAGCTAAAACACTATCACTAGCTATATAAAGTTTTATACTATCTATTGTTGTAACATTACCTATAGGAGTTCTTGCTTCAACCAAATCAAACTTATATGTATAACATAATTGATATTTTCTTCTAAGTTTTCGTTTTTCATACTCATAAACATTTTCACAACGAAGAAAATCTGCACAGCAACTGTGTTCAATTAATTTTATAGCAACACTCCCTTCTTTTTTATTTATTTCTACAATTGTCCCACCCCAAGAATTGAGTAAGTCAAACTTTTCTTTTTTATTTTTCTTCCAAATAGCACACATATAGTCATCTCCACCACTTGCATTATGAGCTTTGAGAAGAACAATAAAATCTATCTTTTTGTCATTGTCAGAATCAATAAATTTCCAATCTTGAACAATACCATTATAACATAGGGAATACTGTAAACCTTTTTTACTTGCTTTAGCTATGTAAAAAGCAAAACCTCTGTAATCACTATCTCCTATTACTCTTACTTTTTCACATTTTCTTAATACACTCTCTTTTTCTTTTACAGAAAGAGTAACTGTATCAGTAGTAATAATCGGTTCTCTAAAAGCAGGATATTCTCTTATCAGTTTTTGCCCGAAACCCTCAAACCCAATCCAAAAAAAGAGAAAACAAAACAGAATAAAAACTTTAATTTTCATAGTTATTTTTGATTATTATTTAGATTCAATTTTTAGAGGAGTTTTTGATTTTATCCAACCTGCTAAAGGTATTTGTTTATGACGACTACCAATCATATGATCCCAAACTCTTCTTTGTATAGCTTTTGGAGGAAAAACAACTAAATACCAATACATTTTATCTTTAATTTCTTTATATAAAACGTCTCCCTTTTCATTTGGCTTGATAAGAGCAACTACATTTTCTTTGTAATTATAGAATATCGAACTGTCTGATTTGATTCTGTAATTTATCATATCTGACAACGGATAATTTACAGCTATAGAATCTCTAGAGCCAAATAAAAATGTACTATCATTCGTTTTTATTGTACCAATATTTTTAAATTCTCTCATATTAAAACAGCCATCTTGTCCATACAAATAACATATTTGTTTTTCTAAAAATAAGCTCTCGTTTTTGTAAGAATAGGTTTCATCACACATAAAATAATTATCACAACATCCTCTTGATTGTAGCTCTATTTTCAAAATATTATTTTTATCTCTATAAACTCTCTTAATATCTCCTCCTTGAAAAAGTTTTCTCCTCTTATATTTCCCTTCTTTATTTAATACCCAGATAGCTGCATGTCCTCCTTCTCCATAATCTATAGTGCGAGGTTGTAAAACCATATCTATTATTTCATTCTTTTGAGTACTCAAAAGAATCATTCTACTTACTATAGAATGACCTGCATAAACATACCAAGAAGAATCTGCTTGTAATGTTCTGCTATAAAAGTGTCCTACCTGTCTTCCACTATCATATACTCCTGCATACTCAAGTTTTCTCAAAATTTGAAGTTTCTTATACAAAGGAACATGTGCTGTATCTGTTTCTATTTCAACTTTAGGAAAAATATCTTCAAAGGTCACTTGCCCAAAACCCTCAAATCCAATTCCCAAAAAAAGAACACAAAACAGAATCAATACTTTGATTTTCATAGTTGATTTTATAATTTATTGATTTGATTTTTAGCCGAAAACTAAAGTTTTCGGTACTTTGCTTCTCACTCTAAAGAGTAAGCTACATTTTATTCAATCCTTATTTCTACACGCCTATTTTTACTACGTCCGTTTTCTGTGGCGTTTGTTTTTACAGGACTTTTTTCGCCTTTTGGAGTAATTTTAATTTTAGATTTATCAATTCCTTTGCTTTCTAGAAAATTTTGAACGGATAAAAGTCTTTTTTGTGATAGAATTTCATTGTACTCATTACTTCCCTTTGAATCGGTATGTCCTGTGAGAATTATTTTTTGAGAATTATTTTTCTCTAGGTTTTGATTAAAAACAGCAATCAGATTTTCTAAAACTGTAATAGAATTTTGGTTTAATTCGTCGGAATCAAAATCAAAATATACATTATCTAGCTTTATTATTTCTGTTTTTTCTTCTTTACAATCGTTTATCTGCGTTTTTCCTAACTCAATTTTGGTGTATTTTTTTATTGATGGAATTTCTATTTTCTTAGTTTTAAAAAAGGTTTCTTGAAAAGTTTCTTGTTTGAATCCTTTTTCGGTTTCTATGATTTGTTTGTATGATTTTTTATTTTTTGGAGGATTAGAAACTAGCAAAACATACTCTCCTTTATTTCTTGCATTGGTAAAACTAACACTAATTTCTTTGTCATTTTCATCATACAAACTCACTTTTGCATCCATCGGATTTCCATCACAACCGACAATATTTCCTTCCAAAAGCAAAACTGGCGAAGGTTTTATTTCAGGCGAAGCATTGATTAAATCAGCATAAAAAATATCGCCTTCTCTCACAAAATAAGCAGCCTCTCCAGAAGCCGTCAAAACAAAACCATAATCATCTTTATCAGTATTGAAGGGTGCACCAATATTAAAAATCTCAATTGCATTTCCGTTTTCATCAAGCAGAGCCTTAAAAATATCAAGTCCACCAAAACCACCATAGCCATCAGAAGCAAAATAAATCGTTTTATTATCAGCAGCTAAAAAAACCGAACGCTCATTTTTTGGCGTAGAAATAGGCATTTCTGTACAAACAGACCATTTCCCAGTCGAATCTTTTTTACTCCAATACAAATCCATATCGCCATTATAGTTTGCTCCAGCAGTCACAATAAAAGTATTCATGTCAGAAGAAACACTCATGCCGTCGGTCGCATAACCTCCATATTTTGAAAATTCTCTTCTAAAAAACGTATTTATTCCTTGTCCTAATCCTCTCATATTTGTCCAAGAATTTCCCTTTGCTTTAGCTTGATAATAGGGTCCTCCTTCAGCAATCCAGTTTCTTCGCCACGACTGAAAAACCACTTGTTGTCCGTCTTGACTTACAAAAGGTTCATCTTCTCCAGAAGAACTATTTATGGCTTTTAGATTTTGGGCTGTTGTCCATTTTCCGTTTTCATCTTTTTTGGAAAAATAAATATCTCCATCAAAGCGAGGTTTGTTTTTATACATTCCAGACCTTATTGACCAACTTTGTCCACCTCTGATACTCATAAAAAATAAATATTTTCCGTCAGGTGTAACGGACAAATTTGTTTCTCTACTATCCGAATTAAGAACATCAATTGCTTCAATCTGAACAGAATCTGGGTGCTGCAAAATTGGTGGAAGTTCGGAATCTTGAGCAAAACCAAAGCTAACTTTGAAAATCAAAATTAGTAGAAGGAAAGATAATAGAGACGTTTTATTTATTTTCATTTATGAATAGATTGAGATAGTTTTTGCTAAAAGAACGCCAACAAGCTTATAATATTTTGTAGTTATTTTTATAGCAATCCTACAAAGCTACTTTTCCAGAATATGCAAATATTCCGTAGTTTCATTAGGTTTGTATTTTTAAGGGCTAGAGGTACAACTCATTAGAAATAAATAAAAACAGTAATATGAATGTCAAAGATATAGAAAAAGCAATCGAAGAATCTTCTTTTGCTATACATAAAGATTACATTAAAGCTTTAATAATTCCTTCCATTGAAATAAGTAGAAGTAACTCTAAAATCAAAATAGGTAGTAGTAAATTAGGAGGGATTCCAGATATTCCACCTAGCTTTGAGTGTCCTCAACATGAGTATGGATATTATCGTTTTGTAGCACAATTTAATCTAAAAGACATTTCTCCACCTTTCTCTCAACTTCCAAAGGAAGGAGTTTTGAGTGTTTTTATTGCAGATGATGATGAAGGAGAAAACTTTTGGGGAGATGATGGGTATGCTAAAGTTTATTTTTTTGATAATGAAAGTGATTTGAAGCCCTCTAAAAATCAATATTTTTCAAATCAACCTTGTATGTCAATAAGTTTAAAAAATTCTGTAGATATTCCTTTCAGAAATAAATTACTTAAAGAAAACCCTTTAAGTCAGAGCCAGTTAGATGAGCTGAGTTATGATATAATGGAAAAACTAGACAAAAAATTAGATTATATGTTTGGTTATCCCTTTTATTCGTCGTTAGCCTATGACCCTAGACCAAGTGAAAATTGGATTTCTCTACTTACACTTTCTTCTATTGATGAATTAGATTGGTGTTGGCATGATGGAGATTTTCTTATGCTATTTATTGAAAAAGAAAAGCTAAAACAAAAAGACTTTTCTTATATAAAATCCGATGCAGGATAGTCAAATCTACTTTTCCAAAATGTGCAAATGCTCCATTTTCACATTGGCTTTATTTTATCTATTGATATCTTTATTAGCTTTGAAACATTTTTTTTCTTTTGGTTCAAAAAACGATAATTTGCTTTGTACTGACAAGTATTATAGAATAGCTTTAAATAGAAAATAAATTTTTATTAAAAAAATAAGCAACTATCTTTAAATTATCGTGTCTATACAACAAAGAAACTTTAATTCTGAAGCACAAAATTAAATCACACACATTGAAAAAACATGAAAAATACAATCTTTCTATTATTTATCGGAATTATGATTGCCTCTTGTAATCAAAAAACAAATTCAACAAAAGAATCAACAGAAAAAAATACACTTACAGTAGATTCACTAACAAATGAGTTGAGTGAAATTTATCAAAGAGGGTATATCAATGGGTTTTCTGTAGCTATAGTAAATCAGAATCAAACACTTTATCAGAACGGTTTCGGATATGCTGATATTGAAGATAAAAAAGAATATACTGAAAATACGATTCAAAATATTGCCTCTATTTCTAAAATTTCTATTGCAGTTGCACTTCTCAAAGCCAAAGAAATGGGATTATTAGAACTGGATGATGCAATCAATAAACACTTACCTTTTGAGGTTGTTAATCCTTATTTTCCTAATGAAGAAATTACAATTAGACAGTTGGCTACACATACATCATCCATTGTTGATTCGGATTTCTACTGGGGAAAAGTTTATGTATTAAAAGATAAATTAAGTGATGAGCAAGCCAAAAATAAAGAGTTTGTAGATTTTTTTAATACTCCAGATAGCTACCTTTCATTGTCAGAGTTTCTTGAAAAAATGTTGCACAAAGATTCAGAGTGGTTTAAAAAAGAAACTTTTGCAAACAGAAAACCTGGAGAATTTAACGAGTATAGTAATATAGGAGCTGCTTTATGTGCTTTAGTTATAGAATCTGCTGCTAAGACTCCTTTTAATGAATTTACTGAAAAACATATTTTTACACCTTTAGAAATGAATTCTACAGGATGGTTTTTTGATGAGGTTGATTTGGATAAATTCTCTAAACTCTACCTTGATAAAACAGAGCTTCCTCATTATATCGGACTCACTTATCCAGATGGACATCTCATAACTTCAAGTAGTGATTTATCTAAATTATTAAACGAACTCATAAAAGGATATTCTGGTAATGGAACTTTACTCAATAAAGATAGTTACTCAGAGCTATTTAAATCGCAATTAGAAAAAAAGCATTTTGAAGAAGGAGATGATGATAATGTGGGAATATTTATTGAAAAACTTATTACACGAAATGTCATTGGTCATAGTGGAGAAGATCCAGGTGTTTTTACTTTAATGTTTTTTGACCCAGAAAAAAAAATTGGACGAATATTAATTAAGAACACAGGAAGTGAGAGTGATGAAGCACATAAAGCATTTTGGGATGTTTGGAATACACTTGAAAAATATCAAGATAGATTGGAATAAAAATTTGCAAGAAAAAAAACAATTCAATATTGCTCTATACAGAAACCTACTAAAAAAACAGAAAAACATGAAAAACTGCCTAACATTACTTTTGCTTTTAGTTTCTCTAACTACCTTCGGACAAAACTTAGATGAGTGTGGAAATGATGATAACCCAAAACTCTCACAAGCAGAATCTGAATTTCTCAATAGTTATTTTGATGATAAAATGTTTGACTTTACTGGCAAAAAAGTGATTTTTGTAACGCAGGAAAGAGCTCAAAGTATCGAAACAAAATCTAATTATTTTGATCAGGTAAAACAGTACAATAAACAGGATTCAAAAGTTATGAATTGGGTTGTAACATTGAATGAACAAGAAAAAATTGACTCTGGAGGATATGATATAATAATATGTTATTGGGTAAAACTTCTAACTAAAGGAAGAAAACGAAGAATTATAAAAAAGGTAGGCAAGAATCAATAAAAAAAAGAGATATCATTTCCTCAAAATATGCAAATACTCTATTGTTGCGTTGGCTTTGTGTTCTCTATTTTGGTCTTTATCAGCTTTGAAACGTTGGTATTCTGTTTTTTCTAACGAGTATGAACCGTATTTGCTCATTATTCTTTTTATTGTTTCTAAGTTCATCAAGCCTTCGTTGTTGTAGCTTAAAAAGATAAAGTCAAAATCTGCATTTTTGATTAATTCTTCAAAAGCAGTTTCTACTTCATTTTTTTGGCAATATTTCGAACGCTCATACTCTCTTAAACCTGTTTTTCCCTTTGGCTCAAAATTATCATAAAGTGCAATCGTATTCAAAAGATGATAGTTTGCACCATATTGACGAGCATTATAAGGTGGGTCTAAATAAAGAATATCTCCTTTTATTTTTTTTATCAATTCGTTTGCATCTTCTCTAAAAATTTTATTTTCTTGGTGTTCAGTCTTTGGAAAATGTGCAGGAGAAAGAACTAGATTTTTTTGAGCTGATTTTTTGAGTTGCTTTAAGAATGCACCATAAACAGAAGCCGTATTGGCTACTTTATCAGCACTTTCTAACAAAGAAGCTAAGAGAAAATAGTATTCTGAATCTGTAACCTTAGTGTTGTGGAGCTGGTGGGAGTTGAACCCACGTCCAGTTTTCCATTCTTCTATTTTCTGTCTGATTACATCAATTTTTTTTCCATTATCATCACTAAAATAAAGGCGTTCGCTTCCACTTCCTTGGCAGTAGTTTTTATAAATAAAACCATTCTCTTCACTTTTTATAGATAGATTATTTAATTCTTCAATCAAAAAGACTATTCTTTCATTTGAAATGGCTTCTATGTTTCCAATATAATTTTTCAATAAAACATAACTATACGGTTCTAAATCATTTGCAATAATCTGATGTAGAGAGGGTTTTAATTTTCTGCTTATGATTCCTGTTCCTGCGAAAAGTTCTGCAAAAGTAGTTTGAGAAAGAGGTTTTGAAGGGTTTGATTTTGTATAAGTTTTGGTAATAGTTTCTATTATCCAATCTGAAAGACGAAGTTTTGAGCCGATGTAATTCATTCTTGAGATAAGAAAAACCAAGTAATTTATCTACTTGGTTTTTTGTTTTTTTGTTTTTTTTGTTTTAATCTTCTTTGAGTAACCATTCTAATGCTGTTTCTGTGTCATTCGAAGTTGCACCTTCTACATGAGGATTAACTACTTCCATTTTTTGTAACACACTACTAGAAGTAAATTTACCAAAAACATCATTAGGTAAAATATAAGCATATCGTTTGTAACCTGCTGCTATTGCTCTAGGCATCCAATCTTCAAAGAGCCATTTTTGGTCTTCTGGAGCTGCTGATTTTGTATTTACGGCATCAAACAAAACACGCCCTGTACCTGTTTCTTCTATTGCTGTGATAATAGAATTAGAGGCTTCTCTAAATATTTTGCTCGGACAAAACCCTTTCCAGTCTGTGTGTATATATCCTTTTTCAGGAATATAATATACTTGACAATACGAATTATCATAAAAATATTGCATGATTTTTTAGTTTGAAGTGGTTAATAGTTATTCAAAATGAGGATATACATATTTATCAAAGATTTTCTGGATTTGTTTGCGTTGTTTGGAAAACAAAATACCACCCAAAAATTCTCCAAATAACGTATCATCAATCAAATGTTGATAATCTTCTCTGACATTTATATCGTAGTAAGAAGATGAAGGTTGTGCTTTAGGAAGCCAAGCCGAATGAAGCGTCGTATTAGCAACCCAATCTGGGTGATGAAGTTTACAAATAGCTCCTTTTTTTAAGTTCATAGCATCAAAAACCCAAAGTTCTGTTCGGTAAGTAGGCTCTGTTTTGTCGTCTATTTGTTGTGGATTTGTAACCACACAAGTCATATATCCCTCTCTACTTTCAAAGTCAGTTCCTTCTTTTTGTACAAATTGCATTGCTCTATAAGATATTCCTTTTGGAAATTGATAATAATCTTCAAATTCCATAGTTTCTGTATTCATTCTACTAATTACAAAAGGAACACCTCTTTCTGTATATTTTCTGATTTCTTCAAGAGGCACTTGTCGATGTGGATAGTCTTTATAAAGACGATAAATAAATTCGGTCAAAAAATCCTTGTCCAAACCAAATGACTGCCAATAAATATCTTTTATTTTTGATACCGTTCTGTTGGCATCAATCATATTTTTGTAGGTAAAAAGCGCAATTCCCCAAGTATGTGAACCTACATTTTGTGGGTCATCTATATTTCCTTTTTTGGTAACAATATTTTGTTCGATGACGCTACCTGTTTTGGCATCTATTTTATATTTACCAATTCTACTAATATCCAAAATACCCGTTGGAGGAATACCAGAAATTTTCTCATCAATTACTTTTTTTGTAAACTCATTAATATCATAAATACGAATCCACTCTGCCAAACAAGCCGTAGCATTATGAGCTGCATGAATTGTAATTTCATTATTTGGGTTTTCATAATCTGCTGTAATATGAATAGTTTCGAAAGGCAAATCAATAGGCAGTTTTTTTATTACAATTGTATCTGTATCTTCTCTCATATCAGATCTTTTTACCAAATAAGTATCCGTAGAAGCTAACATTGGAGCAGTCAGAATTTTTCTAAAAAACTTATCTATTTTTGGATTATGAGGAAAAGGATTATTAAACATAATATCCAACGTAAGTTTGAAACCTGCATCTATCAGAATTACGTAATCTTTTGTTACAGCAAACTGGTGCATACATTGCTGAATAACTAACGGTTTTTGTGTGGTATTGTCTATCAACGTCCACTTTTTCCATTCTCCTGTACCTTTCCAACTCATCAAATATGTAGTATCTACGACGGTTGTTTCTTTTTTGATATGCTCCTCTATTCTTTCTTCTAATTGATGAATCAAGTTTTTCCACCACTTAGATTTTATACTTACATGTTCTTCTACATTTTCAAAAAAATCATTGAGGTTTTGTACAAGTTTGTGCTTGTGTGTCAAGTCATGTTGTACCTCTTCTTCACTCTTATCTTCTAAATTATCTATATATTTCTCAAGACTTTTTTCTAGATTTTTAGGGTCGCCCTTCAAAAGTTCTAACCACTTGATTTGGCTAACCATTGTCTTGATAGACTTAACAAAGTTTACCGAAATAAGCTCTTGTTTATTAGGGTCAAAAAAAGGATGCGCCGTACTTTGAACGACTGGAAATGGATAGACTAAAAAAGGAGGCGTACTTGTTATCCATTCAGAATTTGCTCCAATAGGAGTTTTGATATCCATTGTTGTGGTATCAAACTCATACGGACGACCTGCATCATAGTTAGCTAAAATTCTTGGGTTTTCATCTCTTTCAAATTGAAAAGGCGTAACATTTGTACAAAGTTCATTTCTTACCCCTAGAGTAAAAGACATACGTGTCAGTCCAAGGTTTCTAAAACCATACATTTTGAATAATGAATTCTTCTTCTTTTTGTCTTCTAAATAATAACGAGTGGCGTGATCGGCATAATAAGAAGGAGGCTTCAAAAGACGAGAAGAGAGTTTTATATTATCCTCTTGATTAAAATCTAATTTATAAATCATTCCATCTCCTCCCAAAAGTGGACTACCCAATTCTCTATTATATGTCCCATCTGGATTAGTTTTAGGAAAGGGTATTCCACCAGAATTTACTGTTCCAACTGAAGAGTTGATATAAACTACTCCAGTCATATCTTTGGGTAAAGCACCTTCTAATAGCTTAAGTTCTAGGTCTAGTTCTTCTCTACTTGCTGCTGTGAAATAAGATAAATCCATAAAGTAATATGTAAAAGTTGAGTAAGTTTATTTAAAGAGTAGATATATCAAAAGCCCTATATTAATCAATAAAGTTATAAAAATAACGATTTGAAACGTACTAATCTTTTCTATTTTTGACTTTTGTAGAGTTAGCTCTTCTGATATCTGCTCTTTTATTGGAGTAATAGCTTCATTTTGAGCTGTTTGTAGCGAAACAAGTTGATTTTTCTGCTGTAAAGAAATTTCTTCTTCTAATTTTTTCTGATTTTGAGTATAGCTTTCACTTTGTAGTTCAAACTTGTTTACCAATTCTTCTTTTATTTCTTTAAATTCTTTGCTTTGATTGTCATAAATAAACTTCAATGCCTTTTTTTGGTAATCTGAAAAAGTATCAAACTGACTTTTTTGGTTTTCTTGTAAATTTTCTTGTGCTTCTTTTAAAGATTCAGATTGATTGTGAATTTCTTGCTCTTGATTTTCTAGGTTTGCTCCAATGGTATCAAACTGCATTTGAAACTCACTCAATCTATCCAAAACAGCCTTAAACTGACTATATGTTTTTTCTAGCTTTTCGAAAAGTGAGTTAGCTTGAATGTGTAAGGTTTGATTTTCCTGTTGAATAATATCCACTTTAGAAACTAGCATTTTTTCTAACTCTTCATCACGTTCTTTTGTATGAGAAGCAAAGTCAGACAAATTATTTCTAATTCCTTCCGTCGAACGTTCATAAAAAGCTGTGGTCTGTTTGTCTAAATTTTCTAATTGAGTCGCTAAAGTATGCGAAGTGAGCGAATAAAAATCTTCATTTTTCTGTGTGAGGGCAGCTAACCTATTTTGTATTCTTTCCGTCGTTTCTAAATAAAACTTTTCGTGGTTCGCATGTAGATTATCTGTCTTTTGGACAAGCAAATCTTGTGTTTGCTCATAAAATGCCTTGTTTTGAGATTTTACTTCTTTTAAGTGTGCTTCTATCGAACTACCTTGATTGTCTAAATCTTCTTTTGTTTTTTTGATTTGACTTTCAGCTTGTTCTATTTTTTGGTTTGTTGCTTGAAGTGCCGAAACCGAATCTGTATTTTGCTTTGAAATAGAGATTATTTTTTGGTCAAGCAGGTTTTCATAACTTTCTAATTGTTGTCGCAGTTTTTCGAAAAGCTCTAAGTTTTGTCTGTAATTTTCCTCCGTTTTTTCAGCTTTTGCATACACTTCCGTCAAAGAATTTAGAGTTTTACTTTGATTTTGGAGCTGGGAAATGGTGTTTTGTAGATTTTCTAAATGCGACATCTCTAAAGTGATGAATGGTAAATTATAAATGATGAATGCAAAATACTAATTCATTTACAATTTATCACTTATATTTTACAATTTTCTTAAAACCAGTTTTTTCGTTTAAAATAATAAATAATTCCTAAAGTAGTGATTAGCATTACGCCTAACAAAATAAAATATCCATTTTCTGTTTGAAGCTCGGGAATATTCTTAAAGTTCATTCCATAAATACCTGCCAAAAAAGTAAGAGGAATAAAAATTACTGAAAAGATGGTAAGTGTCTTCATTACTTCATTAAGGCGATGCCCTTGAATGCTAAAGACAAGATTTAAACTGCTTTCAAGAGTTTGTAACTCAAAATCAATATCTGTGATAAGGTCACCAGTTTGTTCTTTTAGTTCAGAGAAATAACTTGATTTTATATCCTTGTGTTTTACTTTTTCCAAACGAAGTAGCATCGTGCGAAGGCTGTTTGCAGATTTTTTGAGATTTAATAAATTCCTTCTTTGTTTTTCAATTTGATTTGTAAATTCTGGCGTTGGTTTTATTTTCGTTGTGTCCATCAAATCGGTAAAAGAATCAACATAACTCTGATGAATAGCATAATAATTATCAATAAGCGATTCAATCAAAAAAAACAACAGATAATCAGCTTTTTTCTTTCTAATAATACCTTTGTTTTCTCTAATACGCTCTCTGATCCAACCAAAATAATCTCCCTTCTGCTCTTGTATGCTCCACACAAAATCTGGCGAAACGATAAAAAACATCTGTTCGGAATCTAACTCTTCTTTATCTGTTTTCAAAACTCTAATCGAAACAAAAAGTAAATGCTCAAGCTCAATTACTTTATTGGATTGCTCGTCATCTTTGATTAATTTTAATAAAAAATCATCTAATTTATTTTGATTAATTACAGCTTTTAATTGGTCTTCATACTCCATTCCATACGTATTTATCCAACGTATGAAACCATCTTTTTGAGTTACGACAATATCCTCTAGTTTATCATAACTACTTGTTTGATAGCCAGTTTCATTGTACTGAATAAGCGTTGTATTTTCTAAAAATGTTTTTGGCATATTGTTTTTTAAAATATATGATTGTCAAAGGCAAGTCTTTAACCTACATTGAAAATTCTAACTTCTGAAATCTGACTGCTGACTTTATTCTACCCTTGATAGATTTTCAAAAACTGCTCTTTTCTATCTCTAGCTAAACTTGCCTTAAAACCGTCGTCCATTATGATGTAATTTCCTGTTCGGATATACTGACTGATTTTGTTTAGATTGACAATATACGAACGATGAGAACGAAAAAAACAAGGATTGATTAAATTCTCTTCAAAATATTTGATTTTTTTGGTAATCAAAACACGCTTTTTGTCGGAAAAAATAATTTCTGTATAAGAGCCTTCTGCAATCAAATACATAATATCATCAGCTTCTACAAACATAAGTCCGTCTGCCATCGGAAGAGCAAAACGAGTGATATATTCTCCCTTGAGATTTTCTCGTAGCGTTTCCATTTTCTGATTATTTTCTACATTTCCTGTTAATTGTAGGCGACTTTCTACCTTTTCGACAGCTTTTTTCAAGAGTTCTACTTGAATAGGTTTGAGAAGATAATCTACTGCCGAAACCTCAAAGGCACGAATGGCATACTCTTGATAGGCTGTTACAAAAATAAGGGCAAAATCTATATTGGTAATAAACTTTAAGAGTTCAAAGCCAGAATATTCGGGCATTTCGATATCCGAAAAAACAATATCAGGGTTTGTCTTGTGAATGAGCTGTACAGCATCAGGTACATTTTCAGCTTCTCCAACAATATTTATTTGAGGGCAATGTTCTGTCAAGAGAGTTTTCAAAACTCTTCTTGCACGGAGTTCGTCGTCTATAATTATGGCTTTCATTTTAATCAGTTATCAGTTAGCAGTTACCAGTTCAAGGCAATACACATTTACGTTTTTTGTAATCAATAATTATTCATTGGAATCAGAATTATAATTTCTGTTCCTTTTGCATTTCCTTGGTTGTCTTGCAAATCATTTATTTCTACTTCAATAGTTGCATTCGAAACAGACTGACTTTTCAAGAGTTCCAAACGCTCTTGTGTCGCCTGTGTAGCAAAAGAAGTGTGTGTAGAGTTGTGCGTTTTGCGCTTACGTTCATTTATTTCGGCTGATTTTTGTCTTCCTACTCCGTTGTCTGTAATTTTTAGTTGTAAAAACTGCTCATCTGATTTTTCTATTTTATCAAAATCTAAAGTCAATTTCTTTTCTCCTTGTTTGTGTAAAAGTCCGTGTTTGAAAGCATTTTCCAAGTAAGGCTGAATCAAGAGTGGTGGAATTTCAATTTCATCTAATTCATCTTCATCAATATTGGAATCAAAATTGATTTCATAGCTAAATTCTTCTCCCAAACGCAGACCTTCTAATTCTATATAAGACTTGATTAAAGGCAATTCTTTTTCTAAGCTAATTTTTGATTTAGAAGAAGAATCCAAAAATCCACGCATCAGTATAGCAAACTTTCCCAAATAATGTTGTGCATTTTCTTTTTCCGAAAGCATAATAAAATCTTGAATAGAATTGAGGGCATTAAAGATAAAATGAGGGTTCATTTGTGAGCGTAGAGCTTTTAGTTCACTAATCTGTTTGGCTCTTTCTCTTTGTTCTGCCTCTAGTTGTAACTTCAAACGACGACGATTTACATACCAGCCACCAGCAAAAATAAAACTTAGTGGTGCAAGAAATGAAAGTGCTAAAATGGTTCGTTGTTTTTGTAAGGTTTCAATTTCTAGTTTTTCTATTTCCTTTTCTTGCTCTAGCTCTTTTATTTTTTGTTCTTTTTTTTCGGTTTCGTATTCGGTTTGGAGTTCAGAGGTCTTAGTAAGTATTTCTGTTGCATCTATTGAATCACTTAGAGAAATAAACTTCTCCATGAAAGTAGTTACTTTATTAGGCTGCTCTAAATAAGAATAAATGATAGGCATAAGTTGATAAAGCTGCACCAAAATAGCATCATTTTTTGTTTGTGTATTTTTAGATAATTTAATTCCTCTAAGTGCAATATCTTTTGCTTCAATGTATTTATGCAAACCTATTAATAGTTTGGCATGTACATACTCTGATTCCATACTATATGTTGGGTCTTTTAAGTGACTTGGGATTTTTACAGACTGAATTATATATTCTATTCCTTTTTCATAATTTTTTACTGAATAGTTATAACTAGCTAACGTAACATAAATATGATGCAAACCTACACTTGACTCTATATCATTAGCTATTTTTAGTGCTTTTTTTGCATACCAACTAGCAGAGTCTAACTTACCAATATTTTTGTATGATTTAGAAATATTGAGTTGTACTTGCATTACAAATTCTGGTGAAGAGTGTTGAGAAGCAAGTTCTAATGATTTTTGTAAGTACTCAAAACCTTTTTTATATTTTTTTAGTGTTTGATAAGCTATACCTATATTAGCGTAAGAACTGACTAATTCTTTTGGTAAACTAAGATTTTCTATAATATTTGTTGATTCTAAATAATAATAAAGTCCACTATCATATCTATTATTCATCCAATGGCTTACTCCTATATTGTGTAAATCTTGTGAAATAGCTACAGAGTCACCTGTTTGTTGATGTAGTTTAATTGACCTATCTGCCCAATACACGGCACTATCGTGTTTTTGAGCAAGTAAAGAATATGTAATTACTAAACTAGAAGCTGCTGCTGCTCTAACTCTTTTATTTGTAGAAGATTTAGCTATTCTCCATGTTCTGTGAGCTGTTTTTTTTGCCTCTTGAGGAGCTGTGTAAAATTGAAGAAAGAATACTTTTTTCAAGATTTTTACTTTTTCTTCTTCTTCTTTAGTTTCTGATAAAGCAAGTAACGAATCTATAGTAGCATTTTGGGAAAATCCGAAAGAAAAGTAAGAAAAGAAGAAGAAGAGTAGTAGTAATTTTCTAAAAATCATAAAATAATAATTGTAGTAGTTTGATTTTTTTTTAGTAGTTATACAAATATACGACTTACAAGAATTTATAGATACAAAAAATACCACCGTTTATGAAGTCAAACCTACCGTTCGTGAAAAACACATCATAATTCAAGAATAAACAGCTTAGTTTTGGAGTATCAATTCAATAAAAACCTATTTATTTTAACTCTTAAATTTAATTTTATGAAAGCATTATTTTTGACATTATCTCTTGCAGCATCAGTTTCTTTGATGAGTTTTGTTGCGCCTACAAACAACAACGTAAATACGGACACAGAAATCTCTGCGCCAAAAGCATCTTTCAAAATCAAGAATGATACAGGAAGTAAACTAAGTATCTACACAGGTTCGGGTTATGTAACACTCAACAATGGAAGTTCTACAAGTGTAAGCTGCAACACAGGAAAGAAAGTTTATACAGCTTCTAAAGGAACAAAAGACGATTTTCTTTTCAAAATAGAAAGCAGTATGTGTGGAAAAACTGTAAACCTTTCTGATTATATGTAATCCTAAGTATTTTTTCAGTCTTACAATTAACCCTAATAATTATTTCTCAAACCAATCTAAAATGCGTTTTTAGGTTGGTTTTTTTTGTTCCTAAACCCTAAGGGTCTCCAAGACCCTTAGGGTTTTACTTTATCAAAATACAAAACCTTACCATTCGTGGAATAAAACCTACCATTCATAAACACTAACATGGTACTTCCATCATAATCCCCTAGTTTTGAAACATAATCAAACAACAAACTACGTGTAGCCACAGAAACAAAGCTACTTTTTAGTAGCAAAATCAAATTAACAATCACATTTTTTTTATTTAAAAATCATTATTCATTTTAATTAAGTCAAAAATTATGAAATATTTAGTATCATCAATCATTACCATTTTAGCAATTACTCTTTTTGCTTTTAAAGGTACAGACGAAGGTGTGAAAAGTCAGAGTGAGCATATGAAATCCTTGAAAGAAGGCAAGTATATCACTTATGAAGTAGAAGAAAGTAACGGACACACTTCACTCTATAATATTACAGAAGAGTATCCTTTAGAAGTTACTTCAATAGAACCAGAGAAAAACTTCCCCAACAAACATTTTTATCTAAAAATAAAGCTAGGACGCTCAATCAATGAAGTTCCTAAAGCTCACTTACCAGACCATTTTGCTTTTCCTATTTCATATCCAGTAAGGTATTATGAAGGAAATGCAAAAATGCAAAAGGAAATTGGTTATACTCCTCGCAAATTCAGTAGAAATAAGCTCAAATCATCAGGAACGTACACGTATATTGTTTTAGATGGGGTAATTTATAGTGTTACTTACTTAGATGAGCTAGATGAAATTAAGGTTTGGCATATTTTTGTACACGAAGACTTTGCGAAAAAAGAAGAAAAAACTGAAGATAGTAGCAAAAAAAAGAAGAAAATGTCTTTAAAAGAGCGTATGAAAGCTCTGAAAAATTCATTGGGTGATGCTGGTGCTAGTAAGTTACATGAAATGAAAGCCTATGATAAAGTAAAAGAATACTACAAAGCTGCTTACAAGAAACAGCAAGAAGTTATTCCTGTTTGGGAAAAATCAGCAGAAGGACAAAAGTATAAAGCCATAGTAGAAGGAAAAGGAGCTAAAATGGATGCTGTCATTAATCAGCAAAATTCAATGCTAATAAAAAACTCTACTGGTAGAGATATATACATTTATAGAAGTGATAGCAACGAAGGTTCAGTTATGGGAGCAGGAGTTACACTCAATTTTCCTTGTGGAGTAGAACTATATTACGACTTTACAGGCAAACGCTTCTACTACCCTAATAAAGTTATAAGAATATCACGAGCAGGAGTATATGACAAATGTGCTGACAAAATGGGTGGAAAAGCCTACGAAGTCAAATAATAAAACTAAAATATATTCAAGACAACTCGCACACGTAGTAGTAGTAGCGATATATAAAAATCCCTCTGATTTTTGGAGGGATTTTTTAGAAAAATTAATTCAATTTCAATTCAAATTTATTTAAAATTATGAACAAAAAAAGAATTTACCTATCAGTTTTATTTTTCTTGTTTTTCTCTTATGCACAAGCAGCTATTATTTATGTAGATAATGACTCACAAGGAAATAATAACGGACAGACTTGGGCAAATGCTTATCACAGCTTGAGTACAGCTCTATCAAATGCTAATTCTGGAGATATTATTCGTATGGATCAAGGTATTTATACAGCTCCCTCTGGAGGTTTCATATTAAAAGATGGTGTAAAAATATATGGAGGTTATAATGTACGATATAACAATGGAACTATAATTCCTAAGTGGCTCATTAATGCTACACGATTTTTTGGTAGTCCACCTGCAACTACAATTATTGAAGGAAACCCTGTATTCTTAGCTAATCAAAATCTGAGTAATCAGACTATTATTGATGGTTTAATTTTAAAAAGTAACAACTCTACCCAGTATTCTAATCCAATTATTGGATTAATAAGCACTACTCCAATCACATTTGCATTACATATCAATAACTGTACGTTTAAGAGTATATCAAATACATCTCCATTTTCACGAGGAATTTCAAACGGTGGTTCTACTTTCACAGGGTCTTTCAGTCCAGTAATCAATGGCTGTAATTTTGAAACAATGACAGGAATAAAGATAGAATTTGGTATGAATTCTTCATTAGATATCAAAGTAGATAATACCAATTTCAAGAATACAGGATCAAATTCATCAGGAAATGTAGCCTTGCAATTTGATGGCAGCACAATGGACATTTTGTCTAGACCAAAAATTAGTGTAAACAACTCCCTCCTTAGTAATTTTTACGGATTAAAATTAGCACTGAAAAATGTAGCATCATCAACTGGTATAATTAGTGATGTTAAAATTACTAATTCTATTTTTTCTAGTTTATCATCTAACTATCTCATTCGTCCTTTTGAGATAGGTTCGCTTTGTAATGTGTATGTAGATAATAGCACTCTTTATAATCCTAGCAGTATAATAATGACTTTTGGAAATGACCTTGTTGCTGCAAATTTTAATAACAGTATAATCGTCAATGGAGGAGGAACTGTATTTGGTATAGCTAGTTCTAAAGGTTATTATAGATTTAATAATTGTTTGTTTAATGGTACTACTTGTCCTACATCTATATTTGGAACAAATTTTACAGGAACAGTGAATTGTACTAATTCTATCTTCAATCAAAACCCTCAATTCATAAGTACAGACCCAAATAATGCAGACTATCTAAAACCCTCTGCAACATCACCAGCTCGTA
Organism: Bernardetia sp. ABR2-2B; assembly: GCF_037126435.1. Classification (GTDB taxonomy): domain Bacteria; phylum Bacteroidota; class Bacteroidia; order Cytophagales; family Bernardetiaceae; genus Bernardetia. The sequence goes on along the minus strand of NZ_CP147020.1, from coordinate 3,788,336 downwards.
ACGCAGGTAATAATCTTTTTGCTACTGGAAAAGGATATGGAGGAAATGATAGAATACTAGAAGGAACAGTAGATATTGGAGCTTATGAGTTTTGTCCTAGTGGAACATCTTGTATAAATACTTCTCCGACTGGAGGTGGAGGACATACAAGTAGAAAAATAGCTACCCAAAACCTAGAAAACAGTACAGAAAATTTACTTGTTTATCCAAACCCAGTAAAAGATATAATAAAAATCAAAACTACTGATAAAGTTATTTCTATTGAACTCTTGAGTGTACAAGGACAGCTAATAAATTCTACTAAAGATTCTAAAGAATTGAATACACAGAATATAGCTAAAGGAATGTATCTTTTAAAGGTAACTACTGATAAAGGAATACAAACTAAGCGTATTGTAAAAGAATAGTTTTTCATTAATATCTCCCTACTTTTCAAAAAATAGGGAGATAATTAAAAAACACAAGTGGTAGAAGTGTTTGTATTTCTCACTCAGGAGGAACAGAACCCATTAGTGGTTATGGTTCAGCAACATTTTCTTGTGATAAAGACATCTATTATGGTGTAGATAATGGCTCTGGATGTAGAAGTTCAAAAAGTCGCTTGATTGTAGGTGTCGATCAAAAATGTGGAGGAACTGTAACTACTCAATAACCTCCATTCTATCAAAGATAACTCGCACACGTAGTAGATATATAAAAATTAATTCAATTTCAATTCAAATTTATTTAAAATCATGAACCAAAAAAGAATTTACTTATCAATTTTATTTTTCTTGTTTTTCTCTTATTCACAAGCAGCTATTATTTATGTGGATAACGACTCGCAAGGCTCAAATGATGGACAAACTTGGAAAAATGCTTATCACAATCTTGGTACAGCTCTCAGAAATGCTCGTTATGGTGATATAATTCGTGTAGACCAAGGTAATTATATAGCTCCTACTGGAGGATTTACTTTAATAAATGGTGTAAAGATATACGGAGGATACAATGTACGTTATATTCCTAACACTAATATACTTGTAGCTGAATGGCTTATTAATGCAACACGTTTCTTCGGAAACTTAGATACAGTAATTGAAGGAAACCCTGCGTTTTCGTCTAATCAAAACTTAGATAAGCAAACCCTATTAGATGGTTTGAAAGTAATTAATATCAGTAATGTAGCGATTGGCTTAGGAAGTAACGTTTCAATTTTCGAAATGAAAATCAATAATTGTAGTTTTTTCAAAGATAATGGGTTTACAAGTCATTTTATGAGATTAAGCAATTATCAAGGTAGTTTCTCTCCTGAAATAACTAATTCGTATTTTGCTACTAGCTTCGGAATATACGTAAGGTTTACAGGAAACTCAACTGTACTTACCCAAATTAGCAATTCTGAATTTGAAGGTTTTACAGCTATAAAAATGGAAAATACATTTGCAGTAACTAGCAGTAGTATTAATATAAAAGTTCAAAACTCAAGATTTTTGAATAGTGTTGGTTTAGATTTAAATTTCCTTTTAGTAAATAATAATGTTCGGCTTAACATTGAAAACTCTATATTTGATGGCTCTTCAGATCCTGCTTTTTCATCAGGAATAATCAACAGAAGTGTTGTAGATGTAAATGTTTACAACTCTACTTTTTACAACACAAAATCTTATGTGAATAACCAAATGAACATGAGTTCATCTTATTTTTATAACTGTATTTTTTGGGGTGGAGGACAAGTCTTTAGTATAAATGTAGGAAGCACTAGTCTGGATAACTGTCTAATAGATAAAAATGATTGTAATTTCTTACTTACACATACTTCAAGTATTGCAAACTGTTCTAATAATATATACAACCAAAATCCTCAATTCATTAGTACCAATCCAACATCTCCAGATTATTTAAAACTTTCTGCTACTTCACCAGCTCGTAATGCAGGAAATAATGCTTATGCAACTGGCAAAGGATATGGAGGAAATGATAGAGTATTAGAAGGAACAGTAGATATTGGAGCGTATGAGTTTTGTCCAAGTGGAACATCTTGCATAAATAATTCTCCAACTGGAGGTGGTTATACGTCAAGAAAAATAACAACCAATAACATGAAAGATATAACTAATGACTTGCTAGTTTATCCAAATCCAGTAAAAGATGTGGTCAAAATCAAATCTTCTGACAAAATTCTTTCTATTGAAGTTTTGAATGTACAAGGACAAACTATTAGCTCTACTAAAAACTCTAATTCGATACAGTTGAAAAATGTAGCTAAAGGAATGTATCTCTTAAAAATAACAACCGATAAAGGAATACAAACCAAACGTATAATTAAAGAGTAATAAGTTGATAAATTTCAAGAGTTATTCAACCCTTTCTGACTTTCGGAAAGGGTTTTTTCTATCTAAAAATAGAATTTCTTTTTGTGTCAGAGTCCGTCTTTTTATTAAAAATTCGAATCCCTAACAAAACTTCATTTGTTGTTCCTAATGAATTAAAATTATTCTCATTGCTTTTTATGAAACTAGAAAACTCATACGAATACGCAATATCTAACCAAGAAGTAATACGAGTTCCCAAAAAAGTCTGAATAGCTCTTTTATGACGGTAATTTACGGCTGTCCAAATCAAATTAGTATAAGAAAGTTTGGTGTTCAAATTCCAATTTATATCTGTTATCTTGTTTATGTTCATTACTAATGAAGGCGATAATATTAAACTTTCACTTAGATTTATATTTGCACCTGTTGAAACATTATAATAGCGTTCCAAATTATTAGCTTCTGTATCAGAGCTTCCTATGTTTATGTTATTTTCAAATAATTGATAGACACCAAAGCCACCAAAAAAACGATCGTTACGTAACCAAATACCGATATTTGCATCTGGAATGGTGCTTTGTTGATTGTTCTGAATGGCATTATCATTTGGATTGAATAAAGTAGCCTTTGAAGCATCAAAACCAATTGTTCTGAGTCCGAAACTAGCTCCAAAAGACATTCGCAACCTTGTTTTTGCATCCCATTCATCACGTTGCGAAAGTGTAAGGTGATAAGCATAACGAGCATAAATACCTGTTTCAGACCATAATCCTGCCCCATTATAATAGGCTTCTACTCCTGTCGCATGATAAGCTGCTGACAAAACCTCCATTTTGTTTTGAGAAAGTGGACTTTGTGCCAAAAATGAAAAACTAGTTGGTGCGCCCTCTATTCCAGACCATTGTCTTCGATAATTCATTTTTATATCTAAAGCATTATCAGCACCAAGCGCAGCTGCATTAACAGTTGCCCAATTCCAAAGGTAATTTCCAGAGTAGAGTGAGTTTTGCGCCCTAAGAGAAAAAAAATTTAGAAGAGCAAAAGAGAATAAAAAAAGTGAGCGAATTATCATAATTTTATGATGTGCAAAGTGAGAATAAAGAGCAACCTCTTCTTTAAAGTAAAAGTTGGGCTAAAAGCTAATATTAATTAAACTTACAAGAGTTTTTTTAGTTGAAAATACAAAAATAAAGCCTAAATTAGTGTTAATTAAGTTTGAATAATAACTGTTTTTGCTTTCTAGTTTGTCCAAACAAAATAGAAAGCTAGTCAAAACGTTTGTTATTTGAAGCCTAAAAGAATCTTGTTTGTTAGAAAGCAATAAAAATTGATATGATAAATAGAGAATACAATCATTATAAAACCTATTTAAGACTATTTATAGTAGTTTTTCTTATCTTTATTCCCATTTTTTTAGTAAAAGCTCAAAAAGATAACTCTACTTCTCTCAAAAAAATTTGGCTCTCAACACAACAAGAAAAAATAATTGTTTCTAGTTCCTCACAAATTGCAGAAGACAAAACAGGTTTTTTGTCTATTCAACAAGCCATCAAAAATTTAGACTTTAAAAACTCTACTGAAGAAAAACCTAATTTTGGTTATACTTCTTCTACTTATTGGTGTAGATTTAGCATTGAAAACACTTCTAATATCAATCAGCAACGTTGGTTAGAAATTCAGTATCCTGCCCTAGATTCGGTTTGGCTCTATGAAGTAGATAGCTCACAAAACGTTATACAAGTACAGTTGATAGGAGATAAAATGCCTTATAATAAGCGAGAGATAAAAGATGCAGACTTGATTTTTGTATTAAATATTGATGCTAGAAAAAATAAAACGTATTATATGCGTATCAGAACACAAGGAACAATGACTTTTCCTTTAGTTCTTTGGAAATCTCAAGCATTTAGTGAGCAGACAGCCAATGATAGATTCGGATTTGGAATTTATTATGGAATTATTGTCGTAATGATTTTCTATAATTTATTTATTTTCTTTTCTTTAAGAGATAGGGCTTATCTTTATTATGTACTTACAATTGCTTCAATTGCTCTTTTCCAACTTGCCTTTAATGGGTTAGGGTTTCAATATTTGTGGTACAACTTCTATCCTTTTAATGATATTGCAATTCCTTTTTCCATTACTTTTTTTTCCTTTATTTCGCTTCTTTTTGCAAGGCAATTTTTGCATTTAACAGAGTTATTACCCAAAATCGATAAATTAGTATTGGTTTTTGTTGCCTTGATTATCATTGAGCTTTTCCTAACTTTTTTCCTTCCCTATAAAGTAATGATAAAAGTTAGTTCTATTACTGGAATTGTTGCCACAACTTTACTTTTCTATATGGGTGTGATGAGTTATAGAAAAGGTTATAAATCGGCTATTTATTTCTTAATAGCGTGGTCGTTGTTTTGGATGGGTATTTTGTGTAGTATTTTTAAAGGTTTCGGACTCTTATCTACTAATTTTATTACTACATATGCTATACAGATTGGTTCGGCTTTAGAAGTGATTTTGTTATCTCTAGGACTTGCAGACCGTATAAATACGCTTCAAACTCAACTTGCTGAAAAAATGATTAGTGAAAAGAATCAGAAGATTGAAAATGAAATCAAACAGCGTTATTTGATAGAATCTCAAAATCAAAAATTAGAAGAGTTAGTAGCAGAAAGGACAGCTGACTTAGAACAAAAAACAGTAGAATTACAAAGTCAGAATCAGAAAATAACAGATAGCTTGAAGTATGCAAAGCGTATTCAAGAAGCAATTTTACCTCCTAAAAAAGAACGAGATACTATTTTGGGAAATCACTTTGTATTTTTCAAACCAAAAGATATTGTTTCTGGAGATTTTTATTGGGTCTCTGAACATAAAGAAGAACAAAAAATAGTTATTGCTGCCGTAGATTGCACAGGGCACGGAGTTCCAGGGGCGTTCATGTCTATTATTGGAAATAATTTATTAAATCAAATCATAAATGAGAAAAAGGTATTCCATCCTTCTCAAATTTTAGAAGAACTACACAGAGGAGTTCGTACTATCTTAAAACAAGATTATGATTCAAGTTCTACGCTAAATACGTCTAGAGATGGAATGGATATAGCTCTTTGTGTCATTAATAAAAAAGAAAATATACTAGAGTTTGCTGGAGCAAATCGTCCTTTATGGATTATAAAAAATGGAAATTTTGAAGAAATAAAAGGAGATAGAAGAGCGATTGGAGGGTGGCAAAATAAAGGCAAAAACCAAGAATTTACAACACATTCTCTTGTCTTGGAGGAAGAGATGAATATATACTTATCCTCAGACGGCTATGTTGATCAGTTTGGAGGAGATGGACAAACAAGTAAAAAATTCATGTCCAAAAACTTCAAAAGGTTATTGTTAGATATTAATGGTAAAGAAAAAACATCTCAAAATTTAGAATATCAATCTTCTGTTTTGGAAGACGTTATGGAGAAATGGAAAGGTGATGAACCTCAGATTGACGATGTTTTGGTAGTTGGTTTTGCTGTTGGTAAAGAGTAATTAACGTGAACTCGGTATTATACTTATTGATTATCAATTAGTTAGTGTGTTCTTTTTTTGTTGTTGGTGTCGCTACGCTAAAACACCAACAACGGCAGGATTTTGTCAAACACATTCATAAATTATACTGATACAAGATACTTAAGAAACACTTACAAAGTACGAATATGATATATTGAATAACGTGAACTCGGTATTAGAAACAGTCTGAAATATCTCTCTATCTACTAAGAAAGCTACTTTCGGTCTGCTCTAACGAGACTGACCTACTTTTAATCAAGGTCAGCCCGAAAGGGCAGCACCGAAGATTAAAAAGAACAGGCTAACTATTTGACAATCAGCAGATATAATACCGAGTTCACGTTTGAATAAGAATGACTTATTGTTTCAAAATAAGTATGTTATCTTTTTTCAAAAAAATCTAAAGCATCTTCGTAATTATTTCTAATTCTCTTCTTTCAGAAAACTATATTTTTTCTGAATAATAACACTTTCACTATATGGATAGGGAGCTGCCATCATATTACTTTGCCTTTTGGTCGTAATTAAGCTATCTACTTCCTCCAAACCATAATTCAACTCACTTACCCAAATTTCTGGGTTAGGCTTTGAAGTTTCTATATCTATCACAGCACCCGAATCTGGCAATGCCCAAATGCTAACAGTTCTGTAATATTTATCAATATCGACTAAAGGTATTCTTGTTGTATCACTCCAAATGGCTTCCAAAACATCACTATGAATTTGAATCCATTCTCCCTTACGAGCCGATTTTATAGAAAACTGATAGCGATAGGTGGTATCATTCATCATCGAATCAGAAACCAAAGAAACTAAAGGAGCTTCAAAACTCAAAGAAGAATCTAATTCTATTATCTTGCTCTCTTGCAGAAAGTTCCAATTTCCACTTAGGTTTTTTGTTCTTCTAGGATAAATCCCTTTTGGAATAGAATCAAAAGTAGCTGAATCACTCAAAAACTGATTTGTAAAATCATCACTTTCTTCATCGTAAGAAAGCCAAGTTTGTTTGTTTTCATCAAGATTATAGAGATAAAAAATGCTGTTTGGCTTTAGTTTTTCTGATGTAAAACTAGCTTCTAAAGCTCCCCAAAATAGAATTCCTATTCCACACAACATCAGAAATAAAGAAAGCGACCAACGCCACCCTTGCGTAAGAAGTTGCATAATAGGAACTAAAAGCCCACCCAAAAGTGCAATCAAGAGAGCCATTATGGCAAAACCATACAAAACAAAGCCTCCTATATTCAAGGCTTCAAGAGCTTCTGGAACGATCGCCAACACAGGAAAGAATATGTAAATCGTAGGGGCAGAAAGAACTAATAAAAATACTGTATCAAATGGGTTGAGATAATCAGCGTTATTACGAAGCAATAAATAAAGCCAAGCTATAAGCATTGAGAGAGTAGGAACAACAAAAAGATAAGCAGCAGGACGCAAATCCATCCCAATCCAATCTTGCCCAAAGACAGTCAAGGCACTTAGCCCAATCCAAAAAGGAAGCACTCCTAAAAGAACAGAAGCAGGTTTTTTACTTCTAAAAAATAAAGAATAAACAAGCAAAGAAACACCAACAAAAATAAGAGCAAAGGCAATCTGATATTCAGAAGCAAAATAAGTAGTGTTATAAGGAATCCAAGAATAGGCAGAATGTGTTAGTAAAATTCCTTCCCACAGAAGTGTTGCAAGTCCTCCACTAAAAATAACAATAACCAAATACCCAAACAAGCTACCCAAAGCCAATTTCCAAGACCAAAAACGCAGACCAGATAAAAACAGCAAAGCAAAAAAGATAAGCATTCCATAAACTGTCCACTCCAAATGTTTCTGATTGATGTCAAAAGCTAAGATATTTCCATCAAATACTTTCCCAATCATAAGATTTCCAGGAACACCCAAAAAAGTAACATTTTCTTCTGAACTGATTTCAGATTTAAGATTTTTCAAGTCTCCAAAATAGCGAATCAAGGAAAGCATATAATTACCGTGCTGTTGCAGCGAACGCTTATCTAAATTTTCAGGAGTATCTAATGGCGTGTGATAATGGGTGTGTTTTCCTATGAAAGCAAAATTTAGAAAAGGAACATTATGTGCGCCAAAAACAGCTGCATCTGTTCCGTTAGGCATATTTTGATAGACAAGATTAGCAACAGAGCTTCCAAAAGCTCTTAGTTTCCCTGTTTTTTGAGCCTCTTTAAAGGCTGTTTGTGTATGATGAAGAAGGTTTTGATTTTTATCAGATGTTTCAAAAAGAACTGACATTCCTCCTGCTCCTCGTGCTTCAAAATTAAAGGCAACACCAACTTCTTTTGCCCAAGGGTGTTGCTCCATAAATGCCTGTGCGCCTAAAAGGTCAATTTCTTCACCATCCGAAAAGAGAAAGATTATATCATTTTCGAAAGGTTGATTAGTTACTTGTGTTTTGAGCATATCCATTATTTCCAAGGCTGCTCCTACGGCTGCTCCATCATCGGCTGCTCCTGCTGCATTGCTGCGTGAATCGTAATGAGAGGCTATCAAAACTGTGTTTTTTGGCGTTGCGACATCTACCAAATTGATAGTAGAATCTACTGAAATAGAATCTAACAAAACAGGGTTTTCTATTTGGTCAATAGAATTTTTGCCTTTTATTCGCACTAAAATATTTTCTAAAAAAGCTATTTGAGGTACTTTTCCATAATTTGTAAACCTAGCCGATTGTACTTCAACTTGATACCCCATTGCTCTAGCTTGAGAAACAATGTAATTACGAACACTGTCGTGCGCTTCCGAACCTGTTGGGTGGGGAGCTTTTGCTACTTTCTGAACATACGTAAAAGCTCTATCAGCCGAAAAATTTACATCTGTGTTTTGTGGTGCAACAGGCGTAATTTGAGTAATTGAGAGAACAAAAACAAGTATGAGAAAACAAAAAGTAATGAAAGTAGAAACTGATTTCATAAATAAGAAACAATTACGAATATAATTCACTAAATACTAGCAACTTATAACTTAAAAAAATTTACTTTGATAAAGAAGATAGTTGAAATAATTTTAATACACTAAATGTATTCATTTTTTATGCGAATTAAAAATTATTCTTTGTTGTATCATTTTTTATTCTATTTCTTCGTAATCAAAAGGCTTTTAATTTTTGAATATTTGTACTGCAAAACCATGCTATTCACTATATTTTCTCCATAAGTCAGGACGACGTTTTCTAGTTCTTTCCATTGCTTGTTGCAATCTCCAATCTTCAATTTTGGCAGCGTGTCCAGAAAGTAAAATTGGTGGAACTTCCATTCCTTCCCAGTTGGCAGGACGAGTATAAACAGGGGGAGCTAATAAATCATCTTGAAAAGAATCTGTCAGGGCAGAGGTTTCATCATTCATCACACGAGGAACTAATCGAATAATAGCATCAGCCACCAAAGCAGCAGGAATTTCGCCACCAGAAACTACAAAATCACCTACTGAAAGTTCTTTAGTTACATATTTTTGGCGTATTCTTTCATCTATTCCTTTATAATGCCCACAAATCATCATTATATTTTCCTTCAAAGAATACGAATTTGCCATTGTTTGATTGAACGTAACGCCATCTGGTGTCATATAAATTATTTCATCATACTTTCTTTCACTCAGTAATCCTTCAATACAGGCAGCTAGTGGTTCTGGTGTCATTACCATTCCTGCGCCACCTCCAAAGGCATAATCATCAATTCGTCCGTGTTTGTCTTGGCTATATTTTTTGAGGTCGTGAAGATTTAGGGTTACAATATTGCGTTCTTGCGCTCTTTGTAAAATAGAATGACCAATAAAACTTTCGATGAGTTGAGGAAGGCAAGTAATAATATCTATACGCATAATTTTCATGTCTAAATCCTACTATTCTTTAAAAAGTGTTAGGATTTTGGTTGATGAGTTGTTTTGCTACAAAATTACAAATTAATTGCCATTATTGTAATATCGTCTCGCTGTTCTTCCTCTTCTCTAAAACTTTCTAGGTCTTCTAATAAAGAAGCTTTTTGTAGAGAAATAGGTAAATGTCCCCATTCAGAGATTTTCTCTAAAAAGCGTTTTGTACCGTACTTTTTACGCTCTTTATTAGGTTGGTCTATTAATCCATCAGAAGTAAGGAAAAGCATTGTGCGAGGTAAAAGTACCAAATGCTCCTCCTTGAAAGGTTTTTTCTTGCGCTGAATACCTCCAATAGAGCGAGAAGTACCACGTAATTGAATAATTTCTCCCTCTGGTTCTTTATAAATGAGTGGACGTTTTGCACCTGCAAACTCAAGTTCTATTTTACCATCATCTTTATATGTATAACGAATCAAAATCATATCCATTCCATCAGTATTACTTCCTTCTTTTCCTGTTTGTCGGAGTGAAAGGCGAATACTGTCATCCAAATGCTCCAACATATCAGCTGGCGAAGTTATTTCTTTTTCATACAAGATTTCTCTTAAAAGTGAACTTCCTACCATTGACATAAATGCCCCTGGAACTCCATGTCCTGTACAATCTACAACGGCTGCATACTGATAACCATCACTATAACCAATCCAATAAAAATCTCCACTTACAATATCTTTAGGCTGATAAATTATGTAATGGTCGCCTACTGAACGCTTTATTTCTTTTTCAGTTGGGAGAATTGACTCTTGAATTGTTTGAGCATAACGAATAGAATCAGTTACTTCTCTGTTTTTTTGTTCAATTAAATTATATGCCTTAATATTTGAAAGTGCAATAGCCGTAGCTGAACCAATGGATTGCAAAAGCAAAATATCTTGCTCTGAATAATCCATTTCGTAGAACGTCTGAACGGTCATTACACCAAATTTATGTCCTTCTGCAATTAGAGGAACATAAATAAAAGCATAAGGTAAATCTCCTTTTTCTACTTGTATATTTTGCTCTTCGAATCGCTCCTTCCAAACTTTAGCAACATTATTAACTGCTATTGTATTTCCTGTTATCAGACATTCGACAGAAGGACGGTTCGTATCTTCCATAGAATCTTCGTGAGCTTCAAGCTGTACACCTTTCTCTATAAAATCATTAAATTCAATTGTGTTTTTATTTTCGTTTAGAAGTCCAACACCAAAACCTTCTGCTGGCATAAGAGCAATTACACGTTGAAATACTATCGCAACAAGCTCTTTTGTATCAAGAATAGAGGTAATTTCTTGTGTAATGTCACTTAGTTTTTTTAGTCTTTTGTTAGAGCTTTCTAAAGCACGTTTTTGTTTTACGACCTCTTTATTTGCCTTTTTTAGATATTCAGCCTGCGAGGCTAATTCTTCTTTTTGATTATATACTTCTTGACTTTGATTCAATAACTCTTGTTGTTGAGCCTCTAACTCTTCTGTTTTCTGACTAATTTCTTGTGTACGTTCTGTTATTAGTGCATTTAATTCTTTGTTTTTAGTCTTTAGATTTTTGTCATATAAATATGTAAAAACAACAGCTATTAAAAATATAATCCCGACATAGATTAGATATGCCCACCAACGTTGATACCAAGCTGTTGCAACTTCAAAATCTACTAGAAAAGTATTACTTAATTGTTCCTCTTCATTTTTTGCTTGAATTTCTAGCGTATATTCTCCAAAGGGAAGAATAGCAAATTCAAAATTATCTTTTTTTAGCCAAGGCGACCACTTTGTTGTTGAGGGAAGCAAACGATACCTATAAAGCAGTTTTTCATTTTTTCCAAAAGCAGGACTTGACATTTGTACAGTAAAACTACTGAAATCATTAGGTAGTTTATGCTTTTTAAAATTAGAAACTAGTGAATCTCTAATTTTTATATGACGTAAGAATATTTTTAAAGAATCTTGTACTACTTTTTTTATTTGTGTATTATCATATCTATACAATCCTTCTGAAGTGGATACCCAAGTAAAAATAGGTTTTGTTACATTATTATTATCTTCAAAAGTATATTTTGGGTCTTCATAGATAGAATAAAACTCAACAGAAGGCAAACTTAAAATTGCACTTTCAATCAATGTATCGTTTTTATAATATAAGAGGTGATTATTTTTGACAACCCAATAAGATTTAATAATTTCATTGCTCTTCTTCGAATAATGAATAAATTTATTAATTAATGAAACATCAGCATTAATGAAATTACTTGCCGAGAAATTAGTGTTTTCTTTTGTGTTATCTAAAACAATAGCAGAAGTAAACTCATTTTTGAGCGTGTCTAAATAATAAATCCCTTCTGATGTGGCTAAAAATAATTGATTATTACTTGCAACTAATTGGTTGATTTCTACATTTGGAATGTCAGTCAAGGAGTCATACGCAGTTATTTCATATTCTTTTTCTTTGCTAAAATCCACATCAATTTTTAGTATTCCTTTATACTGCGTTTCTGCCCAAAGCTGGTTACTTTTTATTTGTACTATTCTATTTAAGGGTTCTTCTAAATATGTGTCTGTTATTTCATAAGAATTTACCATTACTTTTAGTCCTTCAGAAGTAGAAATAAATACTCTTCGTCTATCTGTCTGGTCGATTAGAAAATGTCTGCTTTCTATCTCACTTACTTTTTCTATTTTTCTTCTTAGTGGGTTTAGAACAAATATACCTGCTTGTCCTGCAATCAATAAAGCAGAATTTTTATCATTATATTGATAGATTTCCAAATCCCAAACTTGCCCCAAAATTCCATCTATATTTTCCCAAACTTGTGTTTGAGTATCATAATAAGAAAGTCCTTGTTCGGTAGCTGTATACAATATATCATTAAAACGAATTACTTCATTTGCCTTATTTATTCTACTTTGCTCTCCAAAATAGGTATAAGCCCACGAAGTTTGAATATGTGAAACACCTTGTGTTAGTGCAGCCCATAAATCACCATTTTTATCTGCATGAAGATTCCAAACAGATTTATCTTGTAAACCTTTTAATTCTGAAATTTGATTTTTCCATGTTCCATTTTTATTGATGATTACAATTCCTTCATTCGCTGTACCTATTGCAATTTGCTCGTTTTTAAGCGCTTCAATACTATAAACCTGACTTCTTTCAAAAAACTCTTTTTGTTCAATTTCAAATTTATTGATTGTTTTTTCTATTACATTATAAGTGTAGAAGTTACCACTTTGAGTTGCTATCAATGATACATTTTCAGAATAGTTTATCATTCCTACAATAAGGTCTTGATAGATAAAATCTGTGTTTTCTATACTTTTGAGAAAATCATTTTTATATTCGAATACTCCTAATTTTGATTCTTGAACATATAACTTTCCATTTGTTACAAAAGCAGACAAAAATGTATTTACTCTTGGCTCAATGACCTCAAATTTATTTGCAGCATATTTTAGTATAAAGTCTTTTGTAAGGAAAAACACTTCTTCTTCCAAGACTAATGTTTTCCAAACATCATCAAATTTTTTATATTTTTTTGGAACTTGGTTGAGAAGTGAAATGTATTTTACTTTGCCCAAAGAATCAACGTAAGAATAACCAATATCACCAACACCACCAATATACATCTTGTCTTTACTAGAAGAATAGCCTAATGAACGTACTAAGCCCGTACCTCCAATTTTGGTGCGTTCCCATGTTTTACCATCAAAGGAAAGTAAATGCGTTGTATTTCCTATATAGATTATTCCATTTTCACCTTGCTCAACTGCCCAATTTTGAGTAGCAGCATTGTATTCTTTTGGTGAATAATTTTTCACAAAAAGACGACCTGCCTCCTGATAAGGAACATTAGGCAGATTTTGAGTATTTTGGTCTTGCTTACTTTGTTGTTGTGCAAAAGAAAGTGTAGAAGAAAAAATACTGATACCGAGAAAAATAAAAACCAGAAGTCTAAAAAATAGAGTGGTAAAAAATGTCTGTTTCATATACGGTATTAAGTATGGATGTAGAACAGAAAAGTGAGTAATAAGTTTTGAGTTTTTGAAAGATTTAATCAAAAACCTCTAAGTTTTATTATTTGCTTAGTAATTAGGACTATTCTGACCACTCAACAAAGTACATTTACCTCTTCTGTAAGAAACAAAGTAAATCTGTATTTTTTTAATCAAAAAATAGTTAATTTTTGTTTTGCTCACTTCACTCCTACAAAAACTAACAACGTTTATTCGAAAAGGCTAGACGTTTGTTCGAAAGCCAATTTATTCTAGTAGCCAAGCTATAAGTTTGTAACAAGTTATTTATCTGAATCACACCAAAATAAGTCATTCAGAACAAATTAATTACAAACAAAAACTACTACGAATATGAGCTCACTCTCTAAATCTTTATGTCTTCTCACAGTAGGGATTTTTATTTCTCTATTTCTCAATACTCCAAAAGTAGAAGCACAACAAAGCCAAAACGAACTCCTCAAGAACTTTACAGCCACTTCGCTCAACATTTTCAAACTTACAGAGCCAAAGTATCACAAATACAAATTTGAAAAAGTATCTAAGCCGTGGCCTATCAGTTTAGAGAAAAATGGTAATTCTATTTCTAAATTGGTTATCAACCGAGCAGGAATTATAGAAGAGCCTTACGCTCCTGACTTGAAAGAATATCCTGCTTATTTCAAAGATAAAAAACACCGAGTGGTATTCATTGATGATAATTTTTATTATATCAAATGGTCTGGAGGAAAAGCAACTATAAAATACATCCTTACAGAAAAGGAAAGTGTAGATAAAGACCACGCAGGTCATATCAGTAAAATAGAAAACTACATTCGCAAAACAGTTGCTGCACAATCAGAAGACCGTGCAGAACTTGTAGAAAAACAAGCTGAAATAGATGCAGCAGAAGCATTAGCCAACTCACTCAAAGGAAAAAAAGTCAAAAATATCGCTGTAAAATGGATTAGTGACAAAGACGAAACAGGACATTTAGTAAAAATGAATTATGGAATCCAAGCTACTCTAGCTGATGGAACAGTCTTGAAAACAAAAAACTTAGGTGGCAAAATGCCTTGGGATGACTTCAAAATTACTGTAAAAGGTGGATTATTTGGAGAGGAAACGCTCACAATAGCAGAAAATGCAAATGTAATCCCAAATGATAATGTCGTTGTAAGTGCACAATCGAAGTATCAATCCAATATCAAAACATCAGCTAAACTTCCTGTTCATTACAATACTGGTTTGCACGTCAATTATTTTGGAGAACGTGGTGGAGTTGTTCACTTGACTGTTTCGGCAGGATATAGAGGAAAAAATGGAAAAGATATAATTATGTCTGTAAAAGCAACTACAACAGGAAATGGCGAGAAAGTAAATCAAATAGAAATTAAAGATGCTAGTTCGGGACAGGTTTTGAGAAAATTAAAAATGAGTCCGAATGCTCCTCTGACACTAAATTTACAAGGAGGAAGTGGCAGCTATGGCAGAGATAACACACGAGGAGGAAATGGTGGAGATGGTGGAGATGTAACTATCATCAAAGACCCAAGCGTCAGAACATTCACTTACACTATAAATAATCAAGGTGGAAATGGTGGAAAACACGAAAACCATAGTCCTTATGATGGAAAAAGAGGTTCAAAAGGTTCTATAAATGTTCGTACTTCTGCTGTCAGTTTTAGCTGGTAAATTATTTAACCGTCAACGAGGCTTTGCCGTCGTTGAGGTATCACAAAGCCAAAAAATATCAATCTCATTTATTCAAAAATCAATTTTAATGTTCTGTATTGAGCAGAGCAATTACTTCAAATTTATTTAATCGTACTACTAACAAAAATTTTATTATGAAATTAGTCAATTTATTCAAAAGTGCTGCCCTTGCTACGGCAATGTTATGTGCAGTAGGTGTGTCGAATGATGCAAATGCACAATTTGGAAAAAAACTCAAAGCAAAATTAGCTAAAGCTGCTGCTGCTGCTGAAGGTGGTGGAGCTGCTGCTGGAAAGGCAAAGAAAGCAAAAGAAGCTGGTGACCCTTACGGCGAAGATTTTTCAGATGACAAAGGAATATCTGGAACATACAAAGCACTAGACGGTGTGGAGTTTGAAAATGCAATGGGCGCAAAACGTCGTCAGAGAACATTAAAAATGAAGTTCACTGGGCGTGATGGCGATAAGTTTGTAAACAAGTTAGAGGTCTTTTATAACAAAGAAGGGGCTAAATATGAGTTCAAACTTAATGACAAAGAAACAAAAAAACTAGGAACAAATGTTTATCGTTATGGTAGCTTTCAATCTATTTGGCTTGTAGAAGCAGAAGATGGAGTTTTGATAGGCGTAAATAACAAAAGTACACACAGATACGAATTAGATGGAACAGAAACTGTATCAGACGTTTTTGCTAAAGATGAATCTAAATTAGAGGTCTATGACATCGAAACTGCTCAAGCAAAATTTGAGCAAATGATGAGCAAAGGAAAAGCAAAAGCAGATGAGAAAAAACGAGCGCAACTAATGGAATACAAAGCCTATAAAGAAAATGTAGGTAAAGTAGTTTTTGTAGATAGCTACACTCGTTTCAATTATAAATATGGAGATAAGCCAACAGAAAATCCTAGTAATTTCATCAAAACAAGAGATATGGGAGATGATATTTTCTTAGGAGCTTATTTCAAAGAAAAAATCGGAACAAGTTGTGGTTCGGATTGCCAGTTGAATATCGTTTATGAAATGAATGGTAAAAAAGGTGACCGTGTAGCTCTTCGTAATTCTACTGCAAAATGGAATAAAATGATTTCTGCTAAAAAGAAAACAGATATTTTCTGCTATAACCACGGTCATCAAATGATTTCTTCTCGTGAAAACATCCTTGACTATGCTTTTATGTACACTTTATACCAAAACAAAGCTACTTTCAAAGAAGGACAAACTTACAAAATGAATGTAAAAATGTTTTCTAATAATGATGGAAACAACGAAGAACAAATCGCAGAAGGTACAATTAGCTTTGTTTATAAAGAGAAAAAAATGGAAAAATGGTTCAAAATGTTCAGAGAGTGGTATGATGAATAATTCTCTGAAAATACAATAAAAATACTACAAAATATTTAAGACAACTCGCACACGTAGTAGTAGCGAATCTATAAAGCCATTACAATTTTTGTAATGGCTTTTTTAATTAAAAATTAAGCCTCGTGTATCAGTCTATCCCTAACCTCCATCAGTGCAAAACCTAATAAATTCAGTCCTCGCCACGTATTTGGATTATAAACTCCTTTTGCATCTTGTGCCAAACCAATTCCCCAAATTGCATCTACTGGACTTGCTTCCACAAGAATTTTAGTTCCTGTTCCAAGTAAAAATGCTTTATAATCTGGGTCAGAAAATTTATGATAATTTCCTTCTACGACGATTTTGAAGCGATTTTCTTTCCAAACTGTATCGTTAAATTTTTTCACTTTCCTGCCTAATTTTTTGGCTTCTGCTGGTGTTTTGGCTTTTAAGATTTCTTCTAAAATTTTATTATCTTCAAACAAACGAGCTTTTTCTGCCATCATAAAATGTTCTGCTGTTGGATAAATTATTCCATTTACAGAAAATTCCTTTTCCCACCATTGACTAAAAATAGTTTTGCTCAAACTTCCGTCATTAGTTGGGCGATGTCCCCAAAAGAATAAATAATTAAGATTTTTGTCTTGCTTTTGTAGCTTTTCATGTTCTGAAATGAGCCAAGAGAGAGAGTAATTCATACAGCTATAAATTAAAATTTTAAGAGAGGTTTAATTAAGCATATAACTACCATTCTTCAAAAGAAATTCATTAATCACTATTTTTTCTCAACAATTACTTGAAAACGAAATGCCCATTGCCACTTTATTCTATATTTTTTTATTCCTGCTTGTTCTAAAAGAGTAATCAAATCTTGCTTTTTGAAGGCACGAAGAACAGAAAGAGGAGCATCATTTTTCACTAAATAAGAACCATTAAAGAGACGAGTAAGAAAATAAATACTGTAATAAGCTATTGGGTTTCTATGTAAATCATTAATTATAAATCCTTTTGAGGTCAGTTTAGAAACATTCTTAAAAATAGAAATCAGTTCTTCATCTGTAAAATGATGGCAAAATAATGACATCGTAGCCCAATCGTATTTATTTTCATTGGAAGAATCAATATCAAACACATTTAGTTTTTCATAGCTAATTTGAGGAAAGTCTTTTGATTTATTTTGAGCATAATTTATCATAAAATCATTAGCATCAATTCCTGTTAGTTTGGTAGTAATATTTTTCTTATCAAACCATTTCGCAATCTGACGAAGCGTATCTCCTCCCCCACTTCCAATATCTGCAAGAGTTACCGTTTTTTGATTTTGACTTTCTTGATTCTTCTTAATTTTATTTTCTTTATAGAGCGTATCTAAAGCCGAAGTCAAGACCTTATAGCCTCCTAAAGTTGTATTTATAAATTCTAATTCATCAAGATTTTTTTTGAGATCAGCAGAAGCGAGATTGAGGTCGTCCATTAGCTCCTTTTTATAGGAACGGTTTTTAAATTTCATTTTTTGATAAAATTAAATGAAGTGAGAAAGCTTTGTTAGCAGTTTAACATACACAAACTAAACTATTGTCAGAGTCTGGTTACAGACTACTGACAAAGTTAGATAAAATTTAGTTTGTAGATTCTACTCTCCCAAATCAGCCACACCATACATTCCACCAAGTTGTTTGCACCAGATAAGAACATAACGATACTCTGTAATCGAAATTTCAGAAGGAACATTTATAGTTTTTCCTCCACTTCTCGTATTTAAAGTTGCCAACTCTACGGCATCATTTACATTACCACTATTATCTCCCAAATAAACTCTCAAGTCTGGTGGAGAAGTAGAAGTAGAAAAATCCTCACTCAAAACAACTTGCAGTACATCGTTTTCTATCCTCAATTTTGCGCTTCCATTACTTCTGTTAGTAAAATCAGCCTTTCTAACTACTTGAACAGTAGCAGGGCTGCTTTGTATTCCATCTACTGTTGCTGTAACGTTTGCTGTTCCATAATCTTCTGCCGTTACTTGTCCGTTTTCTACAGTTACCAGTTCTATATTTCCACTTGTCCAAGTAGCTGTTTTTCCTGTGAGTTCTTCTCCCAAATTATTCTTTACAGAAAACTCTAAACTTGCCATTTCTGTAAGAGTAATTTCACTCAATGAAGGCGTTATTGTTACGGTAGCTACCTGATTATTATCAGACACAACGGTCAGAAGTGCTGTGGCTTCTACGGTTTGGTAGGTGGCTTTGATAGTGGTTTGTCCTGCTGAAAGTCCTGTAGCTTCTCCATCTTGAGTTATACTGGCAACAGATAAATCACTACTTGTCCAACCAATGTCGGAAGGACTAGCGATAGAATTGCCCATATTATCGAAAAAAGCTGTAGTAAAGGTTGCTGTTTCTCCAATCATTACACTTTGAGAAGTAGGAGAAATTTCTAAACGCTCTGGAATTTCTATCGGAGCAACATCTTCTGAAATTTCTTTACAGGAAATTAGGACAATTGAGAAAACACCTAGAAAGGCAAGAATTTGAAATGATTTTTTGAATGAATATAATTGCATTGAGATTGTAAATTTTGATAAAGTGAATCTAAAAAATTACGCTCTCCCCTTATTTTTATTTGTTGTACTGACTTTGACATTGATTTAGTTACAAAATCAATCTAAAACTATTTATATTTTTTGATATAAATTGTATAATGTATTAATTTTTTTGTTTTTTTAATGAATTGATTACAAAACCTTCCCATATTCTTCTTTCAAAATCGCATAAATCAAATCATCAACCCATTCATTTTTGAAGAACAAACTTTTTTCAAAATGAGCTTCTTTTCTCATATTCAGACTTTTCATTAATTTTATAGAAGATATATTTCTTGGGTCTATTGATGCGATAATTCGATGTTTATTCAAATCTCTAAAAAGATATGAAATAACTGTTTTCATTGCTTCTTTTGCATATCCTTGTTGTTGATACTCTGAATTTAGTGTAATTCCAAATTCGACTTGGTTGTTTCCTCCTTCCAAAAAATGAAGTCCAACATCTCCAATAATTTTAGTATCTCGTTCGTGAATGATGACAAACTGAAACCAAGTATTTTCAATATTTATTTCTCTAGCTGTTTTTTTTTGAATAAAATCTTCTACTTCTTCCTTATTTTTTGGAATAAACCCTTGAAATTTATTAGCTTTTTTATTGGATTTATATTCAAAAACTTCTTCTGCATCCTCTATATCAATAGGTCTTAGATACAGTCGCATAGTTGGCAAGATAAAATACGGATTCATAGCTATTCTTTCTAGTTAAAAATGATTCTTTAATTTAATAAAATAGGTTGAGAAGTAAATAGCTCCTTGACAAAATTATGATTCTTGCTAACTTTTTCGTCTAAAATTGGTTATTTTTGCTAATTGAACTTTGTATGACAGACTTCCCAATCTGTCTAAAAAATGATAAATATAAATTCAAACAGACAGGAATGTCTGTTTTACATAATTTCAAAATATAGATTACTCCCAAAATGCCCACTACAACAGAAAAATCTCTCACAAAAGAAGAAATAGCAGCAAAAGAAGCAGAAGAAAAACGAGTAAACGAACTAGAAAACTACGATACCAAGAAAAATATAGTCATAAAGGGCGCACGAGTAAACAATCTTAAAAATATTAGTCTTGCTGTGCCGAGAAACAAACTGATTGTCATTACAGGCGTTTCGGGTTCTGGGAAGTCATCACTAGCCTTTGATACACTTTTTGCAGAAGGTCAGCGCATGTATGTGGAGAGTTTGAGTAGCTATGCACGTCAGTTTTTGGGGAGAATGGAAAAGCCTGATGTAGATTGGATTCGTGGCGTTTCCCCTGCTATTGCTGTGGAGCAGAAAGTGAATACAAGAAATCCACGTTCTACGGTAGGAACGACGACAGAAATTTATGATTATCTAAAGCTTCTTTTTTCAAGAATTGGAGTTACTTATTCGCCTGTTTCTGGAGAGATGGTCAAGAAAGACAATGTTTCTGATGTGGTAGATTTTATAGAGAGTTTTGAGGAAAGTTCGAAATATATGGTACTTGCGCCTTTGGTAGTTCCAGCAGAAAGAACGCTTGAAGACCAATTAAATATCCTATTACAACAAGGTTTTACAAGAATAAAAGCAGGGGAAGATGTTATTTTTATTGAGCAGTTATTGCCAAAAGAAATAGACCCAGAAGCACAGTCTGGAAAAGATCAAACGGAACAAAACCTAGAATCCTTTTTAGACGAACACAAAGGCGATAAACAAAAAGATTACGAAGAAGAGAAGAAAAAGCTAAAAAAAGCAAGTAAGACAAAGAAAACAACAGCAAAAAAATCAAAAGCTCCTGTTTCAAAACTCACAAAAGAACAGACAGCAGAACTAAAGAGAATTTCAAAATTAGATTTATTTATTCTGATTGATAGAGGAGTTGTTAGAAAAGATGACGAGCAAAACCGTTTCAGAATTGCTGACTCTGTGCAAACTTCATTTTATGAAAGTAAGGGCGATTGTGTCGTTGAGATTTATCAAAAAGGAAAAGATATGGAAACGAGAAGTTTTTCAGACCGTTTTGAAGCCGACGGAATGCTTTTCGAAGAGCCAAATATCAACTTTTTTAGTTTTAATAGTCCGTATGGTGCGTGTCGTACGTGTGAGGGTTTCGGAACTGTTTTGGGAATTGATGAAGATTTGATTATTCCAGACAAAACAATGTCGGTTTATGAGGGTGCAATTGCGCCTTGGAGAACACCAAAAATGAGTAAATGGCTCAATCCACTCATAAAAAAAGGAATTGATTTTGATTTTCCTATTCACAGAGCTTATCAAGACTTGACAGAGCAGCAGCAACAACTTCTTTGGACAGGAAATAAATATTTCAAAGGATTAGATGAGTTTTTTGCTTTTATGGAAAGTGAAAGTTACAAGATTCAGTACAGAGTTTTATTATCAAAATATAGAGGTAGAAAAACCTGTCCAGACTGTATCGGAACACGCATCAGAAAAGAAGCAGGTTATGTCAAGATTGATTCAAAATCTATTCAAGAATTGGTTTTACTTCCCTTAGACGAGCTGATAGACTTTTTTGCACAACTACAACTTACAGAACATCAAGAAAGCGTTTCGAAACGAATTTTGATAGAGATAAGAAACCGTTTGCAATATTTGGGAGAAGTTGGTTTGCAATATCTTACTTTAAATAGAAAAACAGCTACACTTTCAGGTGGAGAATTTCAACGTATAAAACTAGCAACTTCTTTGGGTTCTGCTTTGGTGGGTTCGATGTACATTTTGGATGAGCCAAGTATTGGTCTGCACCCAAGAGATACACAAAATTTGATAAAGGTCTTGAAAAAACTGCGTGATTTGGGAAATACAGTTATCGTTGTAGAACACGAGGAAGAGGTAATGAAAGCAGCCGACCAAATCATAGATATTGGATTAGATGCAGGTGCAAATGGTGGAAATCTTACTTTTCAAGGAACTTTAGAAGAACTTATAAAGGATTCGGATAGTTACACAGCCAAATATTTGCGTGATGAAATGCAAGTAATTATTCCTCAAAAGCCACGAAATTGGAATGAATATATTGAAGTAGTGGGCGCAAGGGAACACAATCTTAAAAATATTTCTGTAAAATTTCCTTTGGGAATCTTGACGACAGTTACAGGCGTTTCGGGTTCTGGAAAATCTACTTTGGTCAGAAAACTGCTTTATCCTGCGCTTTCAAAGCATTTGGGAAACCACAATGACGAGAGTGGAAAAATGGATAAACTAGCAGGAAATCTAAAGAAAGTAACGAGCGTAGAAATGGTCGACCAAAATCCGATTGGTAAATCTTCTCGTTCCAATCCTGTTACGTATGTGAAGGCGTATGATTATATCCGTGCACTTTTTGCAGACCAAACCATTTCGAAACAGCGAGGATTTACACCTGCTTATTTTTCTTTCAATGTAGAGGGTGGACGCTGCGAAAACTGTCAAGGCGAAGGCAAGATAAAAATAGAAATGCAGTTTATGGCTGATATTTATCTGACCTGTGAAGCCTGTAAAGGAAAGCGTTTTCAGTCGGAAGTTTTGGAGGTAGAATACAAAGAAAAAAATATCGCTGATGTTTTGGATATGACCGTAGATGAAGCCATAGAAATTTTTGCAGAATCAAAACCAATTATGGCACGTTTGAAGCCCTTGCAAGAGGTAGGTTTGGGTTATATTCAGTTGGGGCAGTCTTCCAACACACTTTCTGGAGGTGAGGCGCAGCGTGTGAAGTTGGCAGCCTTTCTTACCAAAAGTGCAAGTGATAGAGCCAACCGAGAGCATATTTTATTTATTTTTGATGAGCCTACCACAGGTTTGCATTTTCACGATATTTCGAAGCTGCTCAAATCCATCAATGCCTTGATAGAACACGGACATTCTGCTATCATCATCGAACACAATGTAGAGGTTATTCGTGCAGCCGATTGGGTCATTGATTTAGGAAAAGAAGGAGGAAAAAATGGTGGCTATCTTTGTTTTGAAGGAACGCCAAAGGAACTTTCTGAATTGAAGGAGAATTATACTGGGGAGTTTTTGTAGATTGTTTTCTATCTTGAAAATGAACTTTATAAATCTAAAAACCATTCTAATGTAAAACTTTTTATAAAAAAATAATTTTAGATGAAAGAAATACAAGAGTATAGGGGAGAATGGTTTTCTCCAAAAAAACAAGAAGTCAAAATTCCTGGCATTCTTACTATTAATCAGAAAGAGAACGAAATTAAATTAATACTTTTTTCTGAAAGAGATATCGCAGGTGAAATTATAATTGAAAGAGAACAGGAAGTCAATAATTACTATAAAATTATTTTAGGAATAGTTTCTGGAGGCAAACATATAACCCTTTACGATCACTCTAAAGGTGAGGATGGTGCACCAATATTAGAACAACAAATCACTAATAACTTCTATGAATCTGTTTACAGACCTCAAATTGCTTTTATTGGCACACATTTCTATTCTCCTGAAGACATTAAATTTAATAGTTACTCATTTCGTTACAACTATCTAGACTCTTGGATTGATACTACACAGATTTTTTTCCATAACAAATATACTCCTCAAAATAATAGTGTAGTTATACCTTCTATTCCTCATACAGAGTTTCAAGTTGGAGAAAATTGCTCTGCAACTATAAGTAGAAACCTTTACTCTAAAGGAGGTTTACTACTCAGAAACTATGATTTAGAAGTCAAACATTATGTTAAGTTTAGTTTTGATACTGCTACTTCTCTTCAAGAGTATTTCAATTTATCAGCAAAGTTTAGGGCATTTTTAGCATTTGCTGTTGGTTATCCAATTTCGACTATAGATGAATTTGCTGTAACAGATAATACAGATGAATGGCATAAGGGAGGAGCTATTAGAGTTTTTAATACTTTTTCAAATCAAAAAGTTGATAATAAGAGACTTACTGCTCATTATATGTTTTTTTGCTCTCAACACAATAGACAGGAAGTATTAATTAATTATTTATCTAAGTGGTTTGAAAGTTACGATACATATCATAGTTCTATTGATATTTTTTTACATGCTGTTTTACCTTTTTGGAAAAAAGGAAATACTAGGTTAACAAATGTTCAATTTACTAATGGTTTACTTAATATCTGTCAAGCCATTGAAACATTTTATAACCGAGATAATGAAATAGATTATCCTCAAAATAGAAAGCGATTAAATGAACTGAAGCAAAAAGGGTATGATAAAATTAGGAAAAATAAGGAATTGTTAAAACTTACAGATGAAGAGCTAGAGTTTTATAATAAATACTTTAAAGTACCTAAACAAGTGGATGATATAGATTATAAGCGCAAGGTAATGCACTATCTGAACAAATTAAAAGTGGCTTTAGATGGTTTTATTGATGAAAATGAGTTTGAAGAATTTGCTAAAGAGATAAAGAATTGTCGAAATACACTAACTCATGTAAATCATGATGGAAATATTGAAACAAAATATAACTTGTGGTATCTGTTTAATTATTCTCAAATTCTATTTTACACAATGATAGTAAACCTAATAGGAATAGAACAAATTGAAATCAATAAAATATTGAAGAAGTCTGATAAGTTTAGAAGATATTATAAAAAAGCCTTATAAACCTACCTATCATTTATCAAGTCACCCTGCCCTTTCTCGGCTATCCAAAAATTGCTATCGCTCGTTTTTAACGAGTGATTTATATGTATTCGGCTTGTAGCCGTGGTTTTTGTGTTTTCACAGATTCAAAATGTTTTTTTATCTTTAAGCTTTCTACGAAAACTTAAAACAAAAAAATACGCATAGCCTACGCAGGTTAGCTATTATTTACGAACTGAAAACAAACAATATGAAAGAATACAAATTAGAATCATTGATTTACTACTCAAAGATGTTTGCCAATAAAGAGCATATAATTGAAAAGTCAACAAAAGACATTCAGGAAAAATTAAACGAACTTGCATCGAAAGGTTACAGACTGGTATCAACCGATGCAACAGATTTTGGAATTGCTGTTTATTTTTATCTCTATTTTGAAAAAGAAGTTTAAACCCAAATATTGGAGAAAGTTCGGACTTGAATTTTTATCAATTTTTATTGCTGTTATTTCAGCTTTTGCTCTGAATAATTGGAATGAAAATAGGATTAGTAGTCATTCTGAACAAAAAATTCTTTCCGAAATAAAAAATAGTTTAAAAATCGATGCACACGATTTCAACAATAATATATATGGAAACAAATTGAGTTTAAAAGCTGATTCAATTTTTAGAGACTTATTGAACGGAAATAAAATAAATCAAGATTCAATAGCCCTCTGTTGCTCGTAGTCTTCTGTTGCTCGTAGTCTTCCATCAAAAGAAAAATAAAAAATGAATGTTGGGCGTTGTCTTTAGCGAAGCGATGACTACGACCTATCAGTTCGTCAAGTCTTAGACCTTATCCTGTCCCATAAACTTTTCAATTTTGGCTATTGTTTTGTATTGATTTTATTTGTTTACTATTCTTACCTTCATTTTATGTTATATCAACCTTTGGAACATTGGAGCGAACGAGAATTTATGGGTTGTGGTGTTGAAGACTTACGAGAAGCGAAGAGTATTTCGAAGATGGCAGATAAATTATTAGCTACTCCAGAAAACTCTTTCAGTAGTAGCGTAGGTAATAGCCTACGAAAAGCAGCTTGGCGTATTTTTTCAAAGGAAGAAGTAGATATTAGCTACGGACATTATCGTCAATCTTCTCTTCGTTGTTCTTCTGAATCTATGGTTTTGGTTCACCAGGATACAACAGATTTGAATTTTGGAGGTCATTTGGCTAGTGAAGGTTTAGGTGACTTAGGAGGTAGTACTGGCAAGCCTATTCTAGGTCTTTGTGTTCATAGTGCTTTAGTTACTACGGAAGCAGGTATTCCTTTGGGTTTGATTTCACAAAAGATATGGGCGCCTACAGTGGGCAGTAAAGAAAAAAAAGTAATTCCTCACCTTCCAATAGAAGAAAAAGAAAGTTATCGTTGGTTAGAGGCTCTACAAGATATTAGCCATCGTTTAAAAGATGTTTCTAAGGTAATTGTAGTTTCTGATAGAGAGAGTGATTTTTATGAATATATTGATGCTACTCGTGGTAGAAATGTGGAGTTGTTATTTAGAGTGCATCATTTACGTCGTAGAGTATATGCAAATGGAGAGAAGATAGCTCTAGGGCAAGTTAGTTTTTCATCATTATCAGAGATAGATGTTTTTCTACCTAAGAGCAAAACTAGAGAAGCTAGAAGAGCTCGTCTTACAATAAGCTGGGGAGATATTATTTGCCCACCTTCGCAAAGGAAAAAGGGATCAGAACATCCTTTATCTCTTATTATAGCTAAAGAAATGCACCCTCCCAAAGATCAAGAGGCAGTAGAATGGTATCTACTAACCACTCAAAAAATAGTTACCCTTCAACAGGCACTTCTTTGTATAGAACACTACAAAAAACGTTGGACTATTGAGCGTTGGCATTATGTGCTTAAACAGGGTTTACGAGTAGAAAAACTACAGTTTGATACATTTACTTCACTATCTAATGCTATAAGCTTACTCTCCATTGTAGCTTGGCAACTTTATTTGCTCAAAAAACTGGCAGAAGACTATGAAGATATTTCTGCTGATCAAGTATTGACAAAGATACAACTAGAGGTGTTAGGAAAACAAAGTCAGAAAAAAATACGCTACCTTCAAGAGGCTTTGATACGCATCGCTGTGTTAGGTGGATTTACACCATCTAAAAAACAACCTCTACCTGGCGAAATGACAATATGGAAAGGGTATAAGATGCTTAGTTTAATAGTTCAAGGCTATAAACTGGCTAACCCAAAAAAATATGGGACAGGATAAGGTCTTAGACTTGTGTGTTCAAGTATTTGTAAAATCAAATTTTCCTCATTCCAATCAAAAAAAGGAGTGAGGATTTTTTTTTGTATTTTGTGTAGTTGATGATTATTTTTTAAATTAATAAAAAACTAATTCAAAGAGGTTTGCGTTTTTATAGAAAATGATTAGATAGACTATAAAGTTATAAAAAGAATAAATTATGAATAATCTTAGCAGTTCGCCTGTACCCCCTGCTCTTTCTTGGCTATCCAAAAATTGCTATCGCTCGTTTTTAACGAATGATTTATATGTATTCGGCTTGTAGCCGTGGTTTTTGTGTTTGATATTCTCTGCTAACCATTGTCTTTGACTACGATTTATCAGTTTTCAAATCTTAGATTTGTGTTTTTAAGTATCTATAAAACCAAAACTTCCTCATTCCAATCAAAAAAAGGAGTGAGGATTTTTTTTGTCCAAATTTCCAGTACGACTACCAGTTCTTTTTCCTTAAATAATTCGCACTAAATACCTTATTTTAAGAAAATTATCGCTACTTTCATATTTAACGTAAAATTTTAACCATTCCATAAAAGCTAACAAGTATAAATACAGAATATCAAGAAGCAGGAGGTAAAATGTTTAAACAGGTATCTTATGTCTCAACTTTAAAAAATAAGCATATGTACAAGAAAATAATTCTTTTATTAAGTATTGCTTGGCTATTAGCTAACAATACACAAGCACAAGAGTGGACTATAGTATATCAATATACTGCTAAACAAAACCCACTCATCTTCAAACATCAGCAAAGCTTTATGCAGCAACTTTACAAAAAAGTTATGGACCAAAAGCTAAAAGGTTATAGGCAATTCGAATGGGGTAAGTACAAATCCCCAAAGCAGCCTTATACTTCTCTTGAGCTAAAAAAGCAATATATCCTTCCTATTTTTGAAGAAGATGATGATTGGGGGAATGATAGTTGGGGCGGTAGTAGTTCAACAGAGGTTGAAAGTAACTCTGATTCGGAGACTAAAGAAAAAGCATCATATTATTTTGCCTCACAGTTGGGTTTAGCCATAGGTTTTAAAGTGCATGAGACTAAAGGCTTAACCTCTTTAAATACATTGGAATCATTTATTCCTACTGAATACTCGCCTACTGGGATTCAAAGGTCTGCAGCTTTCTATTCTTTCAAAAAAGTA